>JADMJS010000157.1 GCA_018780435.1 Myxococcales bacterium
CGGCTTCGAGGTCGGCGTTTCGGATGTACTGAAAGCACACGTTCTGGTTGTAGAGGGCGGTGCAGTATCCCTGGTTGTAACGATCCATGAGGTCGGCGAGCGCGTCGAACTCGGCGGTGAAGACGTCACCCGGCGCGATCTTCGGCCGCTTCAGCGAGACCAGGACGACGTTGTAGCCGGGGACCCGATGCGGCTTCACGTTGTGCTCGAGCCAGCGCCGGAACGGGGCGTCGGTGAGCGCTCGTTCACGGAAGCGCTGCTCGCCCTCGGCGCCCGGCTCGAACACGACGTCCTCGAACTGCCGAGTCACGGCGGCCACCCTCACGGGGTCGAGCTTCTCGCCGGCGATCGGCGCCCACTCGACCTCGACCTGCCGGCGGAACTCGTCGATGCCGAGCGCGCCCACCAGAATCTTGATGCGAGCCTTGAACTTGTTGTCCCGGCGACCGTGCAGGTTGTAGACCCGCAGAATCGCTTCGGTGTAGCTGACGAGGTCTTCGAGCGGCAGGAAGTCGCGTACCACCTGCCCGATTCGCGGCGTGCGGCCGAGGCCCCCCCCCACGAGCACTTCGAAGCCGAGCGCGCCGTGCGGTCCCCGCACCGCCTTGATCCCGATGTCGTGGACCGCCGTGGCGGCACGGTCTTCGTTGGCGCCCGAGAACGCGATCTTGAACTTGCGGGGCAGATACATGAACTCGGGGTGCAAGGCCACGTATTGACGAAGGATCTCGCAATAGGGCCGACAGTCGAGGAGCTCGTCGGGCGCGACGCCGGCGTAGGGGTCGGTCGTGATGTTCCGAACGCAATTGCCGCTCGTCTGAATGCCGTTCATCTCGACGTCAGCCAGCTCTTGGAGGAGGTCTGGGACCTCGTCGAGCTTCAGCCAGTTGTACTGGAGGTTCTGTCGAGTGGTGAAGTGGCCGAAACCGCGGTCGTACTTCTCAGCGATGGCCCCGAGCTTTCGCATCTGGGCGGAGCTGAGGAGCCCATAGGGGATGGCGACACGCAACATGTAGGCGTGGCGCTGCATGTAGAGGCCGTTCATCAGGCGCAGCGGACGGAACTCGTCTTCCGTCAGCTCGCCCGCATTGCGTCGGCGTACCTGGTCGCGAAACTCCGCGACGCGCTCTTTCACGAACTGGAGGTCCATCGGGGAGTATCGGTACATGGCGACAGGCTACCGGATGGTCGGCATGAATTGAATTGAATTCTTCGTGAACTATGGATAAGATCCGCCTATGACAGACACACTCCCGTTCACACTGCAGCAGCTCCGAGTCTTCCTCACCGTGGCGGCACGTGGCTCCATCACCGAGGCCGCCGCCGAGCTCGGGGTCACTCAACCCGCCGTCAGCCAGGCGCTCCGCGAGCTGGAGCGAAAGCTGGGCTCGGAGCTGGTGCGGCGCGGGAGCACGCCGCTCGAGCTGAGCGCGACCGGCCTCCGATTTCTCGAAGGCGCTGAACGGATCCTCGCGGCCTGCACTGACGCCGCAGAGCTCCTCGACGGCGGCACGGGCCCGCTCTCGGGCACCTTGGCAATCGGGGCCTCCACCACCATCGGCAACTACGTGTTGCCCTCGGCTATTGGCCAGTTCACCTCGCAGAACCCCAGCACCGAAATACAGCTTTGGATCGGCAACAGCGCGGACGTCGTCCACCGTGTTGCCCGCCGCGACATCGAGTTCGGATTCATCGAGGGCCGCTGCCAACACCCGGACATCGACGTCACCGAGATCGCCACGGACCACCTGAAGCTCGTCTGTCGGCACGACCACCCGCTCGCGCGTTCGGCCTCCGTGCCGGTCACGGCTCTGGCGGGGGAAGCGCTCATCCTGCGGGAGCCCGGCTCCGGTACCCGCGAGGTCGTCGAGAACCGGCTCGCCGGCGTCGGTGTCTTCGCGACGGCCCGCATGTGCCTCGGTAACACCGAAGCGATCAAGACCGCCATCATCGACGGCCATGGCATCTCGCTCCTCAGCGGTCTCACCGTCGAGCGGGAGGTCCTCGCGGGTCTCCTCTGTGCCATTCCCGTCACGGGCGTCTCCTTGGCCCGCCCCTTCTATCGACTCAAGCTGCGGCGACGGGGCCTGGGCCGACTCGCCGATCGCTTTGCGGCCGCCGTATCGGGTGCAGCAAAGCTCCCACGCGGGTGACCAAGGGCGTAAGACAAGGCGTCACGACTCCCCCCTGACCCGAAGGTCCTGAGCATGACCACCCCCCTCATTCCCGGCCCTCTACTCATCGTCGTGATGGACGGCGTCGGGATCGGCCCGAGCGACGGCGGCAACGCCGTGACGTTGGCGCGCACGCCGAACCTCGACCGACTCGCGGCGGAGGCGCTGCACACCCGACTCGTCGCCCACGGTCGCGCGGTCGGGCTGCCGAGCGACGACGACATGGGCAACTCCGAGGTCGGTCACAACGCCCTCGGCGCGGGCCGCGTCTTCGACCAAGGTGCGACGCTAGTCGAGCGGGCGATCGAGACGGGTGCCCTCTTTCGCGGCGCAGCGTGGCAGGAGGTCCTGACTGGGGAGACGGTCCACTTCATCGGCCTCCTCTCGGACGGCAACGTGCACAGCCACGAGCGTCACCTCCACGCCATGCTTCGCTCGGCCGCCGCGTCGGGCAAGCGCCGCCTCCGGGTACACATCCTCCTCGACGGTCGCGACGTCCGGGACGGCTCGGCGCTCGACTACGTTGAGCGCCTCGAAGGGGTGCTCACCGAACTGTCCCAGGACGGCACCGACGCCCGAATCGCCAGCGGTGGCGGGCGCATGTTCGTCACCATGGACCGCTATGAGTCCGACTGGCGTATCGTCGAACGTGGGTGGCGTGCCCACGTCCTGGCGGACGGCGAACGACACTCCACGGCGTCGGCGGCGATCCTTTCGGCTCGGGCCGCGTCGCCCGGGATCTCGGACCAGGCTCTCCCGCCCTTCGTCGTGGGCGAAGGTTCGCCCATCCTCGACGGTGACAGTGTCGTCCTCTTCAACTTCCGTGGTGACCGCGCGATGCAGCTCTCGTCGGCCTTCGAGTCGGGCGACACGTTCACGGCCTTCGACCGCGTCCGCGTGCCGAAGGTGGTCTTCGCCGGGCTCATGCAGTACGACGGCGATCGCGGCGTCCCGCGCCGCTTCCTCGTGACGCCTCCGGTCATCGACGGCACGCTCACCGAGACGCTCATCGCCGCTGGCGTGCGTCAGTGGGCGTGCAGCGAGACGCAGAAGTTCGGTCACGTCACCTACTTCTGGAACGGCAACCGGGCCGACCCCATCGACCCGGCGCTCGACGTGTGGCGCGAGATCCCAAGTGATCTCATGCCCTTCGAAGAACGTCCTTGGATGAAGTCGGCGGAGCTCACCGACGCCACCGTGGAGGCGCTACGCAGCGGTGCTTACGGTCTGCTGCGCATCAACTTCCCGAATGGTGACATGGTCGGCCACACGGGCGCCCTCGGACCCACCATCCTCGCCGTGGAAGCCGTCGATCTAGCGCTGGGCCGGCTCATGGCCGCCCTAGGCGACCTGGGGGGGACCCTGCTCTGCACCGCCGACCATGGGAACGCCGACGAGATGTGGAAGCGTAACAAGAAGGGCGAGCTGCTCAAGGGCGACGACGGCGGGCCTGTCCCCTCGACGAGCCACTCGCTCGCGCCGGTCCCACTCTACCTCTGGCCTGCACTCCCGGGTTTTGTCCTCCGCACGGGCGGCCTTGCCAACGTCGCAGCCACGGTGGTCGAACTCCTCGGAGTCCCCGCGCGGGCTGACTGGGCGCCGTCGCTGCTGGTCCCGGCGGCGGAGCCATGAGGATCGTCGCCGGCGAGTTCGGAGGCCGCGTGCTCACGGTCCCGCGTCATGAACTTCGGCCCACCACCGAACGCGTGCGCGAGGCCGTCATGTCGATGCTCGGTCCGTACGTCCCCGGAGCCCTGGTCCTCGACGTGTTTGCGGGGTCCGGCGCGTATGGCTTCGAAGCGCTCTCGCGGGGCGCCGCGAAGGTCGTGTTCGTCGAGCTCGACGCGGGATCCTGCAAGACGCTCGAGCAGAACGCGCGCACCTTGAAGGTCGAAGGGCGGGTGACCATCCACCGGGGCGCAGCCCAGCGCTGGCTGCCGAAGCTCACGGACCGGTTCGACCTGCTCTTCTGTGACCCGCCTTACGACCTCGATGAGGCGGCCCCCCTCCTCGAGGCGCTCGCCGCGCTGGCCACGCCAACAGCCCATCTCCTCTATGAAGCCCGCGCCGGCGCCACGTTACCTGTGCGCGCGGGGCGTTTCGGGCGAAGCGCCCTCCGAAGTTATGGTACCGCCCAGGTGGCAGTGTACGCTGACGACGAGGCCGCCTCTGACGGGCCGCCGTACACGTGAGGACACGGCCGTGGTGAACGCGATCTATCCGGGCTCGTTTGACCCCATCACGAACGGGCACCTCGACATCGCCCGGCGCGCGTTGTCGCTCTTCGACGGCCTCACGGTCCTCATCGCGAAGAACCCGAGAAAGGCCGGCCTCTTCACCATTGAAGAGCGAACCGCGCTCATCCTCGGGGCCTTCGACCACGATCCCCGTGTGAAGGTCGATTCGTTCGAGGGTCTGCTGGTCGACTACGCACGGTCGGCCAACGCCAACCTCGTCATTCGCGGGCTACGCGCCGTCGCCGACTTCGAGTACGAGTTTCAGATGGCCAACATGAACCGCCACCTCTATCCCTCGATGGAGACGGCGTTCCTCATGACGGGTGCGGACTTCTACGTGAGCTCGTCTCTGGTCCGGGAGGTCTCGGCCCTCGGCGGGAACATCGACGATTTGGTCCCGCCTGGCGTCGCCGCCGCGCTTCGCGAAAAGGTGGCGAAGCGAAGCGGCTGAGCAGCACGACTCAGCGCTGCTTCTTGACCGGTACCTTGAGCGTGTCACCGGGATCGAGGCGGGTCCACGAGCGGTTCGGGTTGGCCGCCTTGATGGCCTTGACCGTGACCTTGTAGCTCTTGGCGATCTTGGCGAGCGTCTCGCCGCGCTTGACCGAGTGGCGGACGAGCTTGACTCCCTTGCCGTAGACCGGCATGCCCGCGTCCTCGTCGCGCTCTTCCGGGGCGCTGGCCTCGTTGACCTCGCCCTTCATCAGATCGCCGTGGAACTGGTTCCGGAGCTGTACGAACTCCACGAAGCGCGCGTCCGTCATGGGGATACGAACGAGCTGATCGAGCTGCAGGCCACGGCCACCGATGCCCGGGTTCATGCGGCGGATCGTCTCGACGGGGACGTTGCTCCACTGCGCATAGAGCCGCATCGTCTCGCCGCGCTTCACCTTCACGGTGGTGCCGGCCGGGAGTGGCTTCTCCTCTTTGGCGCCGGGCACCTTCACGGCGACGTTGGCCGGTTTCTGTCCGTCGCGGTGGCGGCGCATGGCCTCGGCCTCGGCGTCGAGGTCCCAGATCATCTCACCGGCCTTCTTGCCCGGTGGCGCGACCTGGTTCAGAACCGGGACCAGCACGACGTCGCCGAGCTTCAGGTGTTCGAGATCGACGTTCCGATTGAAGCGCTTCAGCACCCAGACCGGTACCTCGCCGTGTTTGTTCGCGATCTTCCAGACGTTGTCGCCCTTCGCGACCGTGTGCGCTTCGAGGCGTTCGACCTCGAAGCGCTGCAGGAACTCGCGCTCTCGTTCAAGCCGGTACTTGTCGCGCCCATCTGTAAAGCGGCGATACGCGTCCGGCGTCAGGAGCAGCGCCAGTCGCTGGCCGGCACGCAGCTTCGGCCGCGTGAGCCCGCCGTTCGGAAGCAGCTCGGACTCGGGGACACCCGCCCACTCTGAATAGAGCTTTATGCTCTCATTGCGCTCGACCACGATGTCGACAGTGCGACCGCCGTCGGCCGCGACCTCCTCGGACGGTGCGAGCGGTGGAGGCTCGTCCCGATCGGCAGCGGGGGCTTCGGCCGCCTCGGCGAACGGATCGGGACGCTCGGTCTCGCCCCCCTCCCCGCCTTGCGCGACGGCTGTGGGCTCATCGTCGATCGGGGGAATGGCGCTGGGTGGCATGTCGAGCACAGACGGTTCGGGAGTGGACTCCACGAACCAGGGATCAGGCACCGCCTCTCCGTCACCCCCGTCACCCCCGCCACAGCCGATGGTCGGCAGCGCCGTTGTGACCGAGATTGTGAACCTGATGATGTGGGCGCGAAGGCGAGTGCGCATGGAGTCTCCCCGAGTTTGGACACCTGCGCGTACCATGGGCGACCACTCGGCGCCAGAAACTCACCCTGGTGTTCCAAGCACCTCGAGATCATTGTCGTAACATCTTGTAATCAAACCCGTTTCCTCCCATCGATTCGCGTCGCGTCGACGCGTTCTCCGAGGGCGGCCTCAAGGGTGCGAGCGAGGTCTGCCAGCTCCGTGTCGAGGACGGTTCGCAGGTCGAGCAACACGGCATCCTCCTCGAGACGCCCCACCACGGGCGAGCTGGACATACGGAGTCGCGCCGCCAAGGACTCGGCACCTCTGTGTCGGGGCCGGATCCGTACGCCGAAACTCGGGACCGTCGCGGTCGGCAGCGTGCCGCCTCCGACGCGACCCGACATCGCGACCGCCGCCAGCTCGGCTCGCCCTGCCCCATCGGCGCCGCCAAGGCCATCGATGAGGGTGGCGCTTCGGCGCTCGAGCTCGACCGTCGGAAGCCCGAGCATCCGGAAGAGCGGGATGCGACGCTCGTGGCTACCGTCGGCAATAGCGAGCAAGCTTTGTTCGAGGAGAGCGAGCGTGAGCTTGTCGCACCGAAAGGCGCGCATCAGCGGGTGCGACTTCAGTCGGGCGATTGCGGCCCGTTTGCCGACGACGATGCCGGCCTGTGGCCCGCCCAGCAGCTTGTCGCCGCTCACGGCCACGAGATCGACGCCCGACGCGACGGCGCTCTGGGTGGTGGTGCACTCGAGCCCATAGGGCCGGAGGTCGACGAAGCACCCGGAGCCGACGTCCCACGCCGAGAGGAGCCCACGTTCACGCGCGAGCCCCGCGAGAGCGTCCGCCTCGACCTCCGATGTGAAGCCCACCATCTCGAAGTTGCTGCGGGAGGCCTTGAGGAGCAGCGCCGTCTCGGGGCCGATCGCGCTGCCGTAGTCCTTCAAGTAGGTCCGGTTCGTGGAACCAACCTCGACGAGCGCGACGCCGGACGTCCGGAATATCTCCGGGAGACGGAAGCTCCCCCCGATCTCGATGAGCTCCCCCCGGCTGACGATGGCCTGTCGGCCCGCCGCGACGGCGCCGAGGAGGAGCACCATCGCCGCGGCGTTGTTGTTCACGACGACCGCGTCTTCGGCGCCGGTGAGGCGGCTCAAGACCCGCGCGCAGTGAACGCTGCGGTCACCCCGTTCTCCCGCCTCGAGGTCGAACTCGAGATTGCAGTAGCCGCCCGCGATACGGGCGGCGTCGGCCAGAAGAGCCGGGTCCATTGGCGCGCGCCCGAGGTTCGTGTGGAGGAGGACGCCGGTGGCGTTGATGACCTTGGTCAAGCTGGGCGTTGCGTCGCGCTCAAGTGACACGCGCGCGGCCTCGAAGAGCCCTGCTCGCAGTCGCTCCGGCGTCGCGCCGTCTGTCGACGCGAGGGGGAGGTCAGCCCGGAGCGACGCGATGGCCTCTCGAAACGCATCGGTCACGTTCGAACGCCCAAAGGCTGCTACCAGCGGTAGCGCGCGTGGGTCCGAGAGCAGGACCGAGACGGCGGGGAGTAGTCGACGATCGATGGTCACCGGAGCACCCTACCAGCGTGCACCTCGGCTCGGGAACTTCTGTGACGCCGTTGTCCGGCTCTTCGGCGCCACTTCCCAAAGAAAACTTTGGTACTGAGTCGCAATTGCGGCGCGCCTCGAGAGCGCACGTCGGACGGTCGTTATCACATCGCGACGAGACAACGTGACGAGCTGCCGGACGCGACGGTGTTCGGCGTCGGTCGCCCAACACCTTATATTCATTGACTCATCGAGCGTTCCACTTCAAGACGGAGGTACGGCACGAAGGCCCGGCGCCAGTGGGTTCCGGGTCCGGCGTGACACGCCACCGCGTGGTCTGAAACCTGGCGCCGAGCTTTGACAGGGGAAGCGCACGCATCTAGCCTTTATTTCCGCTCCCGTACTGGACTTTTGCCCAGACGGAAGGCGAGCGTTCGACCCACCCGAGAGGCAATCCTTGCGCGGACAGGCCATCGCCATAGACGGGCGCCCGAGAGAGGTGCTCCACGCCGCCGTCGAGCGCTACATCGCATCAGCCGAGCCCGTCGCGTCGGCTGTCCTCAGTCGGCCCCTGCGCCTCAGCTCCGCCCTAATCCGGTCGATCATGATGGGCCTCGAAGATCGAGGGCTGCTGCAGCAACCACACACCTCCGCCGGACGCATCCCGACCGATCGCGGCTACCGCTTCTACGTCGACGAGCTGCATACCGGGATCGCGGCCGCCGAGGCGCCCAACCTCCTCCTCGTGAACGCCGCCCGGGAAGGCCTCCGCACGCTGATGCAGGCGGCACTCGCGGCGCTCACGGCCCAGACCCAGCTCACCGCGTTCGCGATCGCCGCGACCCGCGAGGAGGAGCTGCATCACCACATCGAGTTCGTGCGCCTCGACGCCGAGCGCCTCCTCGCCGTACACCTGTCGTCGACCGGCGTCGTGCGGCGGCGCGTCTTCACTCCGCCCATCCCAGCGACCGACGCCCAGCTCGAGCAGTTCCGGAACCTCCTGAACGAGCGTTATCGAGGCCTCTCGCTGAAGCAGATCCGAGAGCGGCTCGCGGCCGAGCTCACCGTCCTTCGCGCCGGTGACGCTAACGATGGCGACGACCGAGCGACCACGAAGCAGGCCCTCGACTTCGGCGATCAGGCCTTCCCCGGCGGCTCCGAGCCCGCCCTCGACGTCGCCGTGGCGGGGCAACACCACCTCCTCGGCCAACCCGAGTTCAGGCTCGGCACCAGCGCCGCGCGGGTCCTCGAGGAGCTCGAACGTCGCGAGACCTGGCTTCGGCTCCTCGACGCGATGACCTCCGACGCCGGGGCGCACAGCCTCCTCGATACCGGCGGGATGCTCGCGTCGGCTGGCGGGAGCGCCTCTCCGCTTCACCACGGGAGCGGCCACGTCTCCGTCTTCATCGGGCGAGAGAGCGGCGTCGACGGCCTGAGCGACTGCGCCATCGTCATGGCGCCGATCGACTGGGACGCTGATCATTCGGGGTCGGTCGGGCTGGTCGGCCCCATGCGCATGGCGTACGCGGCGATGATGGCGACCGTCGAGCTCCTCCGAAACCACCTCTCTCGCGCCCGTGCCGTCGGCGCCGGGCACCTCGACCTCACCCACACGTCGCGCCCACCCTTGTGTTGACCCCGATCGCGCGGAGACGTCTTGCATGACCGACCGACCCCCTGAACGACCGCCTGCGGGCACTCGCACTATCCCGAAGTCGAGTGGCGGGCTGAAAGCCGAGCTGGACTCTCTCCTCGCGGAGCTGGAAGGGCTCGACATCGAGAGCGAAGTTAGGGCGAAAGCGGACGCCGACGACGATCCGTTCGAGATCGATCTCGACGACGCCCCAGCGCCCGCACCGGAGCCTGAACGTCCGCCGGCGATGCCGCCGCAGCGAGCCGATTCGGGCTTCATGCGCGCGCCGCCTCGGCCCGGGACGGGGCCGCAACATCAGGTTCCGCCGCTTCAGCCGTCCGATCCGATGGTCCCGCTCTTGAAGCGAGAGTTAGAGCTCGCGCGTCAGGAGCTGGAGGCTTGGAAGAGCAAGGCAGTCAAAGCGGCGACGGAGTTCGACGCGATTCGGAAGCGCCTCCAAAAGGAGAAGTCGGACGCAGCTCAGTTTGGCAACGAGCAGCTTGTGCGCGATCTCCTCCCCGTGCTCGACACCCTCTCGCTCGCTATCGACCATGCCGGGCCCGAGCGCAACGACAAGCTCGCGTCCGGAGTCAAGATGACGCTGCAGATGTTCCTGCAGGTGCTGGCGCGGAGCGGCGTGGAGTCCTTTGGAGCCACGGAGGTCCCCTTCGACCCCAAGATTCATCAATCCATGGCCAGGGTTACGGTACCCGGCATGCCGCCGGGCCTCGTCGCCGCCGTGGGTCAACGGGGCTACACTATTCACGGTCGTTTGCTTCGGCCGGCGCTCGTCACCGTGACCGGCGGAGAGACGGTCGCGGCACCCCCGGACGCGTTCGAGACGCCTCCGCCGGAGCCAGCGCCCACCGAGGCGCTCGGCGGGCGTCGGCGCTCCACCCCGGACGGCGCGGTGGGTGGGCTCGTGGCCGCCGAGGAGGGCGCGCACGTGCCCGCCTCACTGCGCGCGCCGACCCAGCCCGCCATCGCCCACGCATTCTCTGAGCTTGAGACCCGAACATCTCCCGAGGCCACCGATCCAGACGCCGGCTGAGCGCGTCGAATCCCCCGGAGTCGCGTTCATCCAGGCGCGCGGAAGAGCAAGGTGACGAAGCGTTCACACACCTCTTCGAGCACCTGCGCGCGGCCGTCACTGTCGACGAGGCCGCCACCGTCGGTGGGGGCAATGTCCTGCATCTTGAGCTCGCGGCCGAGGTCACACGTGACGACGCAGCGCCCGGCGCCGCGATCGAGGTAGACCGCGAGCTGGCGCCCCGCGAAGATCCAGCGGACCCGCCCATCCGCCTTGGCCCCCCACACCGAGACGCCCAGCCCTGCTGCGGTCGCGATCTCGCCGACCGCCGAGCCGACCGCGTCGACGAGCTGTGAGTACGCGCCTTCGAGCGCCTGCGTGCGCTGGGCGCCGTCCGCTGCCTCGGTCTCGATCGGCCGCAGCGATGAGATCAGCTGACTCTTCCAGTCGGTCGCCATGAGCTACTCCCTCCAGGTGGGCGTCGCGATCAGCGCCAAGGCGCCCGCCGATGTCACTCTACCAGATGGACTGGCGCGAAGGTGGGGGAGCTCAAGACGTGTTCGATCTCGGCTGACGTGCGATTCTGGCAGCAGAGCGAAATACAGGTGCCTCGAATGAGCCGACGCTCGTCGGGCTGGTGCACGCGGCGGGTCCCGTCGCCGCCACCCGGCGTCACATCTGCGGCCGGGAGCGCGCTGGCGAGGAGCGCGTCACAGCGGGTCGGGCAGCTCTCGTCCGCGCAACAGCGCCGCTCGAAGCATTGCAGCGCGCCAGACGCCCCCGAAGCGGCGGCACAATCGCCTGCGGAGATGCAGAAGTCCCCGGCCCCACCGGACTGCTCGGGCACGTCGACCTCCGGGCGGGCGCACGACGCGGCGAGGGCCGCCGTGAGCGCCACGATGAAGATCACCAGTCGGGAGGAGGAGCGGACGCTCAGGACGGGGGTAGGCATTCTGGCTCCACGTGGACGAGGGGGCTGGACCTTGCCGAACTTCGGGCCGGGTGTCACGCGGACGTCGTTCATCGTGCGCAGCGAAAGCCGACACCGCCGGAGCGGGCGTCGGCAGCCTGCGTCAAGACCTCGCTCGGGCGTAGCGCCGCGGCCCCCCAGAAGCCGCCGACACACCTGCCATCATCGCACCACTCCCAGACGTTGCCGAGGAGGTCATGGTGGCCGTAGGGGCCGCGTCCCGCGTCGCGCTCGCCACGGCGCCCGGGGTTGCCACGCGCGCCACGGCCGAAGCAGGCGCGTGCCGCGTCCGGCTCCGCGTTGCCCCAGGGAAAACGTCGCTCGTCGTCGCCTTGAACGGCGCGTGCCCACTCGGCGAGGGTGGGGAGCCGCTTCCCCGCCCACCGCGCATAGGCGGAGGCGTCGGCGTGGGTGACGCCGACCACGGGCATGTCCGGCTCACCGAAACCCGGACGAAACATCCAGGGTGGACGCTCGACCCCACGTCGGCGGGACGCGGCCGTGAGAAACTCAAGGTATTCCTGATTGGTGACCGGGTGGGCGTCGAGGAGAAACGCGGCGACTCGAACGCGGCGGCCGCCCAAGACGGCCCGCCCACGCGGGACGGGGAGCAGCTCGGCGCCGCGCCGGGGCGGCGGGACCAGCCAATCCCAGAGCGCCCTCATCACCGGAGGGGGCCGTTCACGGCTCGAGGAGCTCTTCGGCGATTCTGCGGACGAGATCGGCGTCGACCTGATCCTTGTGGTTCTTCATGATGAGGCCCATCAGCTTGCCGATCTGCTTGCGCGACGACACCGCGGCCTCGGCGATGGACGCCGTCACGATGGCGCGAGTCTCGGCCTCGCCCAGCTTCTTCGGCAGGAACTGCGACAGGTAATCGACCTCGAAGGTGAGCCGTTCCGCGTTCTCGGCCCCACGTTCACCGACTTTGACGAACTCCTCGCGGGCCTTCGTCATAGACTTCACATACGCCGTAATCTCGCGGAGATAGAGCGCGTCATCGACGACGCCCCCGAAACCGTCGGCGGTCTTGGCGAGCTGGATCTTGGAGCGGATGGCGCGGATCACGTCGAGGACCGCCTGGTCCTTCGCCTTCATCGCGGCCTTCAGGCGTTCGTTGAGATCGTTCTCGATGGCGGACATAGGAGCTCCGAGGTGCGGCGCCTGACTGCGAGTCGGGCAGCAGTACGCCGCGGTGTCAGGGGGTGGGGAAATCTGGCGCGGTGTCGGCGGCGGCCGACTCACCGGGCACGAGCTCCTCGCCAGCCATGATGATGGCGTCGCGAGGAATGTAGACGTCGTCTCGAACCTTTCGGACGTGCGTTCGTCCGGAGGCGTGTGTGGTGACCACGGCGCGATCGACGGTGTAGCCATCGAGCCCGAAGAGTTCGAGGCGCTCCGTGCCGGGGCCCATGGTCGGATCAGCGACGACGACGGTCTTGAAGGACCGCTGTGAACGGGCCTCGGTGCGGAGATCGGAGTAGGTGTTGCGCGCCTTCTCTCCGAAGAGCCGGATGGTTACTCGATCCGCCTCGGCTTCGACGGCGACACGAACCTCGAAGGGATGTGTGTTTCGAATGACGAGGTCCTTCACGCCGTAGGACACGCTCGCGTCGAAACCAGGTGCGATGTAGACCGGAACCCACGTATGCGCGTAACGCTCGACGATCTCAAGGCCGCCGAGGACAGCGGCGGCGTGGAGCGTACTCGACGGCTGGCAGACCCCACCGCCGGACTGGTCGACGTACTTGCCGCGGTCGATCGCGGGGGCCATTCGGTAGCCGAGGTGTTCGTCGCGCGGACCGACCACGCGGTTGTAGGAGAGCTTCTCGTAGGGCGAGAGGGTGAGCCCGTGAAGGCGCAACGCCGCTTGACGAACGTTGTGCGCTCGCCGCTCGTGCTCCGCCTTGAAGCGCGTCGTGAACTCCGCTAGCGCAACGCCCGGGAGGGGTTGCGGGGCGAACACGGTGAGGCCACGGTCGAAGCTCTGCCGCGCGGCAGCCTCCCCGGCCCACATGGCCGCGCCTGCGAACGCCACCAGGGCCAACGCCTTCATCGCCGCGAGTGCAGGCGGGAGTGCGGGCAGTGTTGGGGTGGACGTGACTCGGCGCATGGCCGCGGAGCTTATGCGTCCTTCCAGCGTGGCGCCAGAACTCCCGCTCCCCTGCGCTCGTGCTCTCAATTTCTCTGAGATAGGGGGTATAACGGTGAGGACTCGTTCTGGACGGGCAGGACGATCTCGGGGGCCTCCGTTGCGCTACGCCAATCCCTTGCTGAGCCTCGCGATCGGGAGCCTCGCGATCGGGAGCATCGTCCTCGGCATCGTCCCGCCTTGGTTCGATCCCGAGGCGCAGGCGGCCGACCGGGTGCCGAAGTCGGCCGCAGCGGAGCGCCTGGACAGCGCGGAGGTCGCGTTCGAGGCGGCGCGACGGCTCGGCGGCGTGAACACGTCCGACGGTCGGGAGCGGCTCGACGAGGCAGCCCGCCTCGGGCGAGAGGCCCTCGGGCTCGAGCCAGACTACGTCCGGGCCGCCGTGTTACTCGGCGAGGTCCTGCTGCTGACACGCGAGCACGCCGACGCGGATCGGCTCCTCACGAGCGCACTGGTTCACGCTCCGAACGACCTCGCGCTGCTCCATCTCGCCGGGATCCATCGCTTTCGGGCCGGGGCCCCGGAGCGCGGCGTACCGTTGCTCGAAGCGGTCGTGGCGCGAGATCGCCAGCGTTTCGACGCGGCTTATCTCCTCGCAGGCCACTACTACCGTGTGAAGAACGACGCGCGCGCCCTACAACACGCGCTGACCTACCTCGACTCCCGACCGCGGGACGCCGCCGTCCATGGCATGGTGGGCAACCTCCACTTGCGAGCGGGCCGCGTCCAGCAGGCGATCACGGCCTTCGAGCGCGTCCTCGAGCTCGACCCTGGCAACCTCCCCGTGCGCGTGAACCTCGCCAATGTCCTCTCAGGGCTCGGCGACCACGCGAAGGCGGTCGAGCTCTACGAGGCCGTGCTGGCGAAAGACCCCACCATGACGATGGTCGAGTTCAACCTCGCGACCGCGTACTGGGCCCTCGGGCGTTACGGCGCGGCGTCGGCGGCGTTCGGGGCCTTCATCAGCCGGACAGCGGACGGCACCGAGTCGGCCGAGCTCGCTCAGGCATACCACTACGGCGGTCTCTCGGCGGCGCGTGCCGGCGACACGCCGCTCGGCCTGGAGCGCCTTCGCATCGCGACGGACCTCGCCCCGACCGACCCGTGGCCCCCTTACGCGGTCGCCGACCTCCTACGAAGAGCACGGAGCGCAGCGAGGGACCGGGAGGCGACGCCCAAAGACGATCTCACCGTTGCGGACTCCTTCATCGCGCTGGCGCTCCAGCGGAAGGACGACGCCCCAGCCATTCAGCAGCTAGCGGGCCGTATCGCCCGAGATCGCGGGGACTTGAGGCGCGCCCGGCGTCACTTCGAGACCGCCCAGTCGCTCGCACCGAAGAACGCGCTCGTACGAGCGGAGCTCGGCCACGTGCGAGTGCTTTCGGGCGATCTCGATGGCGGGATCGATGACCTCGAGACCGCACGCCTGCTCGACGCACGAGAGCCCAAGGTGTCGCCGTGGCTGTCGGCGGCGCGGACCCAACGCGCCGTGCTGCGGATGCGCGCCGGTGACGACCTCGCCGCCGAGTCCGACCTGCGTCGGGCGCTCGAAGTCGGCCCGCTGCTCGCCGCCACGTGGAACCTCGCGTGGCTCCTCGACCTTCGCGGGGAGCCGCTCCCGGCGATGCTGGAGGTGCGGCGTGCGCTCGTGGCGTCGCCGGAGGACTCCGATCTCAACTTGCTCCTGGCCTACTTCTCGGCCCGGACGGGTGCCTTCGCCGACGTCCCCGCCGCGCTCGCGAAGGCCGGCGCGGCACGCGACACCGGCCTTCGCGACGTGGTCTACGGGGCCCTGCTCGCTTCCCGAGGCGAATCCGAAGCCGCGGTGGCGGCCTACGAGAGCGCGCTCGCCCTCGGCTTCGAGACCAGCGGCGCCATCGCTGAGGTGTGGCTCGACGACGCTGCGGAACACCTGCGGCAGCGCCGTCCCGCGGAGGCCCTCGCGGCGCTGAGTAAGCTGGCGGACGCGCTCCCCCCCGTCCTGGCTCGCGCCCGAACCACGCTCGAGGTGGTCGCGCTCTTGTCCCTCGACGGCGCAGCCGGCGGCCGCCCGAAGGGGCTCGACTACCACCGCCTCGAGCGGCTCCTGGCCGTCCTGTCACGGGGGGACCGACGGCTCCCGCCCCTCCTCGTCGAGCTCGGGCTCGCCCCGCTCATGGAGGAGCTCGACTTCCTCACGGCGTTCGTCGCCTACCGGCTCGGCGACGGCACGCGGGCATGGGCTTCACTAGACCCGCTGATCCGGGCTAAGCACCCGGACGCCATCGGCCTGGGCGTGGTGGTGCTCCTCGAGCTCGCGGAAGGCGACTTCGCGAAGCGCGCCTATGACGCCGCCGCGTCCCGCGTCGAGCGGGCGCTCGAGCTCGCGCCCGGCGATCCCTGGGTGCGACACGCGGCCGCTTGCCTCGCGATGGCCCGGGGCGACGACGACGGCGCGAGTCGGGCTTTCGAGACGCTGGCAGCCACGCGCACGCCCCCCGAAGCCATGTTGAACTTCGGCCAGGTGCTCGCCGACCTGCGTGGGCGAAGCGTGGAGGCGCATACCTGGTTCCGGCGTTATCTGGAGCAAGGCGGCGTAGTCGCGCGATCCATCGCGAAACGGCGCATCGAGCGCGTCGAGAGGTACATCTCACCATGACGACCGCCCTCACCTGGCGCCGCGCGGCCATGTGGCTGCTCGCCGGCATCTGCGTCTCGATGAGCGCGCTCGCCGACGCGCCGCGCCCCTTCGAGCTCGGGGTCTACGTCCCACGGTTGCCCTTCACCGACGGCGTCACCCGGAACGCCTATGCCCGCGACGTCGCGGCCTCGCTCGCCGACGCGACGGGGCTCCCGGTACGTGGACAGGCCTTCTCGTCGCGCAGTGACGTGGTGAAGTGGATGGAGGCCGGTCGGCTCGACTTGGTCTTCGTCGACGCCTCGTTCCTCGCGTCCGGCTCGGGCACGACGCTGCTCGGCAACGCCACGGGCCCCTCGGGGCCGTCGCCTCGGTTGGTCCTCTTCGGTGCGGGTTCTCCCGAGGGCACGGCGGGTGTCACGACCGCGCCGTCGATCGAGCGACTCCGATCGCTTCGGCTCGCGGTGCCGGGCGCGACACCGGTCGAGCTGCGGCTCCTGTCGAACGTGGGCTTCGAGTCGGTGCTTCGGGTGTCCGAGACCTTCCGAGAGATCGTGGACGCGCCCGACCTCGCCGAAGCCGTGCGGCGCGTGCAGCTCGGGCAAGCGGACGCGGTCATCGGCTGGGAGGGCACCGCACCGGCGCTGTCGCCGATCGTCGACCTGGCGCGTTTCCCGTTGCCGGTGCTCGTCGGCTTAAAAGCGCTCCCGGAGGACGCACGTACAACCTTCGCGTCCGCGCTCCGCGGCGACGGGATCGCGCTGCCGGCAGTCGGCCCGATTACGCGCCTCCAAGCGCTCGGAGCCGACTTGCAGGGCCCCATCGAAGAAGCGGCGTCGCGGACGGAGGGACGCGCGCCGGCACCTCGCCCCATCTGGGCCCCCGTACCGACGTGGCCAGAGCGCGGTCTCGCCGGTGCCGAGTGGGACTTGTCGCGCCTCGGCACCGTCGGTCGCGACGTCGCGCCACGCCGCTCGCCCCGCCTGGAGGTGCCCCGCGACCGATTCTGGGTGCCAGAGCTCCCGCCCGCGGATTGACGAGCCGTAGCCACGCATCTCGCGGAAAATTCAGCTCGAATCGACACATCGAGCCTGTCACGGTCTGCTAGGCTGCGCCTATCGCGACCCTACGGCACCTTGACCAGTCAGGTGAAGCCAGGAGCTTAGGCGGCCAGGTGGTGTGAGGCGCTAACCCAAAAACGTTGAAGGAGCACGTGTATGACTGAAGCATGGCGCGCGGGACTCAGACCCGAAGTCCTCGAACGCTGGGCGACGCTCGTCGCGGCGGCACGGCAGGCGACACCCGCGTCCCCGCTACCTGCCGGTGTCGACGCTGCGTCCCTGCAGTCGACCGTCATGACGTGCGCGGAGGCCAAGGGCTTCGTGGCGCTCATGCCCGGCGACGAGCAGGGATCCACGACGGTGGCGGTCGCGACGAAGGCACACCACCTCACGCCGCACTTCGCTGCGATCGGCGTCGGCCGGGTCGACGGGTGGGCAGCGACCGTGTTGGCGATCGCCGATGCGGAGCCCTTACCGCTACACGCCCCGCCCACCGAGCCCATCATGCCCGCGGGCACGTCGCAGACCCCGTCGATCAGCCGTGAGGACGCGGCCGCTCTTCAGCGTGCAATCCGGGCGGCCTTCGCGGTGCGTGTCGGCTTCCGACTGCTCGGAGACCCCGCCGTTGGACTCGCCATCGGCCCCGAAGGAGCAACCCCGCCCCTCGACCCGAGCCAGGGCACCATCTTGCAGAACCCCCAAGGCGCGACCTTCGTCTACCTTCCGTTTCGAATGTGGAGCGATGTCATCACGGTGACCATGCTCGAGCAGGGCCTCGTCACGGTGCTGCCGTCCGGTGACACCCAGTTCCTGGTGCCCATCCCTTCTGAGATCCCGGCGTGGTCGCTCATCGAGACCTTGGCCGACGGCGGCCTCCCGAGCGACGTACACACGTTCATTCACCTGATCGTGCGCCTCTTCGGCCCGAGCGCGTCGCGCCCGAACTAGCGCAGCGAAAGCAGGGCTACGGCGCCGGCGCCGCCTCGATCCAGTGCGCCGGGTTGGCGGGCGTCGGACCGTGCTTGACCGTCAACGTCAGGGGCGACGCCGAGACCGTGGCCGCGTCGAAGTCGGCGCCGGGCTGCAGCGTGACCGAGTGGGTCCCCGCCGTGCCGATGGTGAAGTCGAGCGTGATGAAGTTCGGGTTGCCAGTGATGCTGCCGGTGACGCCGACGTAGGCTTGGGTGATGACCGGGCCGGACGACGGGCTGAAGATGACCATCTGGTGCTGGTCCGCCGGGCAGCTCCCACCGAGCTGGGCGCAGGTGTTGACCTGGTGACCCGACGACAGCGTCACGCTCTCGTTCGGCGCCTTCACGGAACAGGAGGCGCAGCGACCTGACGCGGCGTCACAGATGGGCGCATCGGCCGGGAAGGTCGTGGCGCAGTAGCCCTCCGGCTTGTTCGAGCAGACCGTCGCCGGGTTGTTCGGGAGCGGGTTACAGGCATAGACGCCGTTGAAGGTCGCGCCCGCGGGGAGCGCAAGCGTGAGATTCGCCGCCGCCGGCGCCGAGCCCGCCTGAGCGCTGCGTGCCATGGCGAGCGTGCAACGCACGTTCTCGCCGGCCGACCCCGTGATCTCGCACAGGATCGGCGTGCACGCGTTGTCGACGCAGCGCGAGCCACTCTTGCACTGGCCGTCCACGACGCACAGCGCCGGACAGGCATTGACGGTCTGGTCGAGCGCGCCCGTGCAGGCGACGTCGAGGTAGTCGCCACAGAGCCGGGTCTGGCCCGCGCCACACGCCGAGTCGTCCGGGACGACCTCCGACCCGCAGACCGAGTTCGTACACACCGCCTCGAGCCGCTCGCCGCTACAGGTGCCGGCGTCGGTGCAGGACGCCGAGGTCGTATACGCGGCCGGGCAGTCGAGCGCCGTCGCGCAGCAATCGCCGCCCGAGCAGCAGCGACCGCCGCCGCAGTAGCCGCTCAGGCAGTCGCCTCCGACCGTACACGCGCCGCCATCGGCGACGCCCTGAACGCACTGGCCGGCCTGGCAGAGGAAGCCCTGGCCACAATTCGCGCTCGTGGTGCAGGGGTCGCCCGCACCGCCACTCGTCGAGCAGACGCTCGCGAGGCAGACGAGGCCGTCCTGGCACTCGGACGACAGCGTGCACCCCGATCCCGCAGGCCCATCCACGGCACACGCACCCGCGGAGCAGTGGTACGCGACATCGCAGTCCGAATCAGTGGCGCATGGGGCGCCTGTCCCCCCCGCCGGGTTGCACACGCCGAGCGCGCAGACGAGGTCCGGTGTACACATCGCGTCACTCGTACAGCCGTCGCCGATGCCAACGTCCGCCGCGCAAACGCCCGCCGCGCAGTGGAACGCCGGACCGCAGTCCGAGTCGGCCGTACAGGCCTCCCCACCTCCCAGCGGTTCACGACACTGGCCCGACGAACACGTGAGCCCGTCTGCACATTCGCTCGTTGACGCACAGCCGCCGCCGAGTCCGACGTCGGTCGTACATACGCCCGAGGCACAGTGGAAGCCCGCCGCGCAGTCGGTATCGACCGTACAGGCGCCACCGCCGCCCAGCTCTTCCGAACAGACACCGGCGATGCAGGTATACCCGGCGACACAATCCGACGGCGCCGTACACGCAGCGCCGGGCCCGAGGTCGGGCACACATTGGCCTGTCGGCTCGTCGCAATGTAGTCCGGCGCCGCAGCCGCCGTCGGTCACACACGGATCCCCCGCGCCGCCTGCTTCGACACAGGTCCCCTGGCCGCACACGAGGGGTGCCGCGCAGTCCGTATCGACGTCACAGCCGGCCCCGGCCCCACCATCGGCGACGCACGTCTCGAGCGCCTCGTTGCAGTGGAAGCCAGGACCGCAGTCGACGTCCTGAACGCATCCGGTCGTGATGACGGGCGCACAGAGGCCGGCCTGGCAGATGAGCCCGTCGCCGCAGTCCGAGTCGGTCGAGCAGGTCCCGCCGATCGGCTGATCGGCCGCACAGAAGCCGAGCCCCTCGTCGCAGTGGAAGCCGGCCGCGCAGTCGGTGTCGGACACACAGGTGGCGCCGCCGCCGCCCGCCGGGGCGCAGGCGCCCGAGTCGCAGATCGAGCCGGCGACGCAGTCGCCATCGACGACGCAAGGCCCGCCATTGCCGACATCGGCCGCACAGGTTCCGGTCGCGACAGCGCAATGGTAACCAATGGCGCACTCGGCGTCGGACGTGCACGCGTCGCCACCACCGCCCTGCACGGTGCAGACTCCCGCGAGGCAGGTGTAGTCGGCGATGCAGTCGGAGTCCTGGCCGCAGGCCCCACCGCCGGGGACGTCGACGGCGCATTGACCCGTAGTCTCGTTGCAGTGGCGATCGGACGGGCAATCGAGGTCCGACGTACAGGTGGCGCCCGGATCCGTACAGAGGCCCGCGTCACAGACCTGGCCGATGAGGCAGTCCGATACCGCCGTGCAGGGACCACCCGGGAGGATCGCGGTACACTGGCCGATCAGCTCGTCGCAGCGGTATCCGGCGGCGCAGTCGGCGTCGACGACACAGGCATCGCCGCCGCCGCCCGCTTCGCCGCAGACGCCCGCCGTGCAGATGAGGGTGTCGGCGCAGTCGCCATCGACGGTGCAGGCCCCGCCGATCGGCGAGTCGGGCGCACACGTGCCCGTCGCTTCGACGCAATGAAGGCCGACGCCGCAGTCGGCATCGACCACACAGGCGTCACCGAGGCCACCCGCTTCGGTGCAGACACCGGCTTGGCAGGCGAAGCCGGAGACACAGTCCGAGTCCTCAGCGCACGCACCGCCCCCGGGTACGTCGACGGCGCAGGTCCCGGCCGCGCAGTGGTAGGCCTCGGCGCAATCGCTGTCGAGCGTACACGCATCGCCGCCCGTGCCCGACGGCTGGCAGGTTCCGCCGAGGCAGGAGAGCCCACTCGCACAATCGGTGTCGACCACACACGCGCCACCACCGCCGATGTCGGCCGCGCAGGAACCGGTCGCTTCGTTGCAGTGGTAGCCGGAGGCGCAATCGCCATCGGTGGTGCAGGCGTCGCCCGAACCACCCGCCGCGGTGCAGGTGCCAGCCTGGCAAACGTAACCTTGGGTGCAGTCCGAGTCGACCGCGCAGAGCCCACCCGCCGGGACATCTGACGCACAGACCCCGAGCGCTTCGTCACAGTGCGACGCCGCGACGCAGTCGGCGTCGGTCGTGCAAGCATCGCCGGCGCCGCCGAGAGTGGTGCAGACCCCGGCCTGACAGGAGAAGCCCGCCTGACAGTCGCTGTCGACGCTGCAAGCGCCCCCGCTGGGGACGTCCACGACGCAAGTCCCGCCCGCTTCATCGCAATGGAAGCCCGGTCCGCAGGCCGCGTCGACGGTGCACGGATCGCCAACGCCGCCTTCGGGGACACAGGCGCCATCGCGACACCAGAGCCCCGACGCGCAGTCGGACCCGGTACTGCAAGTCCCCCCGGAGGGGACGTCGGCAGTACACTGACCGGTGGTCTCATTGCAGTGGTAGCCAGTGGCGCAATCCGTATCGACCGTACACGCGTCGCCGCTCCCGCCGGCCACGTCGCACGTTCCAGAGATACACGCGAGCTCGGTCGTACATTGTGCGTCGCTGGTGCACGGCACTCCGGGGCCTCCCTGGGCAGCGCACACGCCGGTCGCCGAGCAGTAGTACCCCACGGCGCAGTCAGCATCGATGGTACAACTGTCTCCGACGCCACCGGCGGCTTGGCAGGTCCCCGCGGAGCAGATGAGCGCCTCGGCGCAGTCACCATCGACGCTGCAAGCACCGCCTGTGCCGATGTCGGCCGCGCATTGGCCCGTCGTCAAGTTGCAGTGGTAGCCCACCTGGCACTCATCATCGAGACTGCAAGCCGAACCCGTCCCTCCACCCGCCGAGCAGGTGCCCCCAACACACACGAGGAGCGCGCCACAGTCGCTGGACTCGACGCAGCTCCCTCCTGTCCCGACATCGACGGCGCAGGTGCCGGTCACTTCATTGCAGTGGGTTCCAGCCGCGCAGTCGCCGTCGCCAACACACGCGCCGCCGACGCCCGACGGGTTCACGCAGACCCCGGCATTACAGATGAGGGGGGTGCCGCAGTCGGAGTCTTGGCCGCATGCAGCGCCCGGTCCGAAGTCCGCGACGCAGACGCCCGCGCCTTCATCGCAGTGATAGCCGGTGCCACAATCGCCATCGAGGGTACACGCGTCGCCCGGGCCACCGGCCGGGGCGCAGACGCCACCGATGCAGGTGAGCCCCGCGCCGCAGTCCGAGTCCGCGATGCAACCCGTGCCCGCGCCACCGTCGAGGACGCAGAGGCCCGACTGCTCGTTGCAGTGGAGGCCGTCGGCGCACTGCGTGTCGACGAGACAGCTCCCACCTTCACCGAGGCGCGGCGTGCAGCCCGTGGCTCCGCAGTAGAAGTCCGAAGCGCACTCCGTGTCGGACAAACACGCCGCACCCGCGCCGCCGTCGGCTTCGCACGTCCCCGTTTGGAAGTCGCAGTGATAGGCCGCGGCGCAATCGACGTCGGTCGTACAGGCATCACCGGTGCCACCACCGGCCTGGCACGTCCCCGCCGTGCAGACGAGCGTTCCGGCACAATCGGCGGAGGTATCGCAAACGCCACCGGGGCCCGAGTCGCCGACGCAGGTCCCGGTCGGTTCGTCGCAGTGGTATTCCGCGGCACAGTCGCCGTCCAACACGCACGGCGAGCCGGTCGTGCCACCAACGCCGCACGCGCCAGCGTTGCAGACGAGCCCGGCTTCGCACTGCTCGGGCCGATCACACGCGGCGCCGGTCCCACCGTCGGCCGTGCAGGCGCCGGACGCGCAGTAGAACGTGCTGGCGCAATCACCATCGGTCACGCACGGACTGCCGGCCGTCCCGGCGGGCGCACACAGCCCCGAGGAGCAGATGGAGCCCGCGACGCAGTCGGCGTCGACGGTGCACCCCCCTCCGTTCGGGACGTCCGTCACGCAGGTCCCGTTCGTCTCGTCGCAGTGAAGTGCCGCCCCACAGTCCGCGTCCTCGACGCACGCGGCGCCGGTGCCGCCCGGGGTCGCACAAACGGCGCTCGCGCACACGAGCCCGGTCGCGCAGTCGGCGTCGATGCCGCAAGCATCGCCAGCGTTGCCATCGGGCTCGCACCCGCCCGTCGCCTCGACGCAGTGTTGATCGGCGGCGCATTGGTCGTCGGTCGTACAGCCACCGGTACAGAGCCCTGCCGTGCAGGTGAGCCCGTCGGCGCATTGAAGCGTCTCGGCGCAAGCCGAGCCAGCGCCGAGGTCCGGCGCACACTGGCCCGAGGTGCAGTGATAGCCGGCCGCGCATTGGTCCTGGGTCGTACACGCGTCGCCGGTTCCGCCAGCGTCTGTGCAGGTGCTGGCCACACACGCAAGGCCCGCCGCACAATCCGACGAGGTGGTACAGCCACCCCCTGGACCGACGTCGGCCGTACACTCACCCTGAGCTTCGTCGCAATGATACCCGGCCGCGCAGGCGCCATCCGTCGTGCACGGATCGCCGCCCGCGCCCGGAACGACGCACGTGCCATTGGCGCAGGAGAGGCCGTCCTGACAGTCGACCGTCGTCACGCAAGCGCCGCCGGGTCCGCTGACCGGGACGCAGGTGGTCGTGCCCGGGTCGCAGCGGAGCCCTGGTGCACAATCCGCCGTGATCGCACACGCGTCGCCCGAACCACTCGGGAGCTGACAGGTGCCGGCGAGACAGGTCAGCGTGCCGCCACAGTCGCTCGCCGACACGCATCCGTCTCCGGGTCCACCGTCAGCGGCGCAGGCGCCCGTCGTCTCGTTGCAGTGATAACCGGACGCACAATCGCCATCGACGACGCAGGCGTCGCCGCCCGTCCCAGCCGGGACGCACGTGCCCGCCGTGCAGACGAGGCTGCTCGCGCAGTCCGAATCGACGGCGCAGCCGGCGCCGGTGCCGCCATCGGCCTGACATGTCCCTCCCGCTTCGTCGCAGTGGTAACCGGACGCGCAGTCGGCGTCGATGACGCACGCATCGCCGGCCCCGCCGGCCTGCACACACACGCCGGCCTCACAGATGAGCGTGGACGCACAATCCGAGTCCACCGAGCAGGCCTCGCCGGCCCCCGCGTCGGCGACACAGGTGTTGCCAGGGCCACAGTGATACGCCGCCGCACACTCCGCGTCGGTCGTGCAGGCGTCGCCTCCCGTGCCGAGGACCGTACATACGCCAGCCAGACATCCGAGCCCGTCAGCGCAATCACCATCGACGACGCACGCGCCGCCGGCCGGTTGGTCGGCGACACAGGTGGTCGTGCCTTCGTCGCAGTGGAGGCCGTCACCACAATCGGTGTCGACGTTGCAGTCACCACCGGAGCCCGAGACGGGGGCGCAGACACCCGCGCTGCACGTGAGGCCCGCGCCGCAATCGCTCGGCACGACGCAGGCGGCGCCGGTGGTCCCGTCGGGGACGCACGAGCCCGCCGCTTCGTCGCAATGAAGCTCGGCGGCGCAGTCGGTGTCGACCGTGCAGCTCCCGCCTGTCCCCGACGCGGGGGCGCAGAGGCCGGAGATACACGCGAGGTCGCTCTGACATTCGGACGCGTCGGTACAGCCGGCGCCGACGCCGCCATCCGGCGTACACTGTCCAGCGCCTTCGTCGCAGAACTCGGACGCGGCACACTCCGAGTCGAGCGCGCAGCCCCCGCCCGCCGGCAAGGCGCATTGCCCGGCTTGGCACGTCAGCTCCTCGGCACATTGGGCGGTCGTCGTACACGCCGAACCCGGGAGCCCGTCGGCGACACACTCGCCCGTGACCGGGCTGCAGTAGTAGGCCGCCGCACAGTCGGCGTCGGTCGCACACGGCGACGTCGTCGTGCCGGCGTCCTGGCAGGTGCCGCTGGTGCAGACGAGGACACCGGCACAGTCGCCGTCGCGGGTGCACGCCCCGCCCGAGGTGACATCGGCGGCACAGGTCCCGCTTCCGAAGTCGCAATGGAATGCGGTGGCGCAGTCGCCGTCCGCCGTGCAGGCGGTCCCGCCGGTGCCGGGCTCCGCGCACACCCCGGCGTCGCAGACGAGGCCGACCGTGCAGTCGGTGTCGACGCCGCAGGGGCCGCCACTCACGACGTCGGCGACGCACAGGCCGGAGACCTCGTTGCAGTGAAGCCCATCGGCGCAGTCGGCGTCTTCCACGCAGCTCCCGCCCGATCCGACTTGGGGCGCACAGACGCCCGCGATGCAGGTCAGGCCGGCGCCGCAGTCCGAGTCCGCGGAACAGGTGCTGCCGGTCGAGCCGTCGGCAATACAGGTCCCGGTCGTTTCGTTACAATGGAAGCCATTGGCACAATCGTTGTCGACGCCACAGCCGGTGCCGGTACCACCGCCGATCTCACAGGTTGCGACAGCACAAACCTGCCCGATGGGGCAATCGGTCTTCACGGCGCAGCAGGTGGCGGTGACATCGGGATCGGCGGCGTCGACGAGGCCATCGCAGTCGTTGTCGAGGAGATCGCAGGACGCCTCGGCAAGCTCGTAGGTCGTGAGCACAGCAGCGTAATCGGCCGGCGTGCAGGCGCTCCACGCGCCCCCGAGACAGAGGCTGGCGCGTTTGTTCGCGTCGCCGCAAACGCCGACTGTGTTCTCGCACGGGACGACGTCGTCCGTGGTCAGCGACGGGT
Source organism: Myxococcales bacterium (assembly GCA_018780435.1). Lineage (GTDB taxonomy): Bacteria > Myxococcota_A > UBA9042 > SXOO01. Next base: position 25,828 of record JADMJS010000157.1, read on the forward strand.
CGTCGCGGTCGACCAGCAGATCACAGGTGTCGTCGATGCCGTTGCACATCTCAAGCGCGAGGTGAGAGCGAGTGGGATCGAGATCCTGGCAGTCGTCCGCGTCCGGATCGCCGTCGCCATCGGAGTCCCGATCGCAGAAGTTGAGGCGCCCGTCCCCGTCGACGTCGGGCGAGTTCGGGCCCGATATCTGGCCGAGCAGCATCTGGATCATGAACTGGAAGTCGACGTTCGAGATGTCGTCGTCACAGTTCAAGTCGGCGTTCCGGCGCTGCGTCGTGCCGAGACAGGTCGCGGAGACCTCGGTGTCGCTTGCGCACGTGACCGCGGGGTCTTCTCCGATGGTCACCGTGTCGGCGAGGCAGTCGGGCACGCATATCTTGAAGCCGGCATAGGCGCGCTGGCAGACGCCTTCCGGGCAATCTCCATCGACCGAACAGGCGTCCCCGGTGACGGGCTCCTGCAGCGTCCAGAGCTCGTGGGTGAGGACGAGGCACTGGAGGTCCGCTGACGTCACCCGGTCATCACCGGTGAGGTCGCCGGCAGGGGCCGTCGTGATGGGGACCGCCCACGCCGCGATAGGCGATGCGAGCAGAATAGCGACGGCGGCAGCGGTGAGGCGGGCTGATCCGCCGAGTCGATGGAGAATCGAGTTCATCACTTCACCTCCGTCACGAAGCCGCGACCGGGTCCAAGAGGCAGCAGCTCCCAGGGGAGCTCGAGACCATTCGGGGGATTGAGCGACACGTCGCTGACGCCGACCCGGAACGGCGAGGCCGGCGTGAACGTGGCGGCGAGCCTGAAGCGCGCCTTCAAGAGCAGTGGATCACCGCTCACGGAGCCGCCGGAGTCGATGACGGCGCCCGTCAGCGGCGTTGACGGCTGCGACGAGTGATAGACCGTCAGGGCGAGCTTGTTCGCCCAGTCTTTCTTGTGCTTCGGGATGCCGATGACTTGGTGGTGCGCAGGCTCGAGGCTGCCCCACACGCAGGCGCCGCCGTTCTCGTCGCACTCGGCGAGCGAATAGTCGAAGCAGATGGCGCCGAAACACGCGGCGTCGACCACGTCGATGAGCTGGGCCTCGGTCGCCTTCCACTGCAGGACGACATCGAAGCCGGTGGGCAGGGCGGAGCCGGTGAGCGACGCGACTTGGACGAGGCAGTCGACCTCGTCGGTCGCGTTACCTGCGAGCTCGCACATCGTCCCGACGACACAGCCGACGGGCGCGTCGTGCAGACATCCCTCGCTGGGGCTGCAGCTATCGAGAGTGCAGTCGATGCCGTCGTCGCACGATTGCGGCTGACCGTCGCACACGCCGGTCGCGGGTGCACAGGCCCAGTCGACCTTACATTGGTACCCATCCGGCGGGCACACGACCACGGTGGCCGGGTCGAGCTCACACGTCCCCGCGTTGCACACGAGGACGCCGGTACAGGCGTCCCCGTCGTCTTTGGCGATGCAGTCGTCGTCGCCTTCGCAGCCGCACGTGGCCACGTCTGGGACGCCACTACAGCCGATCGGCGAACACTGGTCGTTCATGGTGCAAGGGTCCCCGTCGTCGCACGCGCCCATGCCGTCGCTCTGCTTGCAACCTTGACCGACGACGCACGTGCCAACCGAACACGCGACGCCGTCGTCGCAAGCGCCGTCGTCCGGTGTGATGGCGCAGCCCGTCTCGGGCTCGCAGGCGTCGAGTGTACACGCGATCCCATCGTCGCAGCCGACGGGCACGCCCGTGCAGACGGCGGCGCCGCTGCACTTGTCGTCTTGGGTGCAGGCGTCGTCGTCATCGCAAAGAGCGCCGACCTTGGCGGTGGGCTCACAAGCGCCGGTCGCGGGGTCGCACGCGCTGTCGACGCACGGGCTGTCGTCGTTGCAGACCGGTGGTGCCTTGGGCTCGACGTCGCAATGGCCAGCCCCATCACACGCGCCGGTGGTCGTACAGGCGTCGTCGACGGGGCACGCCATCGTGTCGGCGGCGAACTGACCTCCCACGCACTGACCGTTCTGGCACGCGTCTGACGTCGTACAGGGGTTTTCATCGTCACAAGCGCCGTCGGTGGCTGCGTTCGAACAGAGCCCCGCGGTGCAGGCGTCCGCCGTACACGGATTCAGGTCCGCGCAGAGCGTCGTGCCGCAGGGGACCTCGCCCGTGAGGACCACGGCCCCCACCAGCTTCGAGGTGAGCTCGACACCTGCGGCGGTGTAGGCCTCGACCGCCTTCAGATGCACCGGCGCAGCGAGCGTGTCTTTGGTCAGCACGAAGCGGAAGGTGGTGACCTCGGCGTCGCCAACGACCTGCTCGTCCTCGACGAAGGCCATCGTGATCGGCCGGTTCGGATCGCCCAGGTGGGCGAGCTCAACGGTGCCCTGCCCCGCCCAGTCGGCCGGCGCCGGCGGGCTGGCGATCAGAGTGTGGCCGCTCGGGTCGAGGGCGCTGCCAGCGTCGGGGCGGAGGACCGTCGTGCATGGTCCTCCGTTCGGGAAGCAGACCCGGTCCTCGAAGCCGGCGAAGCTGGCGTCGCCTTCCGGCCAGGCGAGCGCGAAAGCGAGGGTGGCGGCCGCGGCTTCATCGCCGGCAGACCGCGCGAGCTGAAGATCACAACGAACGACGTCTCCCACCTTGCCAGAGAGGACACAGAGCACGGCGCAATCGGCTTCCACGTCGGCGTCACAGGCGCCGCCGGCGCAGACACCAGCGCCGCCGCACGCGCTGGCGATCTGGCAGGCGCCGCCGTCGTTCGGTGCGGACGAACACTTCCCGTCATTCCCGCAGGTCTCGGTGGTGCAGACGTTGCCGTCGTCGCAGTCGGCGTTGGTGCTACAACAGGGGACGGACGGGTCGAGGTCGTGCTGGCAGCCGAGGGTGGGGTCGCACGAGTCGGCGGTGCACGCCTTGCCGTCGTCGCAGTTCAGCGGGCCGACCGACAGGCACCCGGACGCTGCCTGACAGCTCTCGGCGCCATTGCAGACGTTCGAGTCGTCTTCGCAGGAGAGCGGCGCGCCCGGGACACACCCCGTCGATGGTTCGCAGCTCTCGGGGCCATTGCAGGCGTCGCCGTCGGCACACGAGAGCGGCGTCCCGGGCTCGCACCCCGCGGCGCCGCAGGTCTCCGCGCCATTGCAGGCGTTGCCGTCAGAGCAGCCGGGCGTGGTGGGTTCGCAGATGAGGTCCGCTGCCGACGCGCCCGGCGCCGGCTCGACGCATCGGTCGCCGAACGAACAGGCGTCGCCATCGTCGCACGTCGCGCCGAGTGCCGCGGGCCCCGTGGTGCAGAAGCCGCCCTCGCACACGCCGACCTGGCAGGCCCCTGCAGGGCATTCGGCGTCGGTGTCGCAGGCGGTCACCGTGGTGTCGCCCGTTCCCGTGGCATCGCCGCTCACGTCGGTCGAGACGTCGTCGGAGGTCACGGGCGGTGCCGATGACTCTCCCCCGCACGCGAGTACCAGGGTGAGTACGAAGGTCCGCCCGTAAGAGGCTCGGAGGATGGACCGCGTGAGGCAGGTCCAGTGTTTCTGTATCATCACGTCGTCTCTCCACCGCCGCATGCGGAGTCGCGACTCTAGCACTTCTCGGAGCGGAAGCCGACATCGGACTTGCGTCTTGACGCGATTCCGACAGGAACCTCGGCCAACCTTCCGGACGAACGCTACGTGGAGATGGACCAAATCTGGAGAGGCCCGTCCCACCGCGATCCTCGTGGAAGTGGACCCCTGGTCCAACTCCATCTGTTGAATCCGGCCTTCTTTTGGCCGAGGTTCCTGTCCGACGCCCGAGTGCACGGGGCGAATTGGGACATCGTCCCGCAAAACCGCCCCAAAGAGAGTACCGAAAGCCCGTGGACCCTCGCCCGACTCAATCAGTGATGATCATACGACCTTCGGGCACTGTTCGGACGTGAACGGTGAGGGGCAGGCCATTGGCCGGCTGAAAAGCGAGGCGATCGACGCGAATACGCGCGGGTTTGGCCGCCGTCAGGTCGGCGTCGAGGCGGAAGCGCGCCTGCATGATCACGGAATCACCCACCGTGGGGAGCCCCGGCGAGGCGACCGCGTCGGAGATGGCTTTGTCGGGCGAACCGAGGTGGAAGATGAACATCGACAGCCAGCTCGTCCAGTTGATCGTCGCCTCGGGTGCGAGAGTCAGCGTGTGCCCCGTCGGGTGGAGCGACTCGACGAAACACGGGGACGCCGGGTCCTCGCAAGTCGCGAGGTCGTAGTCGAAGCAGACCGTGCCAAAGCACGCGTATTCTTGCAGGTTCTCGAGGACGAGCCCGTCGTCCCATCGCAGCGTGATGTCAGCCGAGGTCGGCGTCACCGATCCCGGAAGGCGGCGTGCGACGCGAACCGGGCACAGGACGGTGTCGCCGCTCGCCCCACTGACTTCGCAGATCCAGTTCTCGATACAGTCGTCGATCTGAGTGTTCATGCACCCGAGGATCGAATCACACGCATCCTGCGTACACGGATCGTCGTCGTCGCAACTGAGCGGAGTGCCGATGCATTGCCCCGTCTCGGGCTTGCAGATCCAGTCGGTCTTGCAGCCGACGCCATCGTAGGGGCACGCGACCACGGTGTTCGGATCGATGGTGCATTCGCCATCATCGCAGACGAGCGTGCCGTTGCAGGCGTCGCCGTCCTCGAAGAAAGCACAGTCCGCCTTCGTCTCGCACGTACAACCGGGCGCGAGAGTGCCTCGGCAGAGCGACCCGGTGATGCACGCGTCGGCGATGGTGCAGGGGTTCCCGTCATCACACGGATCCTTCGAGACCGATGACTTGCAGCCGACATCGGCGTCGCAGGTGTTGACCGAACACGGCGAGCCGTCTTCGCAGAAGGCGTCGCTGGCCACGAACTTACAGGCGCCGTCGCCCGTGTCGATACACGTGTCGAGTGTACAAGCGATACCGTCATCGCAGATCTTGGGCTCGCCGACGCAGGTGCCGGACGCGGAGCAGCGGTCAACGAGGCTGCACGGGTCTCCGTCGTCACACTCCGCGCCCGCGTGCACGTCGAGGAGGCACTCGCCCGTCAGCGGGTCACAGGACGAGTCGACGCAGGCCGAGTCACCGTCTTCGCACGGCGGCGCCGCCCCCGGGGTCAACTCGCACACCCCTTGGCCGTCGCACTGTCCGGCACCGGCGCACTTGTCGGGGCCGCTGCAGGCGACGCCGCTCGCCGAGAACTTGGACGGGACGCAGGTGGCCGTGGCGTCGCACACGCTCTCGGCCGTGCAGACGAGGCCGTCGTCGCAGGGGCCGCTTCGGGGGACGTGGCTGCAGACGTCGGCGGAGCAGACATCGTCCGTACACGGGTTGCCGTCCCAGCAGATCGAGAGTCCACACACGGCGAGGCGCGTGACGATGAGGCCCGCGGGGGCGTCGGAGGCCACACCGGCCACGAGCGGCAGCTCCTCGTCGCCGTCACCGGTCGCCCCCGCGTCGAAGCCCCACGCATAGACGCGAGTGACGGCTCCGGGAGGAGCGACGAGACGTAGACCGAGGACGGTGGGGTCCGGGAGCGCCGTCGACGGGATCGCGTCTACAGCCACCGACGATGGCGACAGAGTCGAGCCCGGCTTGAAGAGTGGATCGAGCGCGAGCGTCCCGGCGGCAGGCCAGTCTTCGAGATCGGACGGCGTGGCCGTGGCTAGGTGACCGCTCGGACCGATGGGGCCGCCCGCCGGGAGCACCTTCGCCACGCAACTATTCGGACCAGCCAAGCAAGAGCGAACGACGAGGCCGGCCAGTTTGGCGACCGGCTCGTTCGCGGCGACCCCGGGCCCCGACCACGAGAGGCCGAGCTGAAGGCGCGTCGCCTTGGGGTCGGTCCCGAGCGTCGCCACCTTCAACGTGCAGTCCCCGAGGCCCGCCTCGTCGTGAACCACGTCGCAGAGCTTGCTGCACTGTGGACGTGGCGAGCCCGAGCACAGCCCGGCGGTGCAAACGTCCTCACCCGTGCACGCGTCGCCGTCGTCGCAGGAGCCGGAGATGGGCTCGGTCACGCAGGCGCCACTCCCATTGCAGGTGTCTTTGGTGCAGGGGTTATGGTCGTCGCAGTCATTGTCCGCGTCACAACAGCCCGCGGCGCCCGATGGCACGTGGCGGCAGCCTCCGGGGCCACAGGAGTCGTCGGTACACGCGCTGCCGTCATCGCAGTCGAGTGGCTCGGACGCGACGCACCCCTGGCCGGACTTGCAACCCTCCGCGCCGTTGCACGCGTCCCCGTCGCCGCAAAAGAGCGGCGTGCCAGCGGAGCACCCCGTGCTCGGAGCACAGACCTCGATGCCGTTGCACGGGTCTTCGTCGGTGCAGACGAGCGGGGCAGACGAGACGCACCCTTCGGCGGCGCAGATCTCCTCGCCATTGCAGCGGTCGCCGTCGTCGCAGCTCGCTGGGCCCGCTTGGCAGATGCGCCCTTCGCCGCCGTCGATACACTGGTCCGGCGTGGTGCACGGCAGCCCGTCGTCACACGGCGTCCCCGCGTCGTCCCAGACCGTCACGCATGCGCCGGCTTGGCACTCGATGACGCCGCACGGGATTGGACCCGTCTCGCAGTCGCACCCGCTCGTATCGCCCTCGACGTCAGTGCGGCCGCTCACGTCCTGATCGGTGTCCTCGGGAGGCGGCACGTCCGCCGTGATGACGGCGCCGCCGCCCCCATCGCCCGAGCACCCCGGGAAGGCGACGAGACCGCCCAAGAGGAGCACGGTGAGTAGCGTAACGACCCGTGGCCACACGCCGTTCGACGTGCAAGGACGAGAAACGCTCGTGGGGAGAACGATGGTCAGGGCGGCACTCTGACGAGCTCGGCGCGTGGTCATGCGCGAACCCTACCATGCCATCCGCGAGGACGCACCAGCCTCACCACGGAAGGGACAAAACGTCCTGTTCATGGGGCGTGTCTCGGCGTCGTTCAGAACAGCGGGGATACCACGCCGGGGGGCGATTGCCGGTCGCCATCATCCTCGTCCTGGAGTAGAGTCGTGAGACCATGCATGTACGAGCTTCGGTTCAGGTCTTCGTCACCGCCTCGGTGGCCCTCCTATTCGCTGGCGTCGTCCGCGCGGTGCCGATTACGACGGCCCCCTCGGCCGACCTCGATCGCAGCAGCGCCGTCTCGACTGCGGACTTGCAGTGCCTTCTTCGCGTGACCGTTCACTGGGCCGAGAACCAAGGCAGCCTCGGCTCCCTGCACGGCTGCAGCGTGAAAGGGGCCACCTGCGAGACCACGGGACATTGCCACGAGGGCTTCGGTGGCACGCTCTTCTGCGCCCCGAAGTGCCTCAGTGGGACGGTCGAGTTCTCCCCGTCGCCCTGTCCGCCGGGGGACGCCGTCCCTCCGGTGAACCCACTCGGCGCGTGTCATGGCCCTGTACGGCTCTCGGGCATCGACTTGAACTGCGACGGCAAGCTCGGGAGCACCGACCTCAGCTTCCTCGCTCAGATCCTGCTGAACCGCCCTCCGGACATCGACGGCGACGGCCTGCTGAACTTCTGCGATCCCGACACCGACGGCGATGGCGCCCTCGACGGCGTCGATTGTGCGCCGACCGACCCGGCCGTCTACCCCGGTGCCCCGGAGCTGTGCGACGGCCGCTTCAATGGGTGCCCGCCGGGCGGTACCATCGATCAGCCTCCGGAGGAGTCCGACCCGGCGTGCGCGGCGTATTACGGCCCACGCGTCGACGGGTATGGTCCCGAGGTCATGACGCCGGGCGTCGAGGTCGTCGTCATCGGCGCGTTCTTCGATGTCGACTACACCAAGGTGTTTATTGATGGCGTAGAGCAGCTGGTCGCCGTGAAGGACGGCTCGACGTTGACCTTCAAGGTGGACTCCGGCACCTCCATCGGGCTTCACACGGTGACGGTGCAGACGCTGTCCGGCGTGACCGAGTTCGTCGCCGTCGTGGCCGGCCTTCCGTCCATCACGTCCATCGACCCCGTGGTCGTGACGGCCGGGGAGGCGTTCACCATCAACGGGTCGCAGCTCATCGGCTCCGAAGTTTACGTTTGTGGGATGGCGGCGCGGGTGGTCTCCCAGACGGTGACCTCGCTACTCGTGGTCGCCGACCCCTTCACGCCACTCGGCCCCTGCACCATCGAAGTCAGCACACCCTCCGGCACGGACACCATCACGACGGTCGTCGAGCCCGGTGCCCCGTACCTGCTCTATGCCGATCCGAGCCCCGTGCTCGTCGGCGAGCTCATCGAGATCGTCGGCGCGGGCCTCCTCGGCGCGACGGTGACCATCGACGGCGAGCCCGCCGTGGTCACGACCACCGAAGACGGACGCCTCGTGGTCGTCGTACCGGCGGGCCTCGCGAGCGGGGCGGTCCCCATCGTGGTCACGACCGAACTCGGCACCGACACTATCGTCGTGTTCGTCACGGAGGTCCCGCTCGACCCGCCGGAGGTGACATCGATTTCCCCGGACCCGATCGTGGTCGGGAAGTCTTTCTTCATCTCCGGCGACTGGCTCGAAGGCGCGACCGTGACCTTGGGCGGCGTCCCCCAGACCATCCTCTCGGCGACCAACACCGGCCTCGAGGTGCTCGTCGAACCCGGGACCCCGCAAGGGACACTCGCCCTCAGCGTGTCGACGGTCCTCGGCACGGTCGTCATCCCGGTGTCCGTCATCGGCGCCCCATCGGTGGGCTCCGTCGCGCCGTCGCCCGTCACGCAGGGCCAAGCCGCGACCATCATCGGCACCTATCTGACCGGCTTCGACTCCGTGACCATCGGCGGCGTCCCGCAGATCGTCTTCACGCTGATGACGCCGACGAAGCTCATCTTCATCGTAAACCCAACGACGCCGATCGGAGTGCAAGAGCTCAAGATCGTGAACAAGTCTGAGATCACGGTCTTCATGGTGGAGGTGCTGCCGGCGAGCCCGACGCCACCGGAGATCTTCGACGTGTCACCCACCGCAGCCAAGCCCGGTGAGACCATCACGATCACGGGCAAGGGGCTCGCAGGCGCGACCTGGACCATCGGCGGCGTCGTTCACACGCCGAACTCCGCGCTCAACGACCTGACGGTGGAGCTCGTGCTCCGCGACGACGTCGCCCCGGATACTCAGCTCCTCACGGTCGACAAAGGCGCCTACGGCAACGCCAGCGTCGAGGTCTTCGTCATCCTAGGCAAACCCAAGGTCGAACGGGTCCGCGTCACACCGGCGGACGGCGTCGGCCGTGTGGCGCTCGCGCTGCTCCCAGGGGCCGTCGTCGGAGGGACCCTCATCGATGTCGGCATCGACGGTCAGTTCAAGAGCGTGCAGGCCGACTCTCTCGGCTCGCTCGGGATGCTCCTGACGGACATGGCAGTGGGCCAGGAGATCACGCTCGCTCAGACCTTGCCGGGTAACACCTCCGATCCCATCACGATCGTCGTCCCGTCCGTCGAGGTGGGCGATCCCCTCCCGCCAACCCTCGAGCTCGCGCGCATCGAGAAGAATGGGACGGCCGTCTCGGTACGCGGTCCGGCGCCGGCCTTCGGCTCCGGCAGCGCCACAGTCATCGCAATTGGGTCGGGCCAGATGGCTAGCGCGAGCGCGGCCACGCTCTACGCCGACGCGTCAGCGGCCGCGGAGCTCACGGTCGAGGTCGGCCAACCCGTGGGCCTCTTCGTGGAGGTTGCGGGCCGCACCTCGCTCTTGGCCATCGCGACGCCGACGTCGCTCGATCTGCCGGGCATCGCCACGGCCGTCGGCATCGGTCTCAACTGCCTCTTCGCGCTCGACGGGTCCTACCCCGATGGGAGTGCGCTCGAGGCCGCGGCCGAAGCCTATTCGGGCGGCGGTTCGTCGGTCTCCGTCACCGCGGGCACAGTCGCCACGAGTCCGAGCGGGACGATCGTGGCGACCGCCACCATCAACGGGCTGGCGGCGCAGTCGTCGTGGGTGGGCCTGATCGACGCCGTGCCGTGGCAAGTGAGCCCGCCCAACTCCCTCGCGGCGCTCCCGCAAGACGTCGACGAGTTCACGTGGATCGTGACCGGCTCGCAGACCACGATCTTCGCCTCGGCGCTCACCGAAGGGCTCATCGTCTTCGCGGGGCTCTCGGACGGTCGGGTGAAGGCCGTGACCGCGACGGGGACCACGGCGAACCTCACCTTCTCGGGCAGCGCGACGGGCGCCTACGCAGCGGTGCTCGACCCGGCGACCGGGCGCGTGTCACGGTGTGTCGCGCTCGCGCCCTGATCGAGCGGCTACGGCATCGCGAGGAAGAGCCCGAGCAATTGAAAGGAGCGCGCGTCTGCGCGGGCATCGTAGGCAGCACCGCGCGACTTGTCGTTCCCGGCCGCCTTCTCGCTGAAGCTGTGGACGGCGCCGCCGAACTTGACGAGCTGCCAGTCGACGCCGTGTGTCGCCATCTCCTTCTCGAAGGCCGCGACCTCGGCCGCCGGCACGAAGGGGTCGTCCGCGCCATGTAGCGCGAGGACACGCGCCGTGATTCGGGCACCATCGGCCGGTGCGGGGCTGTCGAGGCCCCCATGGAAGCTCACGACACCTTTGATGGCCGCGCCGGCGCGCGCGAGCTCGATGACGCCGGTCCCGCCGAAGCAATAGCCGACAGCGAACATGCGGCTGGCGTCGACGCGCGTGTGTTTGGCCAGCTCACCGAGGCCGAGGAGCAGGCGTGCCCGGAAGAGGGCGCGATCGCCCTTGAACTTGCCGGCGAGCTGTCCGGCCTGCTCCATGCCGTTTGGCCGCACGCCCTTGCCGTAGACATCCGCGCCGAAGACGACGTAGCCGAGCGCCGCGATGCGGGCAGCTTGGGCGCGGGTCTCGTCACTGACGCCCATCCAATTGTGTACGACGAGGACGCCCGGGAGGCGGGCGGCGGTCGCACCCACCGGCGTCGCCACAAAGCCCTGGAAGGTGTCCTTGCCGTCGGTGTAGTCGACGGTCTCGAAGTCGACCCGCGGTCCGTCTTCGGTGGGGGTGGTCGCTGCGGCGGTGCCGACAACGAGGAAGGAGCAGAGGGCTACGGCCCAAGAGACGTGTTGACGTGTCACGGTCATGTGAAGTCCTTGATACGAGGAGGGATAGCAGGCGCCACGGCGGTTCCGAGATCCGGAGGATGACGCGGAGGTGCGTCAGAATCCGAAGACGGCCGTGACGAAGGCGTTGAACGACGCCGGGTGTCCAAAGCTCACGCCGGCCGCGCTGGCGGCGTCGCTCGATGGCTCGTCCGTCAGCGGGATCTGAAAGCCGAGACCGAGGTCCATCCAGGACGCGGCGAAGCGGAGACCCGTGGTCGCGAAGACCGAGTCGACGGACTTCGCGTTAACGGTGGGCACGAGCCCCGTGAACTCGCAGGAGATGGCGACGTAGGGGATCGCGGTGATGGCCAGCGACGCCCCCCAGTGCAGGAACTGGATGGTGTCGTGGATGGGGGAGCCCTTGACGGCCACCATGATGTCGTACGCGACGCTCCCTTGGAGCTGCACGTACTTCAGGTCGCCCGCGACGACGAGGTACGGGATCATCGTCGTGTATTCGTGGAAGAAACGCGGCGACGCCACGAGGTTCGAGAGCGCGACGGCGTTGGCCCGCGAGGTGGCCGACGGGATCCAATATTCGAGGCCGCCCGTGATGGAGAACGCGAGCGTGTTGCCGAACGCACCACCGCCGCGCACGTCGAGCCCGAGGTTGCCGAAGGCGAAGTCGGTGTCGGCGTCGGAGCTGAAGCCGGCGAGCGGCACCGAGAGCCGGAAGTCGACGTAGTCGAAGTCGAGCTCGAAGTAGGGTTCGAGGGAGAAGGTGACGGCCGTCTCGCCGCTCTGCATGATCTCGATGAGGTCGGCGACGAGCGCGGTGTCGCCGCCGACGGCTTCGAACGCTTGGTCGATCCCCTCTCGGGCGTCGTCCGATATCTCCGGGACCTCCTTCAGCTTGGCGCGAATCTCGTCGGCGGTGAGACTTCGGAGCTCCTCCGCGTCGATGTACTGCGCCGCGGCGAGCACGTCGTCCGACCCTTCGTAGCTATCGAGGAAGGTCTGGACGGCCTTCTGCTCGGCGGCCCGGACGGGCGCGATCGAGAAGTCGAGCCCGAAGCCGAAGGTACGGCCGGAGTCCTGCTCGGTCTCTTGATTGACGAAGAGGCGCGACTTCTTGAAGGCCGGGTGCGGCGCGTCGTCCGCAGCGGCGGCGGGCCACGCCATCAGCGCGGAGGCGATCAGGGTAGTAAGGCGGGGGAAAGCGGCGTTGAATGGGGCTCGCATGCCCCCATGATGCCGAACTCCGGCGCGCGGCGCCGCTTTTCCATTGCGGGTGCCCTTCAACTTTGGTTCAAGCTCGCCGTGATGCTCCGGCTCATCGAACTCTTCAACTCCGTTCAGGGCGAAGGCTCTCACGCCGGGCTGCCATGTTCGTTCGTGCGCCTCGCGACCTGCAACCTGCGTTGCGTCTACTGCGACACGCCTCATTCGTTCGGGGACGGCGAGCCCCATGACGTGAGCACCATCGTCGAGCGCGTCGCGGCCCTGGGCTCGAAGCACGTCTGCGTCACGGGCGGCGAGCCGATGTTGCAGCGCGAGGGCTGCATTTCGCTCATGACGGCACTGCTCGAACGCGGCCACACGGTCCTGCTCGAGACCCACGGCGCGGTGTCGCTCGAAGGCGTCCCCGACGCCGTCGTCCGCATCATGGACGTGAAGACCCCGGACGGCCTGGGCTTCGACGCCAACTCTACGAAGTTCAAGCGGATTCACTTCGACTACACCAACCTCGAACGGCTGAAGCCACACGACGAAGTGAAGTTCGTCCTCATGGGCCGGCGAGACTACGAGTGGGCGCGCGCCTTCGTCGCCGAGCACCGGCTCATGGGGCGCGTGCGGCACGTTCTCTTCTCGCCCAGCTTCCACGATCTGCCCGCCAAGGACCTCGTCGATTGGATCCTCGAGGACCGGCTGCCTGTCCGTTTGAACCTCCAGACCCACAAGTACATCTGGGGTCCCGACGTCCAGGGGGTGTGACGGGTGAACAGGCGCCTCTGGGTCTTCGCGACGGTCACCGCGGGCGTGCTCTCGGGCTCGGGGTGTCGCTGCTCGGCGCAAGAGTCCGGCCCGGCGGTGACGACTGCTCAGCACGGCCCCTTGAGGGAAGTCGTGTTCCACGGCATGTGCGACGCGTCGGCGGCAGTGCCCCTCTCGGGGAACGTATTCATGGTGGCGGACGATGAGGACAACGTCCTCCGGGCCTATGACGCCGAGCGTGGGGGGCCGCCGCTGTGGTCGGTGGACGTCTCGGCGGCGATCGGGATCGCGGCCCAGCCGACTAGGCCCGGCAAGAAGCCGAAGCGCGCCCCGGAGGCCGATCTCGAAGGGGCCACACGCGTCGGCGACTTGGGCTTCTGGATGAGCTCCCATGGCCGGAACAGCTCCGGGAAGCTGAAACGTGAACGGCTACGGCTCTTTGCGACGCGCCTGCCGGGAGATAGCGACGCGGCGGCCGGTGACGCGGCGGTCTCCGTCGTGGGCCGGGCCTACGAGGGGCTCCTCGGCGACCTCATCGCGGAGCCGCGACTCGGTGCCTTCGGCTTGGCCGCCGCCGCCGAGCTGGCGCCGAAAGACCCCGGCGGCTTCAACCTCGAGGGCATGACCGCGCGCCCCGATGGAGGGGTGTGGCTCGGGTTTCGGAACCCCATCCCCGGGGGCCTCGCGCTCCTGGTTCCCCTCCTCAACCCGGAAGCGCTCGTCAATGGCGCCGCGGCGCGTTTCGGCGACCCGGTCCGCCTCGACCTCGGCGGGCTCGGGGTGCGGGCTCTCTCGGAGCTCGACGGCGAGATCATCATCGCGGCGGGCAGTTACGAGAGTGGTGGCGTGGCGCGTCTCTATCGGTGGCGCGAGGGGCGAGCGCCCGTCGCGGTGACGGAGCTCACCTTCCATGACTTCAATCCGGAGGGCGTCTTCTCACCGGTAGGGCGACAGGACTTCCTGCTCATCAGCGACGACGGACGCCGCAAGATCGATGGGAGCGAGTGCAAGACGCTCAAAGACTCGTCGAAGAAGCGCTTCCGCGCGGTGTGGGTGCCGGAGGGTACCTTCCCGGGCGCCGCTCCCTGACCGCCAAACCATGTGGTAGGGTTCGCACCCTGCTCTCGGCCCCCGAGTTACGATGCCGCAACGCTCCCATGATCCACGTCCAGACGAGACCCTGTCACCGTACCGGACGTACTCGCGTGCCGAGTGGGCGGCGCTACGGGAACACGAGACCCAGCCGCTCACGGCGGACGAGGTCGCTCGGCTCCGGTCGCTGAACGATCCCATCTCGCTCGAGGAGGTGGGTGAGATCTACCTCCCGCTGTCCCGCCTGCTCTCCTTGCACGTCACGGCGACGCAGTCGCTGTTTGCGGCCACCCAGCGCTTCATGCGGTCGCCGGATGCCGTGAAGACGCCGTTCATTCTGGGCGTCGCGGGTTCGGTCGCGGTTGGGAAGTCCACGACGGCGCGTGTACTTCAGGCGCTGCTCTCGCGTTGGCCGGGGTCGCCGCGCGTCTCGCTCATCACGACCGACGGCTTCTTGCTCCCCAACACGGCGCTCGCCGAGCGCGGCCTGATGGCGCGAAAGGGCTTCCCGGAGAGCTACGACACCCGCGGGCTCCTGCGCTTTCTGAGCGACATCAAAGCGGGCCGTCGTCGGGTCGAAGCGCCCGTGTATTCGCACCTGTCGTACGACGTCATCCCAGGCGCGAGCGTGGTCCTCGACGAGCCGGACATCGTCATCGTCGAAGGGCTCAACGTCCTGCAGCCGGCGCGTTTGCCACCGGACGGCGAACACGTCCCCTTCGTGTCGGACTTCTTCGACTTCTCGGTCTACCTCGACGCGGAGGAGTCGCTGCTGCGGACGTGGTACGTCGAGCGCTTCATGCGCCTCCGAGAAACGGCGTTCCGCGACCCGCGATCCTACTTCGTGAAGTACGCCGCGCTCGGCGAGGCCGAGGCGCTCGACGTCGCCGGCAGCGTCTGGGACGCCATCAACCTCGTGAACCTGCGGGAGAACATCCGCCCCACGCGTCAGCGCGCGAAGCTCATCCTGCGCAAAGGCCAGGACCACCTCATCGACGAGGTCTCGTTGCGCCGGATCTGACGCGTCTCCTGGGTGGGCGCTACTGCCAGGTGCCCGTGAGGGCCGACGGGGCGTAGCGTCGCACTCGGACCCAATCGTAAGACCAGGGGATGCCGCCGAAGGCCGTCGAGCCGACGAAGATCCGGTCGCGTCCAGTCCCCCGGGCTTGAAATGTGGAACAGGTCCCGTCGAGCGTCAGGCAGGCGCGGACCTGACCGCCGTGCAGTTGGACGGCGACGACGGACGTCGTGCCTCGAATGTTGGTCGACGAGAACGACGTGGTCTGGCCAGTGCCGTAATAGAGCGAATGGGTCGGGCCCTCGTCGTCGCACACCCAGCCGACGGCGGCGTTGTTCTGGGTGGCAGTGGTCGTGAAGTCCGAGCTGACGGCCGCGACGATCGGATCGGCGTCGCTGGTACCGGTGGCCGCGATGGTTATGCGGGTCTCAAGCGTGACGCTCTCCGAAAGCAGCGCGGACGAGGACATCAGGCCACATTCCCGGTTGTTGGCGTTTTGGGCGCCACTGCGGAGCTCGCCACCGCTCACAGACGGCGTGCACGTGTCGGTGGCGATCTGCCAGCGGACGAGGTCGATGGGCGCGCCGAAGTCCTCATAGAAGTCGAAGACCTCCGGCGCCGAGTCGACGCCGCTCGCGGCGGCCTTCTGGAAGACGAAGGCGGCGCTCGACGACGCGGCGAGCGTCGGGAGCTTCACCCAGACGACGTTCGAGGCCGCCTTGCCGCACTCGCCGCTCGGCTGCTCGAAGCAGTAGGGGACCGCCGCGCCGCCGGGTGCGAGCACCTCGAAGATGGGCCCATAGACGGCGATGAAGTCGGCCACGTCGACCCGAAGCTGATAGTCGGACACGGCGGACCCGTTCGGGTTCTGGACTTGGAAGACCCGCGACAGCCCCTCGAAGGAGCCACCCACCGCCGTCCACGCGAGGCCGTTGCAGAAGCGGAGCTGCTTCGAGGCCTTGTCGTACTGAATGGCGCCTTCGAGCGCGGGGCTGCACTCGGCCGTGGTCGCCGCGACGCGAATGGCGCCGCCGACATCGAGCGCGACGACCGGCGCCGGCTGACTGACCCCCACGAAGCCCGCCGCGTCCTGAACGAGCGCCGAGGCGCCAAGGCCGTCAGGCGTGAGTAGAGCCAAGCTGCCGTGCTCGTCCTGAGTGATACCGAGCTGACTGGCTCCGACGCAGCCGGTACACGCGAGCGCCCCCGCCTCGTGCGCATACGCCGCCACTTCGGCCCAAGGGACCGCAGAGAGCGGCCGCCGCGGAAGCTCCGGCTCTTGCTCGACCGACACGGACACCCACAGCGCGTCATGGTCCCGCCAGAGGGTCGTCGGGAGCGCCGTGAAGGCCCCGAGCTTGAGCGAGAAGAGGCCATCCCCCACGGGCACGGCCGGATGGATCTCACTCCAGACGAGCGTGCCCGCGCTCTCGGCGGTCCAGAGGCCGACCTTCACGGTATAGAGCCCGTCGGTGACGGGCCCGGCGGCGTTCCGAAGCTGCCCTTGGACGGGAGTGCCGTCGTAGGCCAGCGCGGCGGGGGAGAGCGCGAGGGCGAGTGCAGTGAGGATGGCGGGTCGCATGGCGCTACCATTGCGAAGTTTCTTGGGGATGTCGAGGGCGTCGGCATGCCACCCCCTGCCTTCCCCATATCTCGCTGACATTTGTGTTCAGGAGCCCGGCGCCAGGCACGAACGAGTCGCCGCGACCATCGAGAGACCTCGCTGACCCTTGAATTCAGGAGCCGCGGGCATCGATTCGAACGTTGCCGTGTGGCATAAGGGCCGTGTCCCCCTGGCAGCACTACAAGGAGTTCCCTACATGACGCCACGCTGGTCCGCCCCTTCGGCCGTTCTTTTCTCCCTAGCCCTCGCTGCCGCGTCGTCGGGATGCGGCGGGGACAGCAGCGCCGCGTCGTCTTCGGCTGGGTCCGACGCCAGCATCGGAAGCGACGCAGCCGGTGGGACCCCGGGGGGCCTCGACGCGTCCAAGGAGGGCGGAGCGGACTCGGACGGCGCTGAGGGCACGGATGGGACCGACGGCAAGGATGGGACCGACGGCACGGATGGGACCGACGGCACGGATGGGGCCGACGGCACGGATGGGGCCGACGGCAGAGATGGGACCGAGGGTACGGACGCCATCGACGCGTCGAGCGGGACCGACGGCGCCGACGAAGCCGGCACGTTTCCCAACGGCTCAAGCTGCGCGTTAGACGATGAATGCGCCTCGGGCCACTGCTACAGCTTTCCCCTCCAGGACGGCTCCTGCGGGGAGTGCAAGGAAGACGCCGACTGCCCGGGGGGCGGATGCAGCCCTCCGAGCCCGTTCACGAAACGGCCTTCGGCGTGCTCCGATGGGCAACTGGGGAGTGGCTGCGAGACGGCTGCGGCATGTCAGGACGGGCTCGTGTGCCTCAACGTGTTCACCCTCTTCGGCCTAATTCCGCTCCAGACCTGCGGCAATTGCCAGAGCGACTGGGAATGCCCGGTCGGTCAGGTGTGCGCCCCAGTGGGGTCGATTTCCGAGGTCACGGGTCAGAGAGAGTGCGTGCCGAAGAAATCGCGCCCTCAGGACGCGATCTGCGACGCGGAGGGCGGCGGAGACGCCGCCTGTGTGGGAGTGTGCTCGCTGGTCGTCTACAACGGCTTGGATTTGTTCGGGGCCTGCGGCGAGTGCAAGGCCGATGCGGACTGCACAGGCGGACTTACGTGTCTCCCCGGTGAGTTCGATGGCTTAACGGGCGAGCTCGCCGGCTCGCGGTGCCAGTAGTCCCCCGCCCTCGCTCGCGCTTGCGGTTCTCGCTGACCGTTGCGAAAGAGCTGGGGTGGTGTGGAGGCCATCACCGTCGCCGTCGAGCAGCTCGCGAGCCTCGACGAGGCCACCCGACTCTTCTACTATGACCTCGTCGTCTCGCGTCTCGACGAGGCGTCACGCTCCAGGCAGCAAGCACTCGTGCATGCACCTGGATACCACTACGAATCCGAGTTCGCTCGACGCTACAAGGCCGAGGGCAAGGCCAGCCCACGACAGTTTACGCGGCGAAATCGTCAGCTTACGGTCAAGAGTCCCATGGCACGAGCCGCTGTGGCCAACTGCACATCGTGAGTGGCTAGTATCAGCGAGGTCGTTCGCGACTGGCTCCATAAGACTGCCGTCGCCAAGTGAATTGCGTCGACCGTCCCGAGGGGAGTTGGAAACGGCTCGGCAGCCCGTCGGAGCACGACCGGAGTCACGTCCACGCGTTCCATACGCTCGAGTAGACGTATCACCAGCCCTCGCCGGTCCGCGAGGTCCTCGACGTCAATCAGTCCCTGACGATAGCGCCGATCAAGGGTCCGGAGGCACTCGACCTCGGTCAGAGTGCTGGTGACGGCTTGCGAGATTGCGAGCCAATCAGTGAGGCGGTCGGGTTGCGATAGCACAACTCGGAGCAAGACCGACGAGTCCACGTAGGCGATCACAGCCGGTCCGCGCGTTCCTCGCGAAGCTGGTCGAGCACATCCACACTCGCGGAACGCGGCTCCAGCGACTCCCGAGACGCCGTCGGACGTCTTGGGGGCCCGAGGAGTGGCACGTCGTGGAGCGCACCGTTGGCACTGCGTACTGTCAGTTCGAGGCCCACGGCGGCGATCGGGATGATTCGAGCGATCGGCTCGCGACGGTCGAGGACCAGGACAGTCTCGCCACGGCGAACGGCTTGAAGGTGTTCGCTCAGATGAGCCTTGAGTTCAGCGGTGCCGACAGTAGTCATAGGGCCAGATGATAGTCATCGATAGTCATTCCGTCAAAGCGGTTCATGACGGCATGGACCGGGCAGTTAGGAGCTCTGAGGCCGCCCCCCGAAAAGGCCGCCCACTCAGCCGGCCTCTCCAGACCAATGTCTCGGTCCACCGTCGCTCGACAGCGCTCCACCGCTCATCGCCTCGAGTAGTGCGCCTCGACCGCCCGCGCCATCCGCTCGGCCGAGAACGCGTCCCGGACGCGCGCCGGACCACCCGAGCCCGAGATCGAGCGGGCGAGCGCCGCCGCCAGCGCGCCGTCGCGCCGCTCCACCACCAGGACCCCGTCGCGCTCCCCGCCGAGCTCCACGAGCGGCCCGCCCGCTGTGACGAGGACCGGCTTTCCGAGCTGCATCGCTTCGAGGAGGACGAGCGGTAGGTCGACCTTGCCCGCGAGCGAGGTCGCCGGCATCGCGACCACGTCGACGCTCGCGAGCAGCGTCGGCATCGAGTCCACCACGCCCAGGAACACGCCCCGCGCGCCGAGCCGGGCCCGTAGTCGGGCTTCGGTGGCGGCCCGCCCTGCCCCCTTCGGGCGGCACGCGAGGACCAATACCGTGTCTGGTGTCGCCAAGACCGCGTCGGCTAGGGGCTCCGCGCCGCCGCCCTCGGACAAATCCCCGGCGAACAGAACGAGCCGCGCACCGGTCGGGAGCCCGAAGCGGGCGCGGTCCGGGGTCGGGACGGACACGAGCGGAGGAAGGCCCGGATGGACGACGTGGACATCACGCGCCCCCGCCGCCCGGAGGCGCTCGGCCGTGTATTCACTGACCGCGAGGTGGGTGTCCGCGAAGAACGTGGGCTCCCCGACCGGCTCCGAGGCGACCGTGTGCACGAGGCGTCGCCGCTTGAAGGTGAAGAGCGTCCGCACGATGGCGCTCGTCTTCGGATTGGGCGCGAAGAAGAAATGGTAGGTCGGGATGGCGTCCGGCCGCGCCAGCCGCAGCGCCACACGGGCGTTCTGGGCTAGCGACGGGGCGTAGTGCGACTCGGCCCCGTAGATGCGGTCGAAGACCGGTGGGACCACGGCGTGACGCCACCATGCGTGGGACCCGCTCGGGTGCTCCGGCCCCACGAGGCAATGAAATCGGGTACTTTGGGCGTAGAGGACGAGATCTCGCGCGAGGTTCTTCGAGCCGTCCGTCCACGGCGGGACGAGGGGCTTAGAGACCAGCAGGACCTCGTTCATCGCGCCCCGCCCAAGGCCGTCAACTGCGCAGCACGCCGCCGAGCTCGGCTACGGCAGCCACGATCCCCTTCGTGAAGCCCGCCACCTCGTCACTCGTGAGCGACCGGTCGTCGAGCCGGAACACGAGGTGGTAGGCATCGGAACGCGTCCCGTTCGGGAGCGGGAAGGAGCTCATCCAGCTCAGCTCGCGCAGCGGCGCACCCGCCGCCCCTCGCCGAATCGCGTCCGCGACGGCGGCCGTGGGTAGCGCCACCGGCACTTCGAAGGCGACGTCGAACGGGACGGCCGGGAAGCGCGCCAGCGGCGTGTACCGCGTCGCGCCTTCACCCTCCGCGAGCAGTAGGTCGAGATCGAGCTCGGCCAGTGCGGTCGGGCGCCGCAAGTCGAGGGCTCGGGCCGCGGCCGGGTGCAGCAAGGTCAGGTAGCCCGCGTGCGCGTCGCCCACGAACACCTCGAGCGACCGCGACGGGTGCAGCCACGTCGCGCGAAGGCCGACCGCCCCCGCTTCGGGCCGCTTGAACGTGATGCGGTCCGGGCGTGCCCGCGTCGCGGCGATGACCGCGTCCACGAGCCCCCGCAGCGTGCGCCATTGCGCCTCGGGACCGTCCGTCTTCTCCGAAACGACGGCGCCGACCATGCGGGGCTGGTGCGGGAGCCCCTCGCCACGCGGGTCGAAGACGCGCCCGATCTCGTACATCCGGATTCGGTCCGTCTGCCGGGCGTTGCGTTCGGCGTGGGTGAGCAGGTTCGGCGCCAGCCAACACCGGAGCCGATCTTGCTCCGACGAGAGCGAGTTCTGGAGCTCGACCCGGCCGCCGAGATCAGCGCCGAGGCGCTCAAGCAGCGGCTTGCTGTCGAACGCGTAGCTCACTGTCTCGGACATGGCAGCGCCGAGCGAGAGCACGCGGCGCACCCGGCGCTCCTGGAGCTTCTCGACCGGCAGCCGCGGCGCGCTCATGAGGACCTGAGCCGCGACCGGCGGGATCTCGGAGTACCCGTGCAGTCGGCCGACCTCCTCGATGAGGTCCTCTTCGATGCGCACGTCACGCGTCGCGCGCCAGCTCGGGACGTCGACCGTGAGCGTGCCCGGCGCGCCGTCGCGGACGCCGAAGCCGAGGCCGCGCAAGAAGGTCTCGACCCGAGCCTTCGGCATCTCGAGCCCGAGCCGCTCGGACACGGCCGAGAGGCGCAGGGTCAACGTGAGCGGCGCCGGGAGGGGCGCGCAGACGTCGGTGAGCGGCGAGCTGATCCGCGCGCCAGGGACGGTCTCCACGAGGAGCCGCGCGAAGAGGTGCGCCGCCGACGCCGCGAGGTGGGGATCGAGCGCCTTCTCGAAACGCGCTGACGCGTCCGTGCGAAGCCCGAGCCGCGACGAGGTCTTGCGGACGCTGTCCGCCGAGAAGTTGGCGGCTTCGAGGACCACCGACGTGGTCTCTTCGCCGATCTCCGAGTTCTCGCCGCCCATGACGCCGGCGATCGCGACGGCACGCGCAGCCCCCGCCGCGTCTGCCGTGGCAATCACCACCGCCCCCTCCGGGAGAACCCGGTCCTGCCCATCGAGCGTGCGGAACGCCTCCTGCGGGCCGGCGCTCCGCACGACGATGCCGCCGGCGTCGAGCTTCCCAGAATCGAAGGCATGGATGGGGTTGCCCAAGTCGAGCATCACGAAGTTCGTGAGGTCGACGACGTTCGACCGAGGCCGCTGCCCGACCGCCCGGAGCGCCCATGCGAGCCACGCGGGGGACGGACCGACCGTCACGCCATCGAAGCGCAGCGCGAGGTAACGCGGGCAGAGCTCCGCCGACTCGACGCGTACCGGCACGCGCTCCCCGTTAGACGGGATCGGCAGCGGCGCCGACTCGGGCCGAAGCGGCCGTCCCGTGAGCGACGCGACTTCGCGCGCGATGCCGCGGTGACCCCAGAGGTCCGGCCTATGCGTGATGGCCTTGTTGTCGACCTCGAAGACGACGTCACGGACGGGCAGCGCGTCCACGAGCGCCTGCCCCGGGGTGCCCTCGTCGAGGATCAAGATGCCGCCGTGCTCTTCGGACAGCCCAAGCTCGGCCTCGGACGCAAGCATACCTGCGCTCTCGACCCCGCGGACGGCCGCCACCTCGATGCGCGTCCCATCTGGGAGCGTCGTGCCGGGCGGTACCCACGCCGCCAGCCGCCCAACGGCGTCTTTCGCGTTCGGCGCGCCGCAGACGAGGCGCTGCTCCGACGCACCGTCCGAGATGCGGACCAGCGAGAGCTTGTCGGAGCTCGGATGTTTGTCCACCTCGAGCACGCGTACCAAGGTCACCCGCTCGATGCCCTTGCCGAGCTCATGAATGCCGTCGAGCTCCGCGACCTTGAGCGTGAAGAGGCGACCCACCTCGTGCGGGTCGAGCCCGTCCGTGTCGAGGTGCCGTGAGAGCCAATTCCAAGAGATGCGCATGACCAGTCCTGAAGAACGGGAGGGGCGGGAGTAGGCGACGCGTCAGGCGAACTGCTGCAAGAAGCGCAGGTCGCCGCCGAGCACGTGCCGGATGTCATCGATGCCGTAGCGCATCATCACGAGGCGCGAGAGCCCCATCCCGAAGGCCCACGCCTGCCACTCGGCGGGATCGAGCCCCGCGTGGCGCAGCACGTTCGGGTGTACGAGCCCGCAGCCGAGCGTCTCGACCCAGCCCGAGTGTTTGCAGACACGACAGCCGGCCCCGCCGCAGAGCAGGCACTGCATGTCGAGCTCGAAGCCCGGCTCCACGAAGGGGAAGTAGCCGGGCCGCAGCCGCACGGTGACCTCCCGCTCGAAGACCTGCGAGAGCATGATCTTCATCGTGCTGATGAGGCCGGCGACCGACACCACGCGGTCGACGAAGAGCCCCTCGAGCTGATGGAAGGTGTGCTCGTGGGACGCGTCGAGCGCTTCGTTGCGGAACACTTTGCCCGGGAACGCGGCGCGAAACGGCGGCGCGAACTGCTTCATCGCCCGGATTTGGCCCGGCGATGTGTGGGTCCGAAGCACATGACCATCTTTTGTCCAGAAGGTGTCCTGCATGTCGCGCGCAGGGTGGTGCTTCGGGATATTGAGCGCCTCGAAGTTCATGAAGTCGGTCTCGACCTCACCGTAGTCGAGCACCATGAAGCCCATGGCCGTGAAGATGTCCTCAAGGCGCTCTTGCACGAGCGTCAGCGGGTGGAAGGACCCGAGGTCCGGCCGGGCCCCCGGCACGCTCACGTCGAAGGTCGTGTCCGCGAGCTCCCGGGCGATGGCGCCCTGCACGAGCGCGACCTTCCGCGCTTCGAGCGCCTGCGTGACCGTGGCCTTGGCGACGTTGATGGCCTTGCCGATGGGGCCGCGCTCGGCTGGCGGCGCCGCGCCGATGAGCCGCGTGAGCTCGGTGATGGTGCCCTTCTTGCCGAGCAGCCCTACCTCGAGGTCGCGGAGCGTGGCCTCGGTGTCGGCCGCCGCGATCTCGGCGAGCGCACTCTCAACGGTCGTGTCGATGTTCACGGCGTTCAGCTCTCTTCCATCTCGATGAGGACGAGGCCGTCGAGGACGGACGCGCCTTCGGTCACGTGAATGGCGGTGATGGTCCCACCCACGGGGGCCTCGACCGGGATCTCCATCTTCATCGACTCGAGGATGATGAGGGTGTCGCCTTCGTCGACCGTCGCGCCGACGGTGGTCTCGATCTTCCAGACCGTCCCCGTGAGGGGCGCCTTGATCTTCTCGGACATGGGTGCCTCGGAGAGCCGTGAGGCTCAGACGTCATCGAGCCGTGAGGCTCAGACTTTCCAGTGGTTTTCGAGGAAGCGGGTCGACAGCTCGCCGGCGCGGAAGGCCGGGTGGCGGACGAGCCAGCGATGAAAGGAGAGGTTCGACACGACGCCCTCGATGACGGTGGCGTCGAGCGCCGTTTCGAGACGCGCGGTCGCGTCCTCCCGCGTGGCGCCGTGCACGACGAGCTTGGCCATGAGCGAGTCGTAGAAGGGCGCGATGGTGGTGCCGAGCTCGATCCCGGCGTCCACGCGCGCCCCCTCGGGCCATTCGAGCGCCGTCACCTGCCCGGGCTGCGGCAAGAAGTTCTTGGCCGGGTCCTCCGCGCAGAGCCGGACCTCGATGGCGTGGCCCGTGATCGGCGGCGGCACGAGCGAGCCGCCGAAGTCGAGCCGCTCGCCGTTCGCGACCCGGAGCTGCCAGCCCGGCAGGTCAAGCCCGGTGACGAGCTCGGTGACCGGGTGTTCGACCTGAAGGCGCGTGTTCATCTCCATGAAGTAGAAGGCGCCATCCTGATCGACCAGGAACTCGACGGTCCCGACGCCCTGATACCCGACGGCGCGCCCGAGCGCGACGGCAGCCTCGCCCATCCGCTCCCGGAGGCCGGGGAACTGGGCCATCACCGGGGACGGAGCCTCCTCCAGCACCTTCTGGTGGCGGCGCTGAATCGAACACTCGCGCTCGTAGAGGGACACTCCGTTTCCGTGCTGGTCGAAGAGGACCTGGATCTCGATGTGGCGCGGCGCCGCGAGGTAGCGCTCGAGGTAGACCGCGCCCGAGCCGAAGGCCCGCTCCGCCCGCGACTTGCAGCGCTCGAGTGCCTTGCCGAGCTTTTCGGCTGACGGCGCGACCTCCATGCCGATGCCGCCACCGCCGGCCGACGCCTTGATCAGCACGGGATAGCCGATGGCGTCGGCGACCGCTGCCGCATCCTCCGGCGAGACGGCGCCGTCCGAACCGGGGACCATCGGCAGCCCGTGCCGGCGCGCGGTGGCGCGGGCCGCGATCTTGTCGCCCATCGCCGCGATGGCCGACGGCGGAGGGCCGATCCAGCGGAGCCCGACCGCGATGACCTTTTCGGCGAAGGCCGCGTTCTCGCTGAGGAGTCCGTAACCCGGGTGGATGGCGTCGGCACCGGCGCGGTCGGCGGCGGCGAGGAGGGACTCGACGTTCAGATAGGACTGCTGAACCGGGGCCGGCCCGATGAGCTCGGCCCGAGTCGCGGCCTTCACGTGCGGCGCGCCCGCATCGGCCTCCGAGTACACGGCCACGGTCTCGACCCCGAGTGTGCGGTAGTGCGACACGAGGCGATGGGCGATCTCACCGCGATTGGCGACGAGCACGCGGGCGATCGGAGTGCGGGTGGGCGATGAAGCGATCGTCATGGCGCCGGGAAGCTACCACTCAGACTCCCCGATGTCACAGATGGTCGTCTCGGCACGCGCTCCAGCGGCGCGATGCCCCAAAAGCGCGTTTCTTGCGGCCCTGAGCCCCCGGGAGTTTCATGCCGGCCAGCGCGCACGTCTCTGAGCAGTGCGGCTCGGCGTGGCGGCCGGCGGGCGATTGAATGGTCGCCAGCCCGGCGCGTCAGAGCGCGAGCACGACGCTGGCACGGCGAGACCGCCCGACGAGGAGGACAGCGATGACGAGCTCCCATCATCACCGGACGGCACGCCGGCTCGCCGGTGTCGCCCTGACGTCGGTGTTCTTCGCCGGGACCGCGCTCTCCGACATCCCCGCCGCGCCGACACCCGCCGGGGAAGCCGAGAAGAAGTTCGGCGGGCTCGTCGATGGCCGCGTCGGCATCGGCCAGGTCGACGAAGACCTCTTCCTCTCCATCAACATCGGGACCGTCCTCACCTGGTGGAAGCTCGGAGTGGGCATCCAAGTCCCCTTGCGCTTCCGCGTGATGGACGAAGACCCGCAGAACGACGGCGTCCTCCGAAAAGAAGACTGGGACGAGGTCAGCGACTGGACCCGCGTCGTTCGCTTCATCTCGTGGGGCACGCCGGACGAGTGGCTTTACGCCCGCATCGGCGTCCTCGAAGGCACGACCATTGGGCACGGCACCATCGTCGACCGGTACATGAACGTCATCGACGCCGACCACTATCAAACCGGCCTCCAGTTCAAGCTCGACATGGACGTCGCCGGTGGCGAGCTCTTCCTCGACAACCTGATCGATCCCGAGATCTTTGGCATGCGCGCCTTCATGCGACCGCTGCAGCTCTGGAGCGGCGCGCCGGACCTCGCCAAGGCCTTCGAGGTCGGCTTCACGCTCGTTACCGACGGCGTCGCGCCGATGCACTACGTCACGGAAGAAAAGCCGCGCGTCGGCGGCGGCTTCGATATCGTCAAACAAGTCAACGAAGACGGCGAGCTGGTCGTGACCTCGGAGGCCGCCGTGCTCGTTGGCTTCGACCTCGGCTGGCTCTGGCGGCCCGTCGATTGGTTCGCGTTCCGCCCCTATACCGACGTGAACTTCCTGGCGGCGACCGGCGGCACCGGCTTCCACACGGGCGCCGCCGCCACCTTCGACATCGCGAGCGTCGTCACCCTGGGGACGCGCGTCGAATACCGGGTCGTTACCGCCGATTACGCCCCGTCGTGGGTGAACTCCTGGTACGAGATCGAGCGCGTGGACTATCTCCCCGCGCCCGCCGGACCCGCACCACGCGAACGCGTGAGCAAGCTCAAGTACTACACGCTCCTCGACGACGCAGGCGAAGAGGACGCGCGCCACGGCTGGCACGCGAGCCTCGACCTCACGATCATGAAGGCCATCACCTTCTGGGCATTGCTTGAGGACTACCAGGGCCCCGACAACGCCAACCTGACGATCGGGGTCACCCTCCCCTACATCGCGGGCGTCCGTGCCCAGGTCTACTACTCGAAGCGCAACTTCGACGAGCCCTCAGAGGCCTTCGATCTCGACCGCGGTCTCTTCGTGGCCGACTTCCGGTACAAGTTTTGGGGCCCGATGTTTGCGTTCGCGACCTATTCGCGGGAGTGGCGGCTCGACAAAGACCCGCTCTCCGGCTCGTTCGGCGAGTACGAGACCATCAACGACTGGGACCTCGGAGTGGGCGCGGAGTTCGAGTTCTGAACTCCCTCGAAAGCCCGCACGTTCGAGTCGAAGTTGACCCTCTCCCGCGCGACCTTTACGGTACCGCGGTCCGGCGCCCGGCCAGCGCGAGACTCTGTCCCTCGGCCACGCTGTGGACGGCCATGTCCACTCGCTCTACGGAGAGATGATGCCCCGTCGTTTCGCGATCTCGTTCCTGCTGGCCGCTGGCCTCGTCGCCTGCGCCCCGACGTACATCCAGGGCACGGAGATCGAAGACACCCCGGCCAACCGAGAGATCGTGGGCATGGTCGAGTCGTATCGGAAGGCGCTCGAAGAGCGGGACGAGGTGACCCTCCTCCGTTTGATCTCGCGGCGTTACGTCGAGAACGGGTCGACCACCGACACGTCCGACGACGACTACGGCTACGAAGCGCTCACCCAGCGCGTCTTGCCGAAGCTCCACGACAACATCAAAGACATCCAGTACCGCGTTCAACTGCGCCGCGTGGCCATCTCGGGTGACCGTGCGTTCGCCGAGTTCGAGTTCGTGGCGCGCTTCCTCTACTCCGAAGGGGGTCGCGACCGATGGCAAGCGTTGAACGACTTCAACCGACTCGACTTCACGCTCGAGGACGGCGCCTGGAAGATCGAGAGCGGCCTCTGAGCTCTCGCCTGACGCGGTCCGTTCTAGGGCTGCTCCTCCTCGTCACCGTCTTCGCCTCCGCCGCGTCGGCGGAAGGGCTCGAGAGCGGACGTTCGGCGCTCGCCCGCGGCGACTATCCGGAAGCCCTGAAGCTGCTCGAAGCCGCGCACGCGGCCAAGACCCCGGGGGCCGACCTGGTCCTCGTCGGCGCCTACCTCGAGACCGGTCGTTACGATGCGCTGAAGCCAGTCGCGCTCGCGGTCGCCGCCTCGGAGAAGCGCGGTAACGATCGGTGGGCGGCCGCCGAGACGGCCCTCGGCCGAGTCGAGGCGGAGACCGGCGACTACAAGGCCGCCATCAAGCGGCTCAAAGACGTCGTCAAACACAGCCGTCGTTTCCTCGAAGCGCGCATCGTGCTCTCAGAGGTCCTCTATCTGACGGGCACGTCACGGGACAAGCTCACGGAGGCAGACCAGATCGCGGACTTCTACCAGGAGGGCGAGGTCAAGACGGCGCGCGACCTCGCGTGGCTTGGGCGGGCGCTCACGCTCACCGAGTACTACCAGAACGCCAATGAGGTCTTCGGTGAAGCGGTCGAGGCGGACCCCTCGGACCTCGTCGCCCACCAGTACTGGGCCGAGCTCTTCCTCCGCGCCGGCAAGAACGAACGTGAAGCCGACGTCTCGGTGCGCGAGATCCTGAAGCGCAACGCCTACCACCCCGCCGCCTTGGTGCTCGCAGGGAGCATGGACATGTCGTCGGACTCCGACGCGAGCGCTGCCACGGACCGCGTCGAACGCGCGCTCGCCGTGAACCCGCGCTTCTTGCCGGCGCACCACCTGCGGGCGCGAATCCTCATCGACACCGAACAGGTGGAGGCCGCCGTGGCGGCGCTGACGGAAGCGCTCGCCGTCAACCCGAAACACCCGATGACGCACACGCTCATCGGGGCCGCGCGCCTTCTGCTCGAAGACAATGCCGGCTTCGAAGCGTCGATGAAGGCGGCCATGGCGACCAACCCGCGTTACGCCGAGGGGTGGGCCACGGTCGCCGAGATCATCGAGCGCCGCCACCGCTACCCGGAGGCGCTAGAGTTCCACCGCAAGGCTATCAAGCTCGACAAGGAGTACTGGCCAGCGTGGGTGGGCCTCGGCATGGGGCTCTCACGCGCAGGGCAGGACGACGAAGCCGCCAAGATCTTGGAGCAGGCCTTCGATGGCGACTCCTTCAACGTCCACGCCTACAACATGACCGAGTACTTCTACGACGGCACCGCCAAACGGATGGAGTGGGTGGACGCCACGCCCTTCCGGTTACGCCTCGAACGCGACCAAGCGGCCATCCTCGCGCCGCTCGTGAAGCCGCTCCTGAAAGACGCGTGGGATCGGTACCGAAAGCAGTACGACTACGAGCCGACGAAGCCGCTTCACGTCGAGTACTTCTCGGACCGTAAGATCTTCGCGGTCCGGACGGTCGGCTCCCCCGGGCTCGCGGCGCACGGCGTGTGTTTCGGCCACGTCGTCACGGCCGCGTCGCCGTCGAACGCCGACAACAACTGGCCTATGGTCCTCTGGCACGAGCTCGCCCACATCTGGCACCACCAGATGTCTCGGGGGCGTGTCCCCCGCTGGTTCACAGAGGGGCTCGCCGAGCTCGAGACGACTCGGCTCAAGACCTATTGGAAGCGCGAGCTCGATAACGCGCTGTGGCTTGGGCTCTCGGGCGGATCCCTGAAGGGGATCGCGGAGTTCAACACCATGTTCACCCACGCGAAGTCCATCGAAGGCATCATCCTCGCCTACTACTACGCGACGCAGGTGGTCCGGTACATCGAGTCCAAGTGGGGCTACGCGGTGCTGCCGAAGATGCTCTCGGCGTGGGGCGATCGAAAGAGCACCGCCGTCGTATTCGAGACCATCCTCGGTACCGACCTAAAGGCCTTCGACCGCGACCTGGTCGCCTGGCTCCGGTCGACCTGGCTGAAGCGTTACGTCGGCTCTTTTGCGCCGAACGAATTGCCACCCGGCGACCCGGCGGGCCAAGCGCTCGAAAAAGCGCAAGCCGACGTGCGTGCTCAGAAGTGGCCCGAAGCCAAAGAAGCCGTGGCGAGTATTTTTGCGGCCGGTCACGACAGCGCGGACTTGCGTGAGCTCGCCGCGCGTATCGCTCACGCCGTGCAGGACTGGGACGCGGTCATTGAGCACACGCGTAAGGGCCTCGAACGCGACCCGCAGCGTGTCGACTTCCACGGGCTGCTCGTCGATGCCTACGGCGCCAAGTCCGACGACGCCGGGCTCTATCAAGCGCTGACCGAACTAGCCGAGATCACGGAGGATGATGTCGCCCTGATGCTACGCATCGCGGAGATGGCCCGTCGTAACAAGGACGCCCCTGGGCAGACCGAATATGCACGCCGGGCCCTGGAAGTCGCGCCCTTCGTCCGGTCCGTTCGTGTAGCCGTCGCGCGAGCGCACCTAGCGAGCGGCCGCGCTGACGACGCCCTTCGAGAATGTGAGGTCGGACTGAGCTTGCCTGACGAAGCCGGTGACGCCGAGGTCCTCGCGGTGAAGGCGGACGCGCTCGAAGCTCTCGGCCGAGTCGATGACGCCAAAGCCCTGAGAGCCCGCGCGCCGAAGCCCGAGCCGGTCGACCTGTGATCGCGCCGCGCGCGCGCGTCCGGCGCAGGTGAGCCTCTTCCTCGCGCTCGCATTGCCTGACGTGGTGCGGTCCCACGTCGCCGATGTCATCGAGCACGGCCGCGCGACGCCCGGCCTGAACGCGCGCTGGCTTCGGCCTGAGCGGCTCCACGTCACCGTGTTGTTCCTGGGCCGGCCGCTGGATCCGGCCACCCTGGCCGCACGAATGCCGGATCTCGCCGCGCGGCACGCCCCGATTCAGCTCGGTGTGAAGGGCGCCGGCCTCTTCACGACGCCGCGTGCGCCATCGGTATTATGGCTCGGCCTGCACGGCGACCTTGGCGGCTTGATGGCGCTGAGAGCGGACGCTCTCCGGGTCTTCGCCGATGCCGTCGACCCACTGGAGGTGGGGCGACACTTTCAACCTCACGTGACCTTGGCTCGGGGGAAGCGCCCGGGTGAACTCGACGGCATGGCGGCTAGGTTGTCCGAGCTCACTGTCCCGAAGGTGGCGCTGGACTCGCTCCACCTCTACGAGAGTGGCGGCGATGCGTTCACGAGCCATCGCGCTGAGTCTCTGATGACGCCGATCGTGGGTGCCCCGTGACAATGTCGCTTGCCAGTCCGGCCGCGCAGGAATAGAAGGCGCGACCGATGGGTTCGCCAGAGCCACCTAAAGATACCCCCGTTCCCAAGTCCCGACGCGACCGCGGTCGCAACACGTCGGACGACTTGAGTCCGTTGCCTGCGGTCGGGGACGACGCCGGTCACCTCCCCACTCGGCGTGCAACGCGGCACACGCGGGCCATCGCCGCCCGCGACGAACACGAACACGAGGACGGGAATGCGGGCCATGCCCACCGGGCCGAGCCGAAGGACCAGAAGGCCTTTCTGTTGCTCGCGCTCGCGGCGCTCGGCGTGGTCTACGGCGACATCGGCACCAGCCCGCTCTATGCGGTCAACGACATCTTCTTCGGGCACTCGCCCATCGAGCTGAGTCAGGACGCCGCGCTCGGCTCCACCAGCCTCATCCTGTGGGCCATCACCATTGTCGTGACGGTTAAGTATGTGTGGTTCGTGTTGCAAGCCGACCACCATGGCGAAGGCGGCGTGTTCGCGCTCCTCGCGCTCCTGCAAGAGAAAGGCGGCAAGGCCGTCCTGATCATGACACCGGTCCTCATCCTGGCGGCCGGGCTCCTCTATGGCGACGGGCTCATCACGCCCGCCATATCGGTATTGGGCGCCATCGAGGGGATCAAGCTCGCGGCCCCGAACCTCGGGCCGTACATCGTCACTATCGCGGTCGTCATCATCACGGGGCTCTTTGCGTTTCAGTCACGAGGGACTGAGCGCGTTGGCCGCCTCTTCGGGCCCGTGGTCCTCGTCTGGTTCTTTGCGATCGCCGTCGTAGGCACCGTTCAGATCGCGCTGCACCCTCAGATCCTGGCGGCCTGGAACCCGATCTACGCGGTGCGATTCCTGATGAGCGACGGCGGCGCACACGCACTCGGCGTGATGGGCTCCGTCATCCTCGTCGTCACCGGCGGAGAAGCGCTCTACGCCGACATGGGCCACTTCGGAAAGAAGCCGATTCGCGCCGCTTGGCTCAAGGCGGTCTACCCTGCCCTGATCGTGAACTACCTCGGCCAGGGCGCGTACATCTACGGCGGCGAGCCCGTTCGCGCGGGCAACATCTTCTACAGCTTGGTGCCGGACTGGGGCCTCATCCCCATGATCGTCGTCGCGACGTCGGCGGCCATCATCGCGAGCCAAGCGCTCATCACGGGCGCTTACAGCCTGACTCAGCAGGCAATCGCGCTCGGCCTCTTTCCGCGCTTTCAGATCGTGCACACGAGCGGTGACAACGAGGGGCAGATCTACCTCCCCTTCATCAACCGTTGCCTCTGGGCCGGCTGCGTTCTCTTGGTCATCGGCTTCAAGGAGAGCGTTCGACTCGCCGCGGCCTACGGCCTCGCCGTCGCGGGGGTCATGTTGGCCACATCCATCGCGATGATGGTCATCTCGAACCAGCGCTGGGGCTGGCCGAAGTGGCGGTCCGCGCTCGTCTTCGTGCCGCTGGCGGCCATCGACGTGCTCTTCCTCGCGGCGAACAGCCTCAAGTTCTTCGACGGCGGGTGGGTCCCGCTCCTCATCGGCGGCGTGCTCTTCATCATCATGACGACGTGGTACTGGGGCCGCGAGCAGCTCGCCGACTCCTACCGCCGCTACTCGTCGGAGTCGATGACGGTCGAAGAGCTCATCCGCCAAAAGGCGCAAGCCGGTGAAGTCCCGCAGCTCCCGCGCAGCATCGTCTTCATGGCGAGCCGTTCGGTGGACGACGTCACCGACCGCGTCCCAACACTGCTTCAGCTCTTCTTCGATCGTTATGGTGCGCTCCCGAAACACATCATCTTCCTGACGGTGCGTCAGGAGCACGTGCCCTTCGTGCGCCCCGCCGAACGATACCGCCTCATCACCTTCGACACCGACGGCAAACACGGCACGGTGATGAGTGTGCAGGCCAGCTACGGCTACATGGAGCGTCCCGAAGTCCGCAAGGACCTCTCCGCGCTCAAGGGCTACCGCCGCGTCAAGATGCCCGGCGACCCCCGCCGCTGGCTGGTCCTCGCCGGTCAGGAGAATGTGCTGGTCTCCGAAGACCAGACCCTGCTCTACCGGCTCCGCATGGCGCTCTTCCGAATCACGCTGCGAAACTCGGCGCCCGCGTGGCAGTATTTCGGCTTCGGCGCCGACTCGGGCGTCACGACCGAGACCATCCACGTCCGCCCGCGGAGCACGCCACCGCCGGAGCCGGAGCCGTTCTAGCCGCCGCGCCTCCCTCCTGTCTCGACGCGTGTGATTTCCATGACCAGCCGGTCTTTCCTTCAGGAGGGTCATCGTGGGCCGAAGCCCAAGTTCTAGGGCAGGGCGACCTCGACGAGCCGGCGGGCTTCGCACTAATTGGTCGACGGCGCTACCGCTCGACGACCTCGCGCAGCTCGTCACACTGAGAGAGAGCAAACTGCTGTTGTTCTCTGGTCATCTTCGACTTGGTGGCGCACTTGAGGACCCACGACTCTTCATCCTCGCTGGCATTCGTCGCGTACATTGACAGCACTACCAATTTCAACAGGTCCGAATCCAACCCGGCTCTCCTCCCCATGCTCAAATCCCGGATCACCGGCCACCACGTGGCATCCCGCGAGGCAATGGCGCACCACGAGATGTACTCGAGCAGCCAGCGCTCGGTCGGTGGGCCGAGGGCCAAGTCGTGGATTCCCTGAAGCGCCCTGAAGAACTTCGGAGAGCGATCCAAAGGCGGAGCTCGGGCGCTATGTGGTGAGGGTTCGAACTTGCCCCGTACCCAGGAGAAGTCGACACCGGGTACCACAGAGCTAACGTCCTCGACGATCACGATCATCTGCCGTCGATAGACGCCCGCCGATCTCAATAGGCCCTCTGCCGTCCGTCGGACGACATCGGACGCCCGTTCCCACTGTTCGAACTGGACGATTCCCGACTCGCCGTCGATGGCCTGCCACATGTCGGCGTGAGGAGAGAGTCCCGCTAGGTTCACGGGGTGCACATGGACACCGGCGGCAACGGCGACCTGCACTAGCGCTGTCGATTCTCCCAGCCCAGCCACGATGGCCCAACTACCCCGAAGCAAGAGCGGAACATCCGGGCCTCTCGGGATGAGTATCGGGGGAAGCTCCTTCCTCGCAGTGATCTCTGGCGCGCCACGGGCGACCGCCGCGAAGTCGGGCCAGACTTCGAGGCGACGACGTCGAACTCCGTAACTATGTGGACCCGGCAGGCTCAGGGAGTGTCGGCTCTTGGTCAGGAGGAGTTGCGTGGACAGCTGGCGCGACTCAGGGTCGAGGCCACGCTCCAAGCGAAAGACGACATCGCAGACGAACTCATGAAGTCCCACCGAGCGGTCATTGGACTCCACGATCACAACGGGGCTGACGCCCATGCGTTGCTCCAAGCCGTGAACCCAACTCGCAAAATCAACTCGGGAGACTCCAGGACTCCCATCTTCGACGAGGACCCCATCGAGAAGCACTGAGCGTATGGGCAGGTCGGTAGTAGAATCCTCGACGCGCTGCCACACCTCGTCGAGCGCCGCAGACAGGAGTTCTCCGCTGGTGGGTGCTTCATCACCACCAACGGGCTTGGGCAATGTGACCACATGGACGAGTCCGTCCGAGTCTATCGCACTTGACGGGAGTCCGAGGAGCGCCGCTTTGTGCACAATCTCCGCTGGACTCGACTCCACGAGGAGCACCAACGTCCGGCCACCGCCAGAACTCGCGATGGCATGAGCCACAGCCAAGCCCAACGTCGTCTTTCCGGTTCCGGCGGCGCCCACGATGGCGACGGAGGTGCTCGGCGGTTGCCCAGCAGCCTTGGCTACCAACGGAAGCCCCTCTGGAACGAAGACGTTCTCGAGTCGTCCAATGGAAAACGACGTCACTCGACTGGTGGCGGGGTCCGACTTCACCGCACTAGTCCAGAAATGAAGCGTGGCCGCGGCGGCCGGCCTTGGGCAGCGTAAACTGACGCCTACTCCCCCCTCAGCAGACGATCAAAGTCGGCATAGCCGTCGCCAAGCTCCAACACTGCTCGGCCCCGTAGCTCGTTCAGACCGTCATGGTCACCCTTGGCCATGAGGATTCTGCCTCGCAGCGCGGACATCTCCGGGGTTGGTTCCAGTCCAAGCGCTTCCGCCTGTCGAGCCTCTCTCTCAGCGGCCTCGAGATCTCCCTTCTTCAACCAGGCCTCAGCCCATCGTCGCGAGGAGGTGTAGACGTTCTCCCGCTGCGGGCGGGCCGCGCTTGCGTCAACGAGGAACACTGAACTCTCTCCGCGCTCCAGAACGAGCCAGCTGTGAAGTTCCCTGCGTAGATCTGGATGCGAAAAGCCGCGACGTACAATCCACACTGCCGGATGGGCAGGTAATTTCTGGGCGGTATCGAATCGAAAGGCGCCACCCTGATTGATCAGAATCTCCAGTTCGGCGACGTCCATCGGCTCGCCTTCGGGTCGCCCCAACCCCGAGAAGCCACTTACTAACAGCATTCCCCCGGACTCGAGGACGGCGATCGGCCGGCCCGTCGCGAAGGTACTTCGACCGCACAAGGCCCCGGTCGTAGCGATAGCCCTGATCTCAGACATTCGCGTCGGCTCCTCTTGGTCCCCAGTTCATCCTGATCACGTAAGTCGCGATGCGCTCCGTAAATGTCGCTCCGTATCCCGACGTAGGCAACGCGACGATGCGAGAGCGTAGCGGTGCGCCCGGAGGCAGTTCATCGAGAAGCTCATCTCTGTCAGCCGTCGACTCAGCAATGACCAACATCACCTCGACGCCACCGAGGTCGACTCCGCTGGTTCGCTGCACTTCCACAGTCCAGGACCGCCGATCCCCGCCCGTTAGGCCGTGGTAAGGATCTCGATCGGGCGACGCGTCCTGGTCGGCCCTCAAGTACCTCGGTGCGGACTCGAAGTGTGTCTTTACATAGAAGGAGACGAACTCGTCCAAGTCCGCCTCTGGCCCAACGTGTTGCTCGATGAACGCCGCGGGAGAATATGGTGCAGTGGTTCCATGGGTCCATTTCGGCACGGCGAAGCCAAGAGCCACAGCGCCGGTATCGAAAGGCGTGTAAGTTCCGGCATTCGAACCGGACCTGCAAAGTATGGCGTATTGACCCTTCGGATAAGCGCCCACACCGACGAAGAAGTAGGCATGCGCGTCAGCACCGAGTGCCGCGGCTGCGGCCGCGGGGGAAGGGCGAGTCGCGATGATGCCGCTTCGGAATAGATCCAACGACGCCGTCCGGTGGACGAGCGGGAGTGGAGGGAGCGGATCTGCGGTCTTCAGTAGCGGTTCCCAGTACTTGCCACGAATCCTGGCTCTCTGGTGTTCGAGGGACGCCAACATCTCTGAAATGCTGCCAGTCCGAGTGGAAGCGCGCAAGGGCGGCGGTTCTCGCCGCCCTTGCACGGCTTGGTTACTGTGAGAAACCTTCGAGCGAGTAGTGGCTCTTGATGCGCTCGAGCGCCAGCGCCATCGCGGCTTCGCGGACCGTGATGGGCTTGCCGATCGTGCGGATGAGCTGGCTGAACTGCGGGTGACGGGCAGACGTACGGCCCTCGGCGATGTCGAGGATGAGCCCGTAATTGTCCTGCATGCAGTTCTCGAGACGGGTGTTCACCTCCTCGAGGGTCCATGCCGACATCTGAAGGTTCTGCACCCACTCGTAGTAGGACACGGTCACGCCGCCCGCGTTGCAGATGACGTCCGGGATGATGTGGACGCCCTTGCGGAGCAGGATCGGTTCGGCGGCCGCTTGCGTGGGGCCATTGGCGCCCTCCGCGATGAGCTTGACCTTCATGTTCTCGGCGATATCGGGCGTGATGACGTCTTGGAGCGCCGCCGGGATGGCGATGTCGGCCTGCGTGCGCCAGAACTGCGCTTCGGTGATGGCGTCGGCCCCACGGAAGTTCGCGACGGTGCGGCGGACGTTGCCGGGGTCAGTGCAGTGCTCGTCGAGCGCCGCGATGTCGATGCCGTCGCCGTTGGCGATAGCGCCCCAACGGTCCTGGACCGCGACGCACTTGTGGCCGCGCTCGACGAGGAGCTTGGCGGCCCAGCTCCCCACGTTGCCGTAGCCCTGAACGATGAAGGAGCAGGGCCGGGCCACCTCGGGGTGGCGCTTCAGCCACTCTTCGATGCAGATCATCACGCCGCGGCCGGTCGCTTCGTTGCGTCCGAGTGAACCGCCGATGCGGACGTCCTTGCCGGTGATGACGGCGCGGAGCGCATGGCGATCGCGTTCACCGTCCGAGTACTGGCGGTACATCCAGCCCATGATCTGGCTGTTGGTCCCCATGTCGGGCGCCGGGATGTCGTAGTAGGGGCCGATGATGCTCTTGAGCTTGTAGACGAAGCGCGTGGAGATGCGCTCGAGCTCGCGCTGAGAGAAGTTCTCCGGGTCGATGCGCACGCCGCCCTTGCCGCCGCCGAAGGGCACACCCGCGATGGCCGTCTTCCAGGTCATCTCGGCCGCGAGCAGCTTGAAGAGGTCGATGTGGACGTCTTGGTGAAAGCGAAGTCCACCCTTGTACGGGCCACGCGCGTTGTTGTGCTGCACGCGGTAGCCCTTGAACTGGCGGGGCTCGCCCTTGACGAGGCGATAGACCTTGCCGTCCTTCAGGCGGAGCGCGCCGTCGACGAGCGCGAGGTTGCCCTCGTCGAAGACGTTCGGATTGAAGACGACGTTGCCGTCGGCCAGCACCTCGAGCTTGTTCTCCACAATGAAGGGGCGGTCGAACACGATGTTCGACGCCGGCACGTGGGCGTAACGGCTGACCTCGGCGTCCGGGACGGGCCGAAGGCGGTCTTCGAGCTCGGCCGTGAAGTTGAGCATGACCTCCTTGGTAGGTTGGGCCAGCTCCAGGCGAACGCGCTGCGGCAGCTTGATGAGGTCCGCGACCCGATTGAAGAGCTGCATCTGCTCTTCATAGATGATTCTTTCCATCGTGATTCCTCGTGTTCTCCAGGTCCTATCTCAGGGTCCGGGCCGAAGCCCGGATGGGGGTCGCGGCGACCGTCGCGAGCGACGAGCGCGCTAGCGTGGGGGCGTCCTCAGTGGGCGGCCTTCTGTGCCGCCGGGAGGAGCACGTGAAATCGTGCGCCTTCGCCGGGCCGGCTGTGGAGCTTCACTTCACCGCCGTGACGGTGGACGATGTCGCGGACGATGACGAGGCCGAGCCCAGTGCCGGCTTCGCGGGTCGTGACGTTGGGTTCGAAGACCGCTTCGTGGAGGTGGGCGGGGATACCGACGCCGTCGTCCGTGACCGTGATGCGGACTCGGGCCTCGGTCCCCGTCGTGTCGAGATCGGTCGTGACGTCGATGCGCCCGCGCCGATTCCCTTCCATCGCTTCAACCGCGTTGAGGATGAGGTTCTGGAGGACTTGGAACATGAGGTCCGAATCAGCGAGCACGTCGGGCAGGCTCTCGGCGAGGTGCGTCTCGAGCGAGGCCCACGAGGGCAGCCCTTTGTCCTGTGCGTACAGCTCGACGGCGTCCAAGACGAGCTTGTTGGGGCTTACGGGGAGCAGGACCGGGTCCGGGATTCGTGAGAAGCCGAGGAAGCTGCGCGCGAAGCGGTCGAGGCGGGCGAGCGCGTCGAGGACGATTCGCGCCATGCGGCGTGTCTCTTCGGGTTCGAGGCGCCCATCTTCGAGCCGGGCGACCAGGTGCTCGGTGACGAGGCCGAGGCCGGTGACCGAGTTCTTCATCTCGTGTGCGGCGATGGCGGCCATCCGCTTGAACGATTCGACCTCTTTCCGCTCGATGACGTCGGTGAGATCGCGGAAGACGATGACGTCGCCGAGCCGCCGACCGGTGCGGTCGATGACGGGGCTGCCCGACACGCCGAAGCGCCCGGTGCGACCGTCGAGGAGCGGCAAGCGGACGTCGTCGAGGTGGCGCGTGCGGCGATCTCGGCTTCGGGCGCCATCCGAATCGGCCCCGTCGGGCGGCGGGAGCACCTTCTCAAGTCCGAGCGTCGTGAGCCGCGACGGGATGTTGTCGCGTCCGATGAGGCGAGCGGCCATCTCGTTCTGGCATAGGACCTCCGAGCCCCGCACGGCCACGACGCCGGCGTCGACGCTGTCGATGATGGACGCGAGGAGGACGCGGCTGTCGTCCACCGCGCGCCGGAGCTGGCGCACGACCAACTGCCGGTGGCAGGTCTCCACCAGGTATTCGGGCTTCACGGGCTTCGAGACGTAGTCGGCGACGCCGAGCCTCAGCGCTCGGATCGGCGTCGAGTGTTCCGGGGCGTGGGCCGTCATGACCACACACGCGAGGTGCGGCCACTTCTGCTTTAGGCGCGCGAAGGTCTCGATGCCGTCGATGCCGGGCATGACGACGTCGGCGACGAGCAGGTCGAACTCCACGTGTTCGGCCAGCGCGAGCGCTTCTTCGCCGGAGAGCGCCGTCTCGATGTGAAGGCGGGCCCACCCGCGGTCTTCGAGGCCGTCTCGGAGCGCCTCGGGGATGACCATCAGGGCCGTGACTTCGTCGTCGACGACGAGGATCCGCGTCGGCGTGGACGACATGGCGGGGACGAGGTCGGCATCGGGGCTGGTGTTCATGCGCGCGCGAAGCT
>JADMJS010000144.1 GCA_018780435.1 Myxococcales bacterium
CAGCCGTCTCTTCTACCTCCGTGGTCTGAAGGGCAAGAAGGCCAAGATCGAGACCGTCGAGAACCACGGCTAAGGACTCGCCTCGGGCGGCGTCGGCCGCCTGAGCCGCTCTGCAGTCGGCGCCTCCACGTGAGGCGCACGGTCGTGCTATGCCCCGTGCCCGGCGCCCAGCACCGGACGTCCCCTCGCTCTTTGCAGCAGAGGTGGTCCCGTACGAGATCGGTGAGGTCGAGACGTGGGCTCGCGCTCGCGGGATCGACGTCCTCCTCGGCGTCGACGAAGCCGGCAAAGGCCCCTTCGCAGGCCCCGTCTCGGCGGCCGCCGTCGTCCTCCCGGCTATTTTCACGCTCCCCGGCCTTCGTGACTCCAAGCGCCTGTCCGAAGCGGACCGCGAGCGGCTCTATCCCCTGATCATTGACCAGGCCCTCGGGTATGGCATCGCGCTCGAAGGGGCCGACGTCATTGACGCCATCGGCCTCCAGCCGGCGACCCATAGGGCCATGCATCGCGCTATCGCGGCGGCACTCGAGACGTCGCCGAAGGTCGGCATGGTCATCGTCGACGGTAAGAACCTAATCCCCGGCGTCGCGCACCCGCAACGGGCCGTCGTCAAGGGCGACGACCGCTGCTACGCGGTCGCCGCGGCGTCGGTCCTGGCCAAAGTGACGCGCGACCGCCACATGGTCGAGCAAGACGCGCTCTGGCCCGTCTACGGCTTCCGCGTCCACAAGGGCTACGGCACCGAGGCGCACCGTGCAGCCCTTCGAGAGCACGGTCCGTGCCCCATCCATCGTCGTAGCTTCAGGGGGGTGGTGCCGACAGGCGGCACGTGATCGGCGCGAATTGGAGCGGGCGGGGCGAGGCCCGCACCCGGCTCAGAAGAAGACGCTGATCGGGATGCAGATATCGATGAAGCAGTTGACGCAGAATCCAGCGCACGGAACCGAACACCCCGGCTTTCCTCCGGTCGTAGGGACGCAGGCACCGTTCGTCGTACAGACTCCCGCTACCGTGATCTCCTGGCACAGGCCGTAGTCGATCTCGGTCTCGCAGGTCTGATTCTCCTTGATGTAGCAGGCGCCACCGCTACAGATGCCGAGAGGGCAGTTGTTGCTGCCCGTGTTGCAGTTGCCGCCATCTTTGGGCTGGCAGATCCCGAACACGCATTGTCCCGCAGTGCATTGTGAACCGGGTTCCCCATCAGTGCAGGGCGTGCCGTTGGGGCCGGCCGTGAACTGGCAGCCGGAGACCGGGCTGCAGTTGACGTCGACGGTGCAGGGGTTGCCGTCGTTGCACTTCTTCAGGCCGCCCGCCTTGCAGACCGAGCCGACGCAGACGTCGCCGTCGGTGCATGCGTTGCCGTCTTCGCATGGCGCGGTGTTGGGCTTGTAGAGGCACCCGACCGCGGCATCGCAGATGTCGTCCGTACACGGGTTCTTGTCGTCGCAGTAGATCGGGTTGTAGCCCGCGCAGACGCTGCCTTCGCACTTGTCGAGCTGGGTGCAGACGTTGTTGTCGTCGCACGGCGTCGTCTTCGGCTGGTTCACGCACGATCCGTCCGCCTGGCAGCTGTCGTCGGTACACGAGTTGCCGTCGTTGCAGAGGTCTTCGTCGGTCTGGCCGTTGCAGTTGTTGTCGATGCTGTCGCACTTCTCAAGCGAGTTCGGGTAGATCTCCTTGTTGAAGGGATCGCAGTCCGTGAGATCGGGATACGAGTCGTTGTCGTCGTCCGGGTCGCACACGTCGCCGCTGGTGTCGCCGTCGAAGTCGGCCTGCTTACCGAGCTCGTCGACCGGGTTCGGATCGAGCGGGCAGTTGTCCTGCACGTCGAGCACGCCGTCGTTGTCGTCGTCTTCGTCGATGCAGTCGGCCTGATTGTCCCCGTCCTGGTTGTTGAAGCCGTTGTCGTTGAATCCGTCGCAGTCCTGATCGAGCCCGTCGCAGATCTCCTGCGTCGCCGTCGGAGCGTTGCAGGTGCCCGTCCCGAGGCCGGGGTTGCACGTCAGCGTGCCGAAGCAGACACCGTATTGGTTTTCGACCTTGCACTGCTCGGGGATGGTGATGTTGTCGACCGCGTTGTCGCAGTTGTCGTCGATGGCGTTACAGACCTCGACGCCTGGGAGCTGAGCGCTGCACTCCGTGAGCCCCGTCTGGAGGCATTCTCGGAAGCCAAAGCAGGTGCCCGTGTCGTTCGTCGCGTAACAGGACGTCGACTTGCCGAGCGCGGTCGCCAGTTGGCTGCACTTGCACTCCTGGCCGCCCGCGGGCACGCACTGCTTTTCTTCGGAGCCCGGGAGAGTCGAGCAGGTGTAACCCCAAGGGCAGGAGACGTCGTCATTGCAGACAGCACCGCAGAACTTGCCCTTCGGGCCGTAGTCGATGCAGGTGTTGCCCGCTTGACCTTCGTACTTGAGGCAGTCCTCGTTCGAGTCGCAGGGATCGCAGAGTTGGGAGAAGCGCGGGACGCAGATGTAGGCGACGTCGCCGCCGACGCCGGTCACGTTGGCGCACAGCCAGCCATCCGGGCACGCGTCGGCGCAGGGCTGAGTACACATCTTGCCATTGGCGGTATCCACGCAATAGCCGTCGTTGCAGTCGTCGCCCGACTCACACGCCCAGCCGAACTCGCGCGGCTTGGCGACGAAGGTGTCCTCCGGCGGGCCTGCGTCGGGGCTTTCGGTGTCTTTGCCGTCGGTCGGCGTCGGGAGCTCTCCGAGCGTATCTGGGGCGTCTAGCCCCACGTCGAAGCCTTGGGTGTCCCCAGTGACCTTGGTATCGGAGTCCCCTTTGACGGGTGGACGTTCGACGAGCTGTTCGCCGCAAGCCGAGACCTGAAGTGCCGCCAGAGCGGCCACCCAATAGAACCTGTAGCCCACGACTCGCCTCCGCATTGGACACGCCGAACCCAGCGTCCCCT
>JADMJS010000010.1 GCA_018780435.1 Myxococcales bacterium
GGCCGCAACTCCTCGAGACCCTGGGCCTGCCGGGCGCCATCGACGCTGTCCTCGCTCGGGTGCGCGGCGCCGGGATGGCGGCCACACTCGAGGTCACACCCGAAGGCCTGCTCCGCGAGCCACTCGTGAGCGAGCTCCTCCCGCCCGGAGTCGACCACGTCCTCTTCCGCGTCATTCAGGAGGCGTGCACCAGCGTCCTTCGGCACTCGGAAGCGAGCCGCGTCGAGGTCCAGATTCGGGCGGACGCGGGCGCCATCGAGGTCACCATCGACGATGACGGCGTCGGTCTGCCAGCGGAGCACGATCGCGTCGGCTTCGGGCTCCTCGGGATGCGCGAACGCGTCCAGGCGGCGGGGGGCGAGCTCCGCTTCGAGACGTCGAGGTCGGCGAGCGCCGAGCGTCCTGGGCTCCGGCTGATCGTGACGGTTGCGACGGCGCCGGTCGCCGATAGAGCCAGGACCGCGCCCTGAGACGAGCCGACTTGGCGTTCGATGCTCAGACTTCGGTACACTCTGCCATCCAATCGTGAGACGATTGGAAGCGATGGAGCCCAAGCACGCACTCGCGATCATCACGGCCATCGTCCTGCTCATCGCTCTCGCTCGGCGGCTTGTGAGAATCATCGCCTCCGACGTCCATGACGGAGTTGCAACGAAGGAAGCGAGTGGCACCGACGAGATCGGCACCGTCACGGTCGCATGTCATGCCGCTGCCGCCGGCAATCTGACGGCGTTGATGAAGGGCGGAGCGGACCATTGGCGTAACGCGCGACCGATCAAGGCCGACCCCGAGTTCGCCGATGCAACGCCGAGCGGCGAAACGTTGGGGCTACTGTCGTCGCTGAACCAACTGAGCCTCCTACCTGCTGCGTATGCCGATGTGCTGGCGTCTTTTCCTACTACGGGGCTTTGGCCCCTGGTGGTCACTGGACTGGACGAAAAGGTCGAAATCCCCTGGCTCACGGGTGAGTTGAACCCCAAGGAGTACGAGCACTTCTACCCTACCGACGTTCTACGGAAGGGGTGGAGCGACGCCATGCCCATCGCCGAAGAGGAGTTCGACGCCGATACGTACAGGCCTTACTCGCGGGCGTGGCCAGGACTCGCGAGCCCGTGGGCCTCACGCCCGGAGCTGACGAGTATCCGTCCTGTGGCCCTCTGGAAGAACGTGGGCCCTAGCGCCAGACTGGCCGTCGTCCCAGTGACGCGTCCTGCCGATGCCGTGGGGCGACTCGGTTGGACCGGTGCAGTCAACTACGACCTGGACCCCTGGGCGATCTCGGCAGTGCTTCGCTCGTGGGAGGATCGCTTCGGCATCGTGCTCGTCGGCATGGGCTTCGATACGCTCACGTTCCACAACCCAGAAGCGTCGAGCGATGATCAGCAACTCGTCACCCTGGCCGCCGAGTTGTTTGCGCTCTGCTCCGACTCGGTCCACCAGGGTGCCGGGTCCATACAGTCCCTTGCGGCGTCGCTCAGAGGGAACGACTACTTCTCTCTGTGGTGGGACTAACGCGTGCTGAACCTCGGGTCTCCAGGGCTGGCGCGCCAGTCATGATTCCACCGGGTTGATCCCCTCCCGAATCATGCCGCATTCTCAGAACCATGCGCGTCTTCATCGTCGATGACCACGACCTCGTCCGCGAGCAGATAGGAACTTCGATTGATTTCGGCAGGCAGACCCAGCGAGAGGAGGGGGCACGACAGCCCGCCAAGTCGGCCGTCCGGTGTACTTGGACGACTGCGTAGAAGGATGAGTAGGGTTCGCGGGGCGCGGTGAGTGCCGCTCGGGGCAATGCCTGGGCTACAACGATGAGGTCGCCCTGCGCAAACCGGTCTCTCGCGCCCCACGGGGTGGCGAACTTGGACGCACTGGTGCCGTCAAGTCAGCAAGGCTGCTCTCGGGTGGTCCTCGGCTCTCGCGTTGAGCGCGGAGTGGCGTTCGGCTTGGCTCTTCGTGTCTTTCCAGGCGGCCCTCTCGGCGCCCGGTGCCGAGGCAAGTGCCCGGACGCGATGATGTCGCTCGAATCCGAAGGATTTGAGCGCGCCCGCCACGAGCTGTATCGCGTTAAGATCTCGTCGATGGGGATCGCCCTCGGCGACTACGACAACGACGGGCGGCCAGACCTCTACGTCACGTCCATGCCGCCCTTGCCGAGCGCACTACTGCGCAACCAGGGCGCTCTGGTCTTCGAAGACACGACCTACGACGCCGACGCCGACACGCTCTTCCCCGAACACGACGTCGGCTGGGGGACCGTCTTCGTCGACGCCGACTCGGACGGCTGGCTCGACCTCTTCGTGCTCCACGGCTTCCACCTCGCAAACAACCTTGCGGCGGGTGGTGTCGTCGAGAACCGGCCGGACCAACCGAACGTCCTTCTCCGAAACCGGCGCGACGGGACCTTCGAGGACGTCACGGAGAGCGCCGGCGTGGGCGATCGCGGCTGGGCGCGGTCTCCCGCGGTGGGTGACCTCGACCGCGACGGCTTCCCCGACCTCGTCGTCGCCAACGCCGACGGGAAACCCGCTGTGTTCTTGAATGGTTGCGACGACCGGCCGTGGCTCGCGGTCGCGCTTGTCTCCGGCTCGCACAACACCCGCGCCATCGGGGCCCGCGTGCGAGCGGTTGGGACCACGGCAGGTTCGCCGAACCCCTTCATCCAGTCGCGGTGGGTGATCGGTGGCGGCGATGGCCTCTACGGCAGCTCGG
Source organism: Myxococcales bacterium (assembly GCA_018780435.1). Classification (GTDB taxonomy): domain Bacteria; phylum Myxococcota_A; class UBA9042; genus SXOO01. Next base: position 2,713 of record JADMJS010000010.1, read on the forward strand.
CGCCGGAGGTCCACTTCGGCTTCCCCGTTGGGACCGACGCCGTGAACCTCGAAGTGCTTTGGCCCGACGGCACGGTCAGCCGCATCGGCGGGTTGCCGGTGCGCCGCCATGCCGAGCTGCGGCGCCCCTGAAGTTCGCTACCTCAAGGCGCCCCACTCCTCGTCGTAGAGCCGCACGAGGACCTGATCGTTCAGGCGATTGA
>JADMJS010000026.1 GCA_018780435.1 Myxococcales bacterium
GGCGGCGAATTCCCGGGTGGTGAATTTCTCTACACCGTGGGGAGAAATGACACATGGCTGATATCATTGCTACGTCGCGATGAGCAGCACGGGGAGCCCGAGCGCGGCACAAAGCGTCGAGACCAGGGCGCGTGCGCGAGCGAGGTCCTGGCGAGGCTCGAAGAACTCGGTCGGCCCGGAAGGCTCTAGCCTCAACCAGAGTGCTCGCATGGCCCATGCCCCAGCGATGTAGGCCACGTACCCTATCGACGCTCTGGTCAGAGGGGGGAGACCCGCCGAATTGAAGCAGTGCATCGTGATGTAGGCCGCCGAGAGGCACGCGGCGAACGCTGTGAGCGCTGACGTCCATCGGTCTTCAGGCCGAAACTTGCCCATGAACGCGAGGGCGACTCCGGCGATGAAGTCGCCGAACATGAGAAAAGTCGAGACGAAGATGATTACCACGACGGAGTCATCGTTCATTGTGAAAGACTTGCCATGCCGTCGTAGCAATATGGTGTTGTCATGTCGCAGTTACTCACGGCTCAGACTAGTGGCTCATTCAAACATTTGGCAAGGTTATCGAGGTCGGACTTCAAATCCTCCCGAAGAGCGTCCTCAACGACGCTCTCTCACCTGTCGAATGATCGCCTGGACGGCGGGGTCGGGCGGACGTCGAGGGCTGAGTAGCGCTCGCACGGAGCGAGCATAGTATGCGTCCGCGTCGCGAGCGTAGGCCAGAACGGATTCGAGTGCGGTCTGACGGCACCTCTTCAGGCCCAGGTGTTCGAGCGCGATCGATGACGCGTCCTCGATGCCCGGAACGGCTCGGAGGGCCCGTGGTAACGCGCGTGGCCTGTGTCGGTAACGCCCGAGCAGGCGAACGAAGGCGTAGGACGCCGCTGGAACCAGATGGTGGCTCGACCGAGTGATCGCGTCGACGACCGATGTGGGCGTCTGCGCTTTGCCGATACCGACGTACATGAGGTCACCGGCGACTACCTTCGACGCCAACGCGGGCGCCGTCGCCTCTGCTAGAACGGCCGCGTGGAAGTTGGGACCCGCGCGCCGATGTGGGCCAAGACGCAGCGCAACGGCGGCGCAGTCGGCGAGCAGCGTCGACTGCAGCAGCTCTGCGGTCGACACGAGCTCAGCCCGCACATCCGTATCACCCAAGGTGTCGAGGCCGCCGAACACGAAGTCGTTGTAGGGTCCGAATGCAAAGCTGACGATGTTGGCGGTTCGCGTTCCCCGAGCTCTCGCGGCCGCCTGAATCTCGGCGTCGTCCATCAGGAGCTGCCACAGGAGGGGCTTCCCCCACTGGAACGTCGGATTCTTGCCGCGCGTCATCGTTGCTCCGTCTCAGCCGCGGCGCATCCTACGCCTTGATCCGCACCATCGTGGGATCATTGAGCGGCCGGAGCGAAATCACGGCGGGGTAGCGGGTGCCGGCGATGTCGACCTCCCAGGTCCCGGAGTCGAGGCACGCGGCGTCCGCGGGCGCGTCCCCACCGGCCTCCCGCTACCTGCTGGTCGAGGAGCGTCGCTATCCCGAGGCCGACTTGCCCGGCCCCGACAAACTCGCCGGCCTACTCGTCGAAACCAACCAGACCCGCGACCTCACCGACCGTCGCCGGGTGCTACGCAACTTGCTCACCCACCTCGACTCGCCGGCGCATTCAGAGCTCAAGCGCGCCATAATCGATTGGGCCCGCGGGCTGCTGGAACCGGCAATGGGGACGAACCCCGAAGACACGCTTGGCTTCAGGGGCGCCGCAGCTTGGCATGGCGGCGCACCGGCAACCCGCCGATGCGGCTCACCGTGCCGTCGGGCCAAAGCACTTCGAGGTTCACGGCGTCGGTCCCAACGGGGAAGCCGAAGTGGACCTCCGGCGCCGAGCTGCCGTAGAGGCCATCGCCGCCACCGATCACCCACCGCGACTGGATGAAGGGGTTCGGCGAACCTGCCGTGGTCCCAACCGCTCGCACGCGGGCCCCGATGGCGCGGGTGTTGTGCGAGCCGGAGACAAGCGCGACCGCGAGCCACGGCCGGTCGTCGCAACCATTCAAGAACACAGCGGGTTTCCCGTCGGCGTTGGCGACGACGAGGTCGGGGAAGCCGTCGCGGTCGAGGTCACCCACCGCGGGAGACCGCGCCCAGCCGCGATCGCCCACGCCGGCGCTCTCCGTGACGTCCTCGAAGGTCCCGTCGCGCCGGTTTCGGAGAAGGACGTTCGGTTGGTCCGGCCGGTTCTCGACGACACCACCCGCCGCAAGGTTGTTTGCGAGGTGGAAGCCGTGGAGCACGAAGAGGTCGAGCCAGCCGTCCGAGTCGGCGTCGACGAAGACGGTCCCCCAGCCGACGTCGTGTTCGGGGAAGAGCGTGTCGGCGTCGGCGTCGTAGGTCGTGTCTTCGAAGACCAGAGCGCCCTGGTTGCGCAGTAGTGCGCTCGGCAAGGGCGGCATGGACGTGACGTAGAGGTCTGGCCGCCCGTCGTTGTCGTAGTCGCCGAGCGCGATCCCCATCGACGAGATCTTGACGTCGGCGTTCGAGCCGGCGGAGACGTCGGTGAAGACGCCGCCGTCGTTCCGAAGCACTCGGTTCCCCTGAATCTCGGGCTTTGCCGGGTCGAGCCCGAGGCTCGCCAGCGAGTGCGCGTCGTTGGTCTCGATGAGGTCGGGATCGCCGTCGTCATCGAGGTCGATGAGTGAACACGCGAAGGTCAGGTCGTCGATGGGGCTCTGGTCGAGAGCGTCCGTACGGTCGACGAGCCCGGCCCCGGTCATAGACGTCAGCCACTCAGGGGCAGGCCAGTTCTGACCGTCTTCGAGGAACACGTCGTGAAAGGCGACGCAGATGTCGAGATAGCCGTCGCCATCGACGTCGGCGGACGTGAAGCCGTGCGCGGCGGGGATGGGCGCGAAGGGATCGACCTGCGGGAAGAGGGTCCGCGGTCCGAGCCCACCGCGCCCGTCGCCTTTCGACCACGCCGTGCCGGTCTGACTGCCGCCGTGAAGGACGTCGAGAGCACCATCCCCGTCGACGTCGACGATGCTGACGACCGGGGCGCCCGAGGCCTTGCCGTCGTTTGGGGCACGCTCGAAGGCGAGCGGGCCACGACCACCGGTGAGGTAGACCCCGTCCGGGCCGCCCCAGTTTCCGAAGTAGAGGTCGAGCGCCCCGTCGCCGTCGAGGTCGGCCATGGCGACCCCCGCGATGTCCTGCTCCTCCGGGCCGTGCTCGGTCTCGAGCTCGCTGACGTAGCTGAAGTCGATTCCGAGCCGGTCACGGGACTCGGTGAACTGCCCCGGCGCTGCCGCGTCGCTACGGCACGGCGACGGCGGCGTGAGCGTCACGGTGACGCCCTCGACCTCAAAAGTGACCACGGCAACAGGTGCGGCAGGTCCATCGGCGTTCGAGCACGCCGATGAGGCCAGCCCGAGCGCGGCGATGGCGGGGAGGATGACGAGGGGACGACGGCGCACGACGGAACCATACCGGAGTGTCGGTCCGGTGCGCGGGCATTTCGATCCGATCAGGCGTCGGCAGTGAGTACCAACTTCCCGACGACTCGCCCCGCTCGAGAGAGCTCGTGGGCACGTTCGGCCTCTCCGAGGGGGAGCCGCTCGGCGATGACCGCGTCGAGTGTCCCGGCGGCGAGGTGGGCCACAAGCGGGGCGAGGTTCTGCCGGCTCGGGCGCCCGAGCACGGTCTTGACGGGTCCTGGGATGGCCAAGTGCAAGTAATCACGAGGCATCGGCATGATCTGAACGAGGACGCCGCCCTTCGCCAGGAGCGCCTTGCAGCGGCGGACGGGATAGGTCGTCGACCCGATGGCGTCGACGATGACATCGAAAGGCCCGAGCGCACGGGCCGCGTCGAGGGCGTCGCCGGCCCCGTAGTCGATCGGCGTGGCGCCGAGGCGCTGCACGAGGCCCGTGTTTCGCTGGGAGCATACGCCGGCGATGACCGCCGCACCGTCGATGCGTGCGAGCTGCACGGCGAAGTGGCCGACCCCGCCGGAGGCCCCGAGGACGAGCACGCGGGAGCCGGGCCGGCGGTGCGTGCCCCCGTGATCCCGGACCGCCATCGCCGCCGTCACGCCGGCCACTGGCAGGCACGAGGCCGCGTCGAACGAGACGTTCGGGGGCAATACGGCCACTTGCGAGGCCCGTACCTGCACGGTGCGCGCGTAGCTGCCGCGTTGGCTTCGGGAGAAGTCGGTGCCGCCGACGACGCGATCACCGACCGAGAGGTCGGCCTTGGGGCCCGCCTCGATGACCTCACCGGCGAAGTCCACGCCGCACACGAAGGGCCCACGGGGCCCGAGGATGCGCTGCGCGAAACCGAGGAGGCTGACCTCGCGCATCTTCCAGTCGACGGGGTTCACGCTGACGGCGCGCGTGGCGACACGCACCTCGTCGGGGCGCAAGGCGCGGTCGGGGAGCTCGGCCCACGCGAGGGGGAGACGAGACGAACGAGAGGTCAGGACGTGCATCGGGGCGAAGAGTAGGCCGGGCCCGCGCGTCGGCCAGCCCGCGCCGGCAGATTTACCCGATTACTGCTGCGCTTCGGCGCAGAAGCCGAAGGTCGGGTCCGGCACGATGAGCCCGAACGAGCCGTAGCAGGCAAGCTCGTTCGGGCAGGGTGTGGTGTCGCTACATTGCGGCAAGCAGGACGCGCTCACGCCATCGGACGAGGGGACACACTGCAGGTCCCGCCCGCAGACGCTGGTGTCGAGGCAGGCGGCGCCGAGCTCGACCGGGCCCGCCGGGATGCAGAGCGGCACTTGGAGGAAGCCGACCGTGAGCGAGTTGGCCGAACACTTCTGTCCTTCCGGGCAGTTGCCGGTCGTGAGCGGGGCGCACGCCGGCCGGCAGATGCCGGTGCGCTCGAGCGCCGACGAGCCGAGGACGAAACACTGCTCTCCGTCGCCACAGTCCTTCCGGAAGCGGCAGTAGCGCGAACAGACTCGCTCGTACTCGGGCGCCGCCGGATCGGCGTTGGCCCAGAGGCCACCGTAGAACGAGCAGGCGAGGCCCTTGTCGCAGTTGTCCTCCCCGAGGAGGTCGTTCGGGCGGGTACACACGGCCCCTTCGGACTTGGGCTCGGGTGCCACGGGGATGCAGGCGCGCTTCTCGAAGCCGTCGGCGTCCCGGAGGTAGACGCAACGCTCGCCCACAGGGCAGTCCTGGAGCGTGACGTTGCACGCGGGCCGAAACGGGTTCGGCGTCGTGCCGCTGTCGTCCACGTCGAGCGTCTCTGCGACGGCGGCGATGGCGGTGGCGGTGGCAGCGCGAAAGAAGTTCCAGTCGATGCGGTCGAGCGTATCGGCGCCGCCCTGCCGGCACTCGTGCTCTGGGTTACGGCTGCGGCCGGTGTCGGTGACCTGTATCGCCGGGATCCCACGGTCCCAAAAGACGGCGTGGCTGGAGCGCTGAAAGTCCGAGAAGGTGTTCGATGTCAGCCAGTTGAGCTTGAAGTGGAGCGGCGTCACGGGGAGACCGATGGCCGCAGCGTGGGCTTCGAGCCAGGCCATGGGGCCCGCCGCATCTACGCCGCCGAGTAGCCACAAGGTCGTCCCGCGATAGGCGCGCGCCTTGAGCGCCGCGCGCGCCTCTTGAAACTGCAGGATGGTCAGCGGCGTCTCCTGGACGTCCGGCGTCGCGTCGGTGAAGCCGATGGCGTCGAGGTCGAATACAACGCGGATGTTGTCGCCGGACACCATCGCATCGTCCGCCATCTCGGTCGCGCCGGCCCGCTGCAGCTCGTCGCCGTCCCAACACGCGGCGACGAGGGTGCGCCGGTGGTCCCGGGGACCGAGGAGAGAGATGAGCTCGAACAGCGCCGTGACACCCGTGCCGTTGCCGTTGGCGGCATCGCAGTTGCGGCGACCATCGATGTGGGCGCCGACGATGACGCGTTCAGACCTCAGCGCCGGGTCCGACCCGAGCTTGACACCGATCACGTTCCCGCCGCCCGCGATGGGGCCAGGGTTCTCGGTCACGGTGAAGCCGTTCTCAGCCAGAAGCGTCTTGCAGAGACCACGCACCTCGGCCCACTTGGCATCGCCCGGATAACGCGGCCCGACGACGCTCGTGAGGGTGGCGGTGAGGCGGCTCATGTCGACGCAGCCCGTGAGCCCCGCGGGCGTGGCCGGGTCGCAGCTCGGGTAGGTGTAGACGGCGGGCTTCCAGGGTTCGGTGACGTCGGGCGCGACGTCGGGCTCCACCTCGGCGATGTCCGGGGCGTCGGGCTCGAAGGCGTCCACGGTGGGCACGTCGCTGGGCACGTCGGCGGGTTCAACGGCCGTATCGTCGATGTCGGCGACCCACGACACCTCGGGCGCGTGGCGCTCATCGCCTTCGTGGCAACCGACAACGGCGAAGAAGACGGTGGCGACAATGGCGGTGAGACGTGGGGTCGTACAGGCGGCGCGGGCGTTCATCGCGCGGGAAGATGGCCCAGACCCGCCGGAAACCGCAAAGAGTTTCCCGTGTATAGAGTGGAAACGACGGACGTCAGCGCGCTTTTCGGTAGCGGCTGGCTTCGACGGCGCAGCGAAAGCCGTAACAGGCGACACGTTGGTGCGGCAGGTTCCAGCCCCGGTAGCTGGCGCGCAGAGTGAACGGCGAGTAGCCGAAGGAGCCGCCGCGCAGGACGCGATAGCGGGGATCGCCGTCTTCGCAGAGCGGGTTACGCGGGTTCGCCCGCGGGTAGAAGTCTTGGTCGTAGGTGTCCTGGCACCATTCCCAGACGTTGCCGGCCATGTCGAGGGCGCCGAAGGGGCTTCGTCCCTCGGGGTAGCTGCCGACGGGCGTGGCGCGCCCGGGCTCGGGGCCGACGTTGGCGCGACCTGTGGGCTCGTCTTTACCCCACGGGTAGAGGCGGCCGTCGACGCCGCGCGCGGCCTTCTCCCATTCGGCTTCGGTCGGCAGGCGGCGTAGTGCCCAGCGGGCGTAGGCGGCGGCGTCATCCCACGTCACGCTGGTGACGGGCAGTCGCTCGCCTTCGGGCGTCTTCAGGAGCGCTTTGAGCCCGGGCGGCGCCGAACGGCCGGTGGCCTGGACGAAGGCTTGGTACTGACCGCACGTCACGGGCGTCTCGTCGACGTAGTAGCTGTCGAGGTAGACGAGGTGGTAGGGGCGCTCGTCCTTCTTCTGTTTCTTGTTGCCCATCCAAAAGAAGCCGGCCGGCACGAGCCTCAGCCGGGTACCGTCCTTGGCGTCGACCTCCCGGGGCAGATCGCCCGGCCACACGACCTCGGTGCTCGGGAGCGTCGGCATGCCGGAGAGGCGCGCTGAGACGTCGTCGGTGACGGCGCCGCCGGGATCGGTGCCGATGCGCGCGCCACAATCGACGCAAAATCGGTTGACCGGAGGGTTCGAGTAGCCGCACGCGCCGCAGAACATCGCGGGAGACTAACGCGCGGGTGGCCCGGGGCCAAACTCAACCGCCCTCGGGGAGTCTCTGGGAATCCAACTTTGACGACGCCGACCCCATGCCGTATTAGTTCGCGGACATGCGCGTCCCCCTCTTCATCGCGCTTCTGGTCGCGGCCCCGATTGCGCTCGTCTCGCCCGCCCTCGCGAGGCCGGTCATCGAGGATCCGAAAGGCGACGCGCTCCTCGCCTTCCACAAATCCTTGAAGCGTACGGCACGTGGGCTCGACCAATCGCGCATCCTGCAGTTTGGCGCGTCTCACACCGAGTGCGACATCTTCACAGGCTACCTGCGGCGCTACATGCAGTCGCGCTTCGGCGACGCCGGCCACGGCTATCTGATGCCGGCTCGACCCTGGAAGGGCTATCGCCACCAGGACTTGCGGCTCGACTCGTCGGATGGGTGGGCCGTCGACAAGGCGCTCGGAGCGACCTCCCGCGAAGACGGTCTCTACGGCCTCGGCGGCTTCTCGTGCGCGTCGGACAACCGCGACGCGTGGGCCTTCTTCGGCACGAGCAACTCGTCACCCTTTGGGCGCAGCGCATCGCGCTTCGAGATCTTCTTCCTTCAGCAGCCCAGCGGCGGGCGCTTCGAGGTCATCGTCGACGGGCAGCCTTACCTCATCGTCTCGACGTACGCCGCGCAGCTCGACTTCGGCGTCTACGTCGGTCGCTTCGAGGATGGGCCGCACGAGATTGAGCTGCGCCCGATGGGCGACGGCGAAGTCCGGCTCCTGGGCGCGTCACTCGAACGCGGCGCGCCGGGCGTCATCGTCGACACCCTCGGGATCCGGGGCGCGAGGGCCGCCGATCTCCTCGACATCGATGAAGACCTCTGGATCGCCCAGGTCAAGCACCGGCGCCCGGACCTCATCGTGCTCGCGTACGGCACGAACGAAGCCGGCGACGAGCACCAGCCCATCGAACGCTACATCGACAGCCTCTCGGCGGTTCTGACCCGGGTCCAGCGGGCGGCCCCCGACTCGTCGTGTGTGCTGATCGGCCCCACCGACCGGCCCGTCAAGACCGAGAAGCGCCGCAAGGGCGCCCCGCCCGGTTGGAAGCCCCGACCGCGGGTCGAGGAAGTCAATGACGCGCAGCGCCTCGTGTCCGGCCGCTTCGGCTGCGGCTTCTTCAGCGCCTACGACGCGATGGGCGGCCCCCTGTCGATGGTGAAGTGGCGTGAGGCGTCGCTCGCTCAGAAGGACCACGTCCACCTGACGACGCGTGGCTACGAGCTGCTCGCGGAGCACTTCGCAAAGGGCCTGCTCGAGGGCTACGGCGAACGCGCGCAGCCATAATCGACGCGCGCCGTCGATTTTCTCGAGGGCCCCTGTCGAAATCGCAGCGTCTCGGCTCTCTCTGTCTTCGAAGGGCACGACGCGGCCCGACCAACCCCCTGATGAGAGAGATCCCATGAAATACATGCTTGCCTTCTACGAGACCGCCGAGACCTTTGCCCACCGCTCCGGCCCGGACGCCCCCGCCTATTGGGGCGCCTGGAAGTCCTACATGGACGAGATGAACAGCGTGGTCACGTCGGGCTCCGCGCTGCAGGGCCCGGAGACGGGCTCCACCTTGCGCGTCCGCGACGCGCGGACCCACGTCCAGGACGGCCCGAGCCCCGACTCGAAGGAGATGCTCGGCGGCTTCGTCGTCATCGATGTCCCCGACCTCGACGCGGCGCTCGCCTGGGCGAAGAAGGCGCCCTGCGCAGCGGCCGGCGCCGTCGGCGTCTATCCCGTCTTGCCGATGGCGATGTAGCCGGTGTCATCGCCACGTCTCCGCGAGGATCGCTCGCCGCATGCGCCTCAGGCCAGCACGGCCGAAGCGGCGGTCGCGGCGATGGTCGCGCGCCGTTCTTACGGGCGACTCCTGGCCTTCCTGGCCAGCCGGTCGCGGGACGTGCAGCTCGCCGAAGACTGCCTCGGCGACGCCTTTCGGCTCGCGCTCGAACACTGGCCTCGGTCGGGCGTCCCGGACAACCCGGAAGGGTGGCTCATCCAGGTGGCACGGCGAGAAGTGCTCGGGCAGGCGCGCCGTCGCGGTGTCTCGGAGCGCGCAGAGCCCGCGTTGGCGCTGTTGGCCGAAGAGCGCCTGGCCGAGCCCGCCGCGATGCTCCCCGACCGGCGACTTCAGCTCCTCTTCGCCTGTGCCCATCCCGCTATCGCCTCGGACGTACACGCCCCGCTGATGCTCCAGTGTGTGCTCGGCTTCGACGCCGTCGCCATCGCGCGTGCGTGGGCGGTGAAGCCGGAGGCGATGGGGCAACGCCTCGTGCGGGCCAAGTCGAAGCTCCGAGGGTCGGGTGTCCCCTTCGCCGTCCCTGAGGCCCCGGAGCTCCCCGAGCGCCTTCCGCCGGTCCTCGACGCGATCTACGCGGCGTTCGGGCTCTCGTGGGAGCGGCTCGACGACACGCTTCGCCAGGACTGGGCCACCGAAGCGCTGTGGCTCGCCGAGCTGCTCACCCGGCTCCTCCCCGACCCAGAAGCGCTCGGGCTGAGGGCGCTCATGCTCTACTCCCACTCGCGGCGAGCGGCTCGGCGTGACGACCGAGGCGCCTTCGTCCCTCTCGAAGCGCAGGACACGCGGCGCTGGGACATGGACGCGATCACGCGCGCCGACGATCTCCTCGCGAGAGCAGCGCACGCGGGTCGTCCCGGGCGCTATCAGCTCGAAGCCGCCATCCAGGCGGTCCACGCCGAGCGACGGCACACGGGCCGCGTCGCGACGGACGCCCTCGACGTCCTTCACGGGCGGCTGCGGTCCATCGCGCCGACACTCGGCAACACGGTGAGCCACGCGGCCGTGCTCTGCCGCCTCGGGCGGGCGACGGAGAGCCTCGCGCTCCTAGCCGGCGTTGAATCGGCCGCCGGGCAGTACCAGCCGTGGTGGGCGGTGCGTGCCGAGGCGCTGTCCAGCCAGGGGGACCCGGCGGCGAGCGCGGCCTACGACCGGGCGATCGCGCTGTCCGATGACGCTGCCGTAAAGACGTGGCTGAAGGCGCGCCGTTCACCTACTCAAGGTTGATGGATGACTGCCGGTTGTTTTGCGACGTCATATCAGCTACGTTCGGCTCGCTTTACAGCCCGACCGGCCCCCGGAGCATCGCAACATGCCCATCGAAGTCACCTGCGAGTGTGGTGCTCCGCTCCTGCTTTCGATCGCGTCCAAGACGACGCGTTGTAGCCGTTGCAAGACGGTCAAAGAGACCCGCGACCTCGTACCTCGCGGGGGCGCTTCGCTCGGACGCCGGCCGGCCGCGGCGCCCGAAGGCCACAGTGACGACGCGCCGACGAGGACCGAGCCCGGCCGGGCGACCGGCGCACCGAGAGGGGGCGGCGCCTCGACGAGACCCCGGCCAAGAGCTGCCGAAGGCGGCGCCTCCCGACACTATCTGCTCCTCGGCCTGTGTCTCATCCCACTGGCGTTCGTGCTCATCAGGCCCCCGAGCACGCTCTCCATCGAGGACCGCCTCGACGCGACCGTGGCTGGGCTCCCGGAAGAGCAAGCGATCGAAGTCTGGGAGGCGATCGACGCTGCCGCCGATGACAAGGCGCTCTTGCGTGCCCTCCCGGGCGACCGACTGGTGGGCGCGAGCTTCGGGGTCGACAGCCGAGCTCACTGGGCGCTCGCGGGTGTCTCCGTCGTGTTCTTCGCCGGGCTCATCGCCTTCTTTCCGCGGAAGGACGTGTCCGCCAAGTCACTTGTCCTCGTGGCGCTCTTCACAGGGACCGCCGGGATCGCCCTGTTACTCGGTCTTCAGAAGCTGGTGCTCGGCCTACGGATGGGCGGACTGCTCTTCCTCAAGGGGCCGCTCATCATCTTCTTCCTGGTGCTGAAGTTCATCGCCTTCTCGTACAACGTCGTGATGACGGGATCCGAGAGCTTCTTTCTGACCTTCTTCGGTTACACCTTCGGCGTGGGGCTTTGCGAAGAGATCATCAAGGCGCTCCCCATCATCTGGCGCATTCGAAAGGCAGAACACGGAGACGAGCTCGATCCGCGAGACGCGCTGCACTGGGGCCTCGCCTCCGGGGCCGGCTTCGGGATCGCCGAAGGGATCCACTACGCCTCGGAGATGTACAATGGTATCGAGGCCTTCTCGATCTATCCGGTGCGTTTCTTCTCCTGCGTCGCGCTACACGCGATGTGGACGGCCGCCGCCTCCGTTCAGCTCGCACGCCGCGCCGACGAGGTCCGCTCGTTCACGGGGTTCGTCGGGACCATCCTCGGGTGGATGACCGTCGTCGCCGTCCCGATGGTGCTCCATGGGCTCTACGACGCCCTCCTCACGAAGGACCAGGACGCTCTCGCGCTCGGCGTCGCGATCGCGAGCTTCGCCTGGCTCGGCTTGCAGGTTCAGCGGGCGATGCCCGAGGCCCCCGTCCCGGCGTCGGCGTGAGAGGGCGCTCGGTCGCGCGTTCGACTACACGTCGGACGCGGGTCGCGTCGCTCGGCGGTATCGAGTGCGTGGCGCCTTGTTGACCGTGACTCCGAGGGCCGCGGCTGCCTCGATCGAGCGCTGCACCGCGACGGCGCGCGCCTTCGGGTCGAGGTCTTCTTCGGCGTCGAACCGCTCGGCATCTGAGCGGATGTCGCCCGCGATGCCGGCGCCACAGCCGGGACAAACCGGCAACGGCTGCTTCAATTGTCGGCCGCACGACGAGTCGGAGCAATGGGCCACCGGGACGGACTTCACCACCCATAGTACGAACCCGCCGATTACCGTGAGCAGCACGGCGGCGCTCAGGACTACTCTGCCCACAGACGCGGATTGGGTCGCCAGTGAGTAGATGCCGGTCACTGCCATGAGGACGGCCAGTCCGACGACCGCTCGCTGCGACCCCACCGAGGGCGGCGGAGGCGCGACACGAAAGCGGACCTCACCGGCATGTCGCGTGCGCCAGGCACGAGCCTCGACCTCCTCTGCCGTCGGTGGCGCGGTGGTCCCCGGCGTCGGTTCCCCGAAGTCGTCGGCTCGGTCGTCGGGCAAGGGCGTCGCGTCCGGAGGGGCCTCGGCCGAAGGGGCCACGTTGACCTGGAACCGGTCTCCGAGCGAGGCCGACTTCAAGGCATCGGCAGCCGACAGGAACACACTCCGCTGATTGCGTTCGAGCGCGTCGGCGAGACGGCCTCGAGTGGCTCGGTCGTCGGCGCGTAGGACGGACTGCACCGCAAGCAGATACGCCAGGGCGTCGTGTCCCAAGTAGCCTCCGGTCGAGACGGACCACGCGCTACCGAGGAAGCCTTGCGTCGACGACCGTGCGAGGTACGCGGCATTCGCCGTGAGGACGCCGAACCCCAGGTAGACCGTCGTCAAGTCAGTCAGCTCCTCCTCGAGCGCACGGTCTTCTTGAACGAGACCGTGGTGCGCGCGCCACGCGTGGGCGACTTCGTGAGCCATCGTCCCCACGACGCCGTCGACGTTCGAGAGCTGTCGCAAGTCGACCCCGAAGACCGCCCGTCCATCTTGAATGCCGTAGAAGAGCCCAGCAGCGCCGCGGTGGCCCATGGTGTGGCCGGTGGTGCCATCGAGAGGTCCCGCCGCGACGGACGCGCTGACCACCCGAATGTCGACGCCGAGCTCAGCGAGCCCCGCGTAGCGCATGAGCCTCGACGTGAGCCGCCAGACGCCTCGCTCCGTGGGTGTCCAGTGATCCGGCAACGACGCCTCGCTCGGCAAGACGCGATGCGACGTCAGGAAGTGTTGCGCCCCCCGTTCTCTAATTAGCGTGCCGAGCGCGTCGACGAGCCCCTCGGGATCGTCGTTGAACGACGTCCGACTTTCGCCCATGTTCATAGCAGCTGGTTCTCCACGGCGAAGAGCGTCGCGCCCGCGCGGCTGTACAGGCCGAGCTTGTCGTAGATGCTCGCGATGTGGTTCTGGACGGTACGGGGTGAGATATCGAGCAACTGCCCGATCTCCTTGTTGGTCTTGCCTCTCGCGAGCCAGGTGAGGACCTCGACCTCCCGGTCGGTCAGCCCGCCCGGCGTGCCGGAACGGGCCGGCCTGGCAGCCCGGAGCGACGCGGCGGCCAGTACGGCGTCCGCGGCCCGGGCGGCGAGACGCCCAGCCTTGACGTCGGCGTCGATCTCGTCGCGAATCCGCTCCGGCGCGAGCGGCTCGCGATAGGCGCGCGGCTCGCCCATGGCCGCAACGGCGTCGGCGACGGCGAGGAGCTGCGCTTCGAAGCGCAGGGCGGAGCCGGGGAGCCCGCGGTGGTAGCCGGTGCCGTCGAGGCGTTCGTGGGCGCCCGCGGCGATGGCGGCGACGTCGCGCCAGGACGGGACCTGCGCCAGCACGCGGTCGGTGTGCCAGGCGTGGAGCCGGACGCTCTCCCACTCGGCGATCCCGAGCTTGCCCGGTAAGTCCCAGACCCGATTCGAGATCGCGAGCCGGCCGAGGTCGTGGAGGTAGCCGGCGGTCACGAGCGTTCGCGTCGACTCGGCGGGGAGCCCGGCGAGGGGGCCCGCGGCACCCACGAGCCCGGCGACGCGGATGGAGTGGTCGATGGTGTAGCCGGACTTCAGATCGGCGACGTGTGCGAGCGCTCGGGCGATCGTCGTGACCTCGTCGCCGTCGGCCCACGCGTGGGGCGCGGGCTCCGCGGCCAAGAATCGCTCCCAGAGCCCCGACGGCTCAAGGGCGCGGAGGAAGACGGGGAGCTCCTTCACGAAGAGGTCGGCGACGTCGGGGGCGAGGTGCTTGCCGCGGCGGCGACGCGCGAGGGCGACGGCGGCATCGGGGCCGCCGCGGTGGAAGGCGATCTCGAGCGCGTCCGCGGCGTGGAGGATGCGGGCCCCCCAGGTGAGGGCCTCGCCTGCGGCCCGATGGGGAGCCCCCTTGCCGTCCCAACGTTCACAGGTCTGCCGCAAGCCGGCGAGTGTCCCCGCGGACATGCGCGCCAGCTCGGCGAGTCGCACCGCCGTCTCGCACTGCGCATGCGCGTGCCGCGTCACGGCGTCGGTCGCGAGGAGCCGCCCGACGGCCGTCATGCGCGCGATCGCCCCGCCACCGCGCCCGATTCGGCTCACGATGGCGCCCACCGTCGTCAGGGGCTCTGACGGGTCGGCCAGGGCCATCGTGTTACGAGTCGTGATGTCGTCTCCCGCCCCGAACTCGTGCGCCTCCTCGTGGGAGAAGCCGGTGCAGCCGAGAAACCGAAAGAGTACGGTGAAGTACGCGTCGCGGAGGGCGTCGCCCGCGAGCCCACACCCGGCGGCGAGCTCCGCGGCGAGCGTGACGGTGCGCAGCACCTTCCCGGGAGGAAACCCATTGGCCGCGTCGCACGCGAGCGAGGTCCCGCCGATGAGCTCGGCGACGCGTACGCGCCGGGGGCTGTCCATGGGTAGTGAGGTCATGGGATAGGCCATTATGCCCATGGTGGGCCCCATGGCGAGAGGGCAGGCTCGGTCCATTCAAACAGCGCGCCACCGCGCAGGAGGACCCGATGAGCTCTCGTGACCACAACCTCGCCACTGTCCAGACCATTTACGCCGCCTTCGGGCGCGGCGACGTCCCGACCATCCTCGGCACCCTGTCCGACGACGTCGACTGGGAGACTGGCGGCCTCGACCACGGGATCCCGTGGCTACGGCCTGGGCGCGGCCGCCAGGCAGTCGTCCGCTTCTTCGAGTCGCTCGGTGCGCTCGAGTTCGAGCACTTCGAGCCGCACACCCTCCTGGCGGACGACCGCACGGTGGTGGCCCTGTGCCACCTGCGTCTCCGCGTGAAAGCGACGGGCAAGACGATCGTGGAGAGCAGCGAGCCACACATCTGGACCTTCGGCCCGGATGGTCGCGTCGCCGCCTTCCGCCATGCGGCGGACACTGCTCAACACCGGGACGCACTCCGAGCCTGAACGAGGCTCAGGACAGCCGACGCAGCACCCATCGACGAAGCGGCTCCGGGACCAGAGCCCCGAGCCGTACCGGCCACGCGATGCGCCGCGGGAACATCGCGTGGGCCGTGCCGCGCTCGATGGCCC
>JADMJS010000679.1 GCA_018780435.1 Myxococcales bacterium
CGATTGTGCCGTTGCCGTTCACGCCAAACGACGACAGCTCGGCCTCGAAGAAGGTGTTGCTGACGTTTGTGACGAAGACCTCGTCCTTTTGGGGCATCCGCACGACGACGCGATCGGTCAGCTCGGCGCTCGCCAGGTCGAACAGCACGTCGCCTGACACCAGCGCAACATGCAACAAGAGCAACAAGATCACAATGAAAGACATCACTTCAAGACAAGTTGCTGAGCGTTGATTTGTATTCGCGGTCGGAAGAGGGGGCGGTCACTGAGATGGGCCCGTACTCGCTGGATCGCGACGACGGGGACTGCTGCGAGTTGGCTACCGCCGGCGAGCGGCGCCTGCGCACGAGAAACACGACAACCGCGATGATCAGGAGCAGGAAGAGCAGGCCGAGGCCGAGGCCGAGGCCAAGAGCCAGTGGCGCATCTCCGTCGTCAGCCAAAGGCGAGAGCGACAGAGACGTCGTCGTCAGGGTTGTCGGGGACGTCAAAGTTTGCGCGGTGGTCGTCGAGGGCACTGACGGCAGCATCAAGCCGGTTGTTGTCGTCGTCGCCACCACCGTCACATCCGCCGGGGGCGCTCCGGTCGTCGTCGTCGTCGTCGTCCTTGTTGTTGTCGTCATCGTCGCCGTTGTCGTCGTCGTCGGCGCCGATGTGCTGTTGTCGGACAACAGAAAGGACTCGACGTCGAAGCGTCCGTTCCATTGCGCGTAGACCTGGAACGCGCCGCGGTAGATTGCCATTGCGTCGGCGACATTGACCGTGTTGCCGACGATGACGGCTCCGGCGGAAGACACCCTCACCATGAACATCGGCTCGGTGCCAGTCACGTTGATGTCGAAGCGCGTCATGCCCGTCGGCACGGTCGACGCGCCCTGCAACACAAGGTTGCCGCCGCTAACGTGCGGGTCGAACTCGCCGCCCTTCATGCTCTTGTAGATCTCCACGCGATCGGTGCGAAGTATCACCGCGAGCACGCCCGCAAAGACCACGCTCACCGTGTCGCCGCGCAGCATGACAACAGTGGCCGCCAGCTGCAGGAAGCGGCCCTTCATGGACATTGGCGGCACGGCCATGATAATGCGCACGTTGGACGACGCCATGTTGACGGAGATGCGGCCGGCGGTCGACGCAAACGTCCCGTTCCAGAGGGTTTCGTCCGGGCGGATCTCAGCGAGCCACTTTGTCGACATCACGTCCACATGTTCGCTGTTGGAGTTGTTGTGCGTCACGTCGGTCACGGGGTCGCCCACGAGGTCGAACAGGACCGCGGCGGCACTGAAACCGAAAAAAACGAACAAAAACATCGTTGGACCGGCGGAATGTGGTTTTCACGAAAGTCCACCAAGCGACGAACGATACTCTGTGTCCCCAGAGGCGGCGGCTGAGATGGGACCGTATTCGGATCGCGACGCGGGCTGCTGCTGTTGCGGGGCCGTCGCCGGCGCGCGGCGCCTCCGCACGACGAGCGCAACAACGGTGATGATCAGGAGCAGGAAGAGGAGGCCGAGGCCGAGGCCGAGGCCGAGGCCGAGGCCAAGGGCCAGCGGCGCGTCCCCGTCGTCCTTTGCAGGCGAGAGCGGCGGGGACGCAGTCGACAGCGTGGTGGACAATGGCGCCGTGGACGCAATCGCGGACGTCGACGGCGAGATCAGTGCACTTGTCGTCGCTCCAGCTGTCGTCAACGGCGTCGTCAGTGCCGACGTCGGGGCCGACGTGCTGTTGTCGGACACGACATAGGACATGACCTCGAACTGACCGCGGTACTGCGTGTAGATCTGAAACGGGCCGCGGGCCGTGGGCACGGCGGCCGTCACGTTGACGGTGTCCGCCACAACCGAAGTCCCGTTGGCCATCACCGCGACGTAGAACATGGGCCAGACGCCACTTACGCTCATGTCAAAGAGCGGGCTCGCGGTGGTCACGTTGGCGACAATGCCTTCGTTGGTGTCGGACGTTGTCGACAAATACGGGTCATATGCGATGCTGCTGCGGATGACAAAGACCTCCACCTTGTCCAGGCGAAGAATGACAACGAGAACTCCTGCAAACAGGACGCTGACCGCGTCGCCGCCCGTCATGGTGATCGCTGCGTCCAACTGAAGAGAGTGCGCCGCGATGGGCACCGGCGGCACGTCCATGACGATGCGCACGTTGCACTCGTCCATGCCGACGACCATTCGACCGCTCAGCGACGACAAAGACCCTCCCCAGTGCATGTCGTTTGGGAACACTTCGGCGGTCCACTTTGACGACGTCCAGTTCACGTCTTGGCGGTCGGGGACCATGTGCGTCACGTCGGGTACGGGGTTGCCCACGAGGTCGAAAAGCACAGCGCCTGCGCTCAAGCCGACGAACAAAACGAACAAAATCATCGTTCGAACGAGGGCACGGTGGTTTTCATCGCAAAGAGCGAAAGTTGGACGCGTACTCGTCAGACGTTGTCGGCGGCAGCCCAATCGGCCCGTACTGGCTGCTCGCGGGCGCGGCCGGCGCGACTGACGCGTTTGCGTGCCGCCGCCGCCGTTGCCGCAGCACCAACGCAGCGGCCGCAAGTGCGATGAGCACCAACAGCGTCAGGCCAACACCGAGGCCGACACCGAGCGCCACATCTGGTCGCGGGGCGCCAGCTGGACCGATTGCGCTGACGCCCGAGCTCGCTCTGCTGTCGGCGGCGGCACTGGTGCTGGTAGAAGCAACAGAAGCGGAACTGGTGGTGCCAGTGGCAATCGTGTTGCCAACCTCGCTTGTCTGCGCCGCGCTCGACATCGTCGGCGTTGTTGTCGCCACTGCCGCTGTCGGCGCTGTCGGCGCTGTCGTCGTCGTCGTCGTCGTCGTTGAGCCGTCCTCGCGCGTCAGCGTCATGCCCTCCAGCGTCCACACTCCGTTGAAACCAGAAAAAATCT
>JADMJS010000366.1 GCA_018780435.1 Myxococcales bacterium
CCGACACGCCGCCGAAGAGCGCGAAGCCCGAGACGACGATGGTCGGGCGGTCGGGCTGGAGCGGGGGACGGTTTCGGGGCCGCGAGAAGCCGCCAAAGATGCCGTGGCCCGCGACGTCGACGTTCACGTCGGGGGGCACGATGATCTCGACGCCGCCGAACACCGCGAGGCAGCGGATCTCGACGCGGTACGGGAGCGTGGCCTCCCGCAGATCGATCTCGATACCCCCGAACACGGAGACGGGCCGAAACGCATCGGCGGCGACGAAGCGCCCGTCGAGCTTCGAGCCCGAGAAGATGGCGAGGACGGTGCGGTTCGTGGCTTCCCGCCCGGGTCGCCCGAGTGTCCCCGGTGGGTGCGAGACGACCGGCAACGATGGCCGGTCGGGCGCACCCGAGACCTCTGGATTCGAAGCCACCGACGGGACGGCCCCTCTCGGCATGGGCGCGGTCCCAGTCGACGCCGGCGGCCGAGGCCGCGCCGTCGCGACCCCGCTGGCGGGCGGGCGAGGATCGTCTACCGGCGGCGCGTCGACGGCGGGGAGGCCCGCGAGCGCCCCATCGAGCTCGGCTCGCGACCCGGCCCGTCCGACGCGCTCCGAGCGTTGTTCGAGCTCAGTGAACGCGATGCCGCTGTAGGCGAAATTGCGACGGAGCAGCGCCCGAGCGCGTTCTCGGTCGGCTTCGGTGACCGGATCCAGAGTCGCTGAACCCCGGAGCGGCGCCGTCGCGTCCGGGCCCGTGACATCCGACACGTTCCGGTCCGCGCCGAGCGGCGTCGACACCATCGCGGCCATGTCCGCCACGAAGGCACGCTCGGCGTCCGCATCGGACCACGCGTGGGCCGTCGCGAGCGCCAATAGCCGCTCCTGAACGACCGCCATCGACGGCGGACGCCCAGCCGGGGTCTTGGCAAGACACTCGACGACCAGGGTGTCGAGCGCATGCGGGACTGCGACGTGGCTCGACGGCGGCACGACCGCGTCGCGGACGTGGGCGAGCAAGGTGCGCATCGCGCTATCGCGCTCGAAGACCAGCTTCCCCGTGAGGAGCCAGTAGGCGACGCCGCCAAGGGCATAGATGTCGACGGAGGGCCCTATCGCCTCCCCCTCGATAGACTCGGGTGCCATGAAGGCCGGCGAGCCAGGCGTGGCGTCGGTGCGCGTGAGGCTGCGGTCGTCGTCGTCACGGCGGACGAGCCCGAAGTCGAGCACCTTCACGAAGTCGACCTTGCGCCCGAGGCGGCAGACGAAGAGGTTGGCCGGTTTCACGTCGCGATGAACAAGGCCCGCGGCGTGGGCCTCGGCGAGCGACTCGCAGGCTTGAATCAGCAGATGAATGACGCGGGCGACAGGTAATGGCCCGCGTAACCGTACGAGCGTGTCGAGGTCGACCCCGTCGAGCAGCTCCATGGCGTAGTAGAGCGTCTGGCTCTCGTCGACGCCGTAGTCGTAGATGGCGACCGTGTGAGGCGACCGGAGCGACGCCGTCGCCTTGACCTCGCGCTCGAAGCGGAGGGCGAGCTCACGTGCCGGGCCCGTGCCGTGGATGAGCTTGATGGCGGCCGGGCGATCGAGGCGGACGTGGTGCGCCCGCCAGACCGTACCCATGCCGCCTTGGCCGAGCTGCGCGTCGAGCTCGTACTGCCCGAGTCGACGCCGGGTGCCCGCGGAGTCGCCCGAACTCACAGGGCTTTCAGCACGTCGACGCCCATCCAGAACTGGTTGAAGGGCGGCATCAAGTAGACACCTTGGACGTACTTACGGGCTCGCGTGAGGAACTCCTGGGCGATTCGGACGCCCTCCTGCGGTCCGTCTTCGCCCGCGGCCTCCATGCGGCTGCGGATCTCTTCGGGGATGAACATGCCCGGCACTTCGTGGTGGAGAAAGTGGGCGTGGCGGGCGTTTCGCAGCGGCAAGATGCCGACGAGGACGGGGATGGTCGGCTTCGCGAGGTCGAGGAAGCGCTCGAGCGAGTCGAGCTCGTAGATGGGCTGCGTCATGGTGAACATGGCGCCGGCCTCCTCCTTCTCGCGGTAGCGCCGCACTTCGGTCTCGAGATCGGCCGAGGTCGGGTTCGACGCGACGCCGACGAAGACGTCGGTCGAGTACTTCATGGGCCGTCCGGAGAGATCGACGCCGCGGTTGAGGCGCGCGCAGAGCTGGGTGAGGCCGATGGAGTCGATGTCGAAGACGCCTTTGGCGTTCGGGTAGTCGCCGACCTGCGGCGGATCCCCAGTGACTGCGAGGATGTTCCGAACGCCGAGCGCCACGGCGCCCATCACCTCCGACTGGAGACCGATGACGTTTCGGTCGCGGCAGCTCATGTGGAGGATGATCTCGATGTCGACGCGCTGCCGGATGAGGGTCGCAAGCGCCATCGGGGACATGCGGGCGCGCGCGAGCGGGCTGTCCGCGACGTTGATGGCGTCCACGCCGGCCGCCCTGCAAAGCGCCGCGCCTTCGATGAGCTTGTCCGCGTTGATGTCTTTTGGGGGATCGATCTCGACCGAGGATACGAAGACCCCGGCCGCGATCTTGGATTGTATGTCGCCGTCGCGACGCCGGCCCGCGGCGCTCGAATCCGTCTCGACTGCCTCGACGATCTCGATGGTCGTCGTCGTGGCGGCGGGCCGGCTCGGCGTCATGCCTTCGACGGCCGCGTGAATGACTCGGATGTGGTCGGGAGTCGTGCCGCAGCAGCCACCGACGATGAAGCACCCGTGGGCGACGAAATGTCGGGCCGTCGCGGCGAGGTACTCGGGCGAGCTCAAGTAGAGGTAGCGGCCCGCGTGGAACTGGGGCTGTCCAGCGTTGGGCTTCACCATCAGCTTCACGTTGGGCACACGGAGCATGCGCTCGACCACGTCCATGAGCGACTGTGGCCCAACGCTGCAATTGGCGCCGACCGCGACGGCGCCGAGGTCGGTGAGCTGGCGCACGACCTCCTCAGGCTTGTACCCGTAGACGGTCTTGCCTTCATCCGTGAAGGTCATGCTGGCGATGACGGGAATAGCGGGTGCGACCGTCTTGGCGGCGCGCATGGCCGCCTTGATCTCGACCAGATCGGCGAAGGTCTCCATGAGGAGGAGGTCGACGCCGCCGAGGACGAGCGCCGCGATCTGTTCGCCGAACGCGACTTCGGCGTCCGCCACCGAAAGTCGCCCGACTGGCTCGAGGCGCGTGCCGAGCGGCCCGATGCTGCCGGCGACATAACATGCGTCACCCGCGACCCGCCTCGCGATCGTGGCCGCTGCGACGTTGATCTCCTCGACTTGCCCTTCGAGCCCGAAGCGCGCCAGCCGGTGCCGGTTGCCGCCGAAGGAGTTGGTGACGAGCAGCAACGCGCCCGCGTCGCGGTACGACTGGTGGACGGCTCCGACGAGGTCCGGTCGCGACACGCAGAGCTCGTCGAAGCAGTGCTCGAAGGGTACGCCCCGCCGGTAAAGCTCCGTCCCCATCGCCCCGTCGGCGACGATGACGCCCCGTTCGAGGCGTTCCAAGAATCGTGCGCTTCGGTTCACCGGGGACTCCCTCGTTGCCATGCCATGGCGACCTGAGACGGCGCGCCCAGCGAGGCCGAACGCGCGCGCGCCTTATATCACACAACTCTCAAAGTGGGCTCGCCACGGCCTGCCGAAGCGGTTCGATGAGCGCGGCCCCTCGCTCAGCCGTTAGCGGCGTACCACCGTCGTGGACGTAGAACGCAAGCCGCGCTGTCTTGCCTTCGATGGTGATGAACGCGAGCTCGAGCGTGAAGCCGCGTTCGGCCAGCGCCCGGCCCGCCTTGAAGACGAGGCCGGCCTGGTCTGGCGCGACGATGTCGATGATGGAGGCCAGCGGAGAGGTCTGGCCGTCGAAGACGACCTGGACGTCCGGGAGCGGTGCCGCGGCGGCGAAGGGGCTCGGTCGTTCGCGTTCGCGGAGCCGCTCGAGAGGTCCTTCGCCGCCGCGCGCGACCACTTCGAGCTCCGGCTGAAGTGCGAGGAGCGCGTCGGGGACGGCTGCTCCCTGACCGTCGCCCTCGTGGAGCGGTCGCGCGACGGCGAGCTCGAGGATCGCGGTGCCATCGGCCGTATGAAAGGCTTCGGCGCGGACGAGGCTCAACCGGCGAGCGGCGAAGACGCCGGCGAATCGATAGAAGAGCCCGGGCAGATCGGGGCACACGATGGTGGTCCACGCGATGGGTCCATCCGTGCGGTAGGCGACCTGAACGCCGCCCTTTGCGCGGAGAGACGCGTGGAGCGAGATGACCTCGGGCGGGACGGCCGTGAAGTACCGGGTCGGGAGCTGGCCCAGAAACTGATCGATGACCCGTGTTGATGCGTCCGGGTGATCGGGATCGGCGCCGAGCAGCCGAAAGACGTCCCGGCGACGCTCCCGCGCGATGTTTCGAGGGTCGGCATAGAGATCCCCGGGCTCGTGCTGCGACGCGCCGCCCGTGGGGACCTCGCCCGCGGTCGAGTCGTGGACGAGCCGGTCTTCGGTTGCCCGGAAGAGCGCCTGCAAGAGCGCGCGCTTCCATGGGGTGTAGAAGTCGGGGTTGGTGGAGCTCATGTCGGCGTGGGTTAGGAGGAACAGGATTCGGAGCACACGAAGGTCGCCGACCTCGCGCGCGAGCTGCCGCTGCGTGGCCGGGTCGTGGATGTCGCGCATCTGAGCGAGGAGCGCGAGCGCGAGGTGTCCACGGACGAGACGTTCGACCAGCGCCGCGTCGTCATCCGACAGGCCGAGGCGCGACGCGGCGCCGGCGGCGAGGCTCGGGTGCAAGCCCCCCTTGTCGATGTCGTGGAGCAGGGTCGCGACCGCCAAGACGCGCCGGTCATCGTCATCGAGCGAGGCCATCACCTCGGTTTCGAACTCGGTCAAGAGGCCGGTCGCGGCGGCGGCCACGAGGCGCTGCAGCTCGCCAAGGGCGTGCAGCGTGTGGACATCGACCGTGTAGAGATGGAAGACGTTCCGCTGATAACGCCCCGTGAGCGCTCGGAATTCGGGGACGAGCGCGGGGAGCAAGCCGATGTCGTGCATCGCTTCGAGCGCCGTTTGCGCGCCGGGGCCGAGGAGGACAGCGTGCAGGTCTTCGCGAACACGGGGGTGGGTGCGCGTCTCTTCGTTCACGCGCGGCAGCGTCTCGGCGACGCGACGTAACACCGCTGGGTGAATGGGCAATCCGGAATCGGCTGCGCTCCGGAAGACCCCGGCGAGTGTCTCGGGCTCGAAGGCCGATGGTGCAGGCGCCCACGGGCCCGAGGGCCCACCGGACTCGACTTGGAGCTGCCGGAAGACCCGCCCCGAGAGCGCGTAGACGCGCCCCGCAGCACGCCAGTAGCGCTGCATGGCGTCGGCGACGTCCCGAACGCCGAGCCGAGCGGCGACGCCCTCCTGATGGGCGAAGAGGAGGCGGTCGGTGCGACGCCCCGCTACGGCATGGAGCGCACAGCGGATTCGAAGCAGCTCGGCGCCGGCTCGCTCGAAGGCCTCGGCTTCGTCTTCGGTGATCCCGATGCCCGCGAGCGGGCTGTGGCCGAGCTCGCCGAACGCACCGCAAAGCCGCGCCGCCCACCTCACGGCGTGGACGTCCCGGAGCCCACCTCGACCGAGCTTCACATCCGGTTCGAGCAGGAACACGCTGTCGGCGAGTCGCGTGTGGCGGGCCTCACGCTCCGCTTCGAGCGCCTCTCGAAGGAGCGATGCGCGCGGCGCGTAGACATCGCCCCAAAGCGCCGCTTGCAGCGCCTCGGCCGCGGCCCGGTCGCCCGCGAGAAAGCGGGCGTCGAGGTGGGCCATGGCGGTGCGAAGGTCCTCGGTGGCGAGCGCGAGCGACTCCGACCGGTCTCGCGTCGCGTACCCGACCTTGGTCCCGGTCGACCAGAGCGCTGTGAGGACCGGCTCCGCCGCGGGGCTCGCCTCGCCGGCGGTCGGCACCAGGAAAAGCAGGTCGACGTCGCTGAGGGGCGCCATCTCGCAGCGACCATAGCCGCCGAGCGCGAGCAGGGCGTGGCCCTCGGGGAGGAGGCCCTCGGCCGAGGCCAGGACGACGGCGTCAATAGCAGCGGCGTACTCGTGGGGCGCACATTCGAGGCGCCCGAGTCGCTCCCGCGCCGCCACCATGGCTCCGAGCACCTCGCGAGGCCGCTCGGTCCCCCGTGTGTCCACATCGTCTTGCTGCTGCGGTCGCATGCCCCCTCCGGGCGGCACGCTACCACGCGCGACGACTCAGCGCTTCTCGGCCCTCTCGCGGATGCGCCGCTTGTGGTCGTCACCGAGGCTCTTGGCGGCGTCGATGACGTCGGCGGGCACAACCTCGACGGCCCGCGCCCAGAGCTGCGTGGCGTCTTCGCTCGCGCCGGTCTCCGATGCGATGACCCAGAGCCACGAGAGCGCCTTCACGTCGTCCGGCTCGATGCCGTCGCCACCCTCGCGATAGACGTCGGAGAGCGCCCAAAAGGCACGGATCAGCCCCGCGTCGGCCGCGACGAGCAGCCACTTCTCGGCTTCGGCGACGTCCCGGCTGCGCTCCATGCCGTAGAGCGCCGCGAGCCCGAGTACGAGCGCGGCCGTAGTATTCCCGGCCTTCGCGGGCTCTTCGGCGAGTCGCACGGCCTCCCGCGCGTCTGCCGTGACGCCGTCTCCGTCGAGGAGCATTCGCGACAAGAGGCCTCTGGCGAACGAGTGCCCTTGGTCGCTCGACTTCCGGAGCCACCGAGCGGCTTCGGAGAAATCGCGCTTCACCCCGGTGCCGTCGAGGTAGAGCGCACCGAGGAGCGCCTGCGCCTGCGCATTTCCACCCTCGGCCAAACGCTCGACCAGCTTCGCGCCCCCCTCTTCGTCGACCTGAACCTCGTGTTCGCCGTAGAGCTTGGCGACGGCCAACTCGTACGCGTACTCGTCGCTCCCACCCTCGACGGCCGCGAGGAGGAGCCGCCCACGCTCGCCGACGTCGGCGGGTTCGAGCCCCGCGTCCTTCATGAGGCTCAGCAGCATGGGCGCGGCAACCTTGGGGACGCTCTTCAAACATTGCCGCAGCGCGTCCGCCCCCGGGCCGAGCTGCCTCTCGCCCACTAGGCCGCTCGCGAGGCAGATGCCGACGAGACACCGCCCTTGTGCATGGCCCGCTTTCGCGGACCGCTCGGCCCACTCACAGCCCTCTCTCTGGCCCGCAGCGTCGTCGCCCCGGCGAATCAGGGCCCCCCCGACGATGAACATCGCTTGGGCCTCACCCGCTTCAGCGCGCTTCCGAAATAGCTTCAGGATGTCCGCGGCGGCCGGAGCGAGCCCCGGGTGGTCGATCATGAACAGCCCTCCGAGCAGCTCGATCGACTCCGCGTCGCCCCCGAGGGCGAGCGCAACCAGCTTCTGCGGCCCGAGCGGGGAGTCTGGGAAGTTCACGATGAGCTCGCGAGTGCACCCGACGTGACCCGCTTCGGCGCCGAGCTCGAGGTACTTCCGGTGTCGCGTCGGATCCGGCTCGAGTCCGCTCGGCATGTGGAGGTCGGCGAGCTCTGGAATGGCATCGCGCTCACCGGCGTCGACCGCCGCGATGAGTGCGTCTCGGGCTTCACCCACGACGGGCGGCGTCTGCGTGAGAAAATGGCGCCCGAGAATCAGCCCGGCCCATCCGTTTCCACCTCGGAGCGCTTCGCGCAGCTGCGTCACGCCTGCGTCGACGTCCCGAGCGACACCGAGTCCGGAGAGGAGCGCGTGCCCGAGGCTCGCTTTCCCGTGGTTTGAACCGCCGGCGACGGCCTTTCGGAACCATTCCACCGCTTCGGCGAGCTGCGCAGCCGTCGGCTCTCCGTCGCGGAGCAAGATCCCGAGGTCGTTCTGGGCGTCCGCATGACCACCTTCGGCGGCGAGACGCACGAGGGAGACGCCGCGCGCCCGATCTACGGCGACACCGGTCCCCTCGATGTAACACCAGCCGAGCCTGAGCTGCGCGAGGTAGTATCCATCGTTGGCGGCGGCCTGCATGAGCGGGATCGCACGCAGTAGGTCTACGGGACCGCCTTCACCGTAGAGCGCCATCGAGCCGCCGAAGAGCGCCGCTTCGAGGTGGCCGGCGTCAGCCGCCTCGAGGTAGAGCCGCCTTGCCTCGGCGTCCGAGGCCGGCATCCCGATGCCACGCCTATTCAGGAGACCGAGGAGGAAGAGCCCGTCGGGGCTTTGGGACGTCGCCGCCTCGCGAGCGAGGGCGACGCCGCGAGGGACGTCCTTGGTCACACCGGTGCCGTCGAGGAGCGCACGCGCCAGCCCCTCCCGTGCACCCGCGAGGCCGT
This sequence comes from Myxococcales bacterium, assembly GCA_018780435.1. Classification (GTDB taxonomy): domain Bacteria; phylum Myxococcota_A; class UBA9042; genus SXOO01. The sequence continues at coordinate 8,275 of JADMJS010000366.1, forward strand.
CCTTGACGGCGCCGTCGAGGAGCGCGAGGCCACGCGCCGGGTCCGCCGGCACGCCGTCACCATCGAGCAGACGAATGCCGAGCCGGACCCGAGCGCGGCTGTCACCGCCTCGGGCGGCCACGTCGAGCCACTCCAGCGCCTTCGTGGGCGACGCCTCGGTGCCCACGCCGTTGGCGTACGCGACGCCGAGCCAGAACGCGCCGTCGGTGGAGCCGGCTCGGGCGGCGGCGTCGAACCACTTCAGCGCGACCGCGCCGTCAACGGCCCCGCCGATGCCCTTGAAGGCGAGCTCCCCGAGCAACGCCATGGCGTCCGGATGGCCGGCCTCGGCTGCTTTCGCGATCCACGTGCGACCGTCCGGTATCTCGGCCGGGCGGCCCAGCCAGCCCCAGGTCAGGCTCAGCCCGAGACGGTACTGCGCTTCTATGGCCCCCGCGTCGGCCGCGGTGCGATAGAGCCGCTCAGCGCGTGGCAAGTCGACGGGGCTCCCGACGCCGCGGAGGAGGTTGTTGGCGAGATAGACGGACGCACGGGACAGCCCCTGGTCGGACGAGAGCGCATAGAGCCGATTCGCCTCCCCGACGTCGGCCGGGCCGAGGGGACCCGCGTTCTCGCGTTCGAGGCCGAGGTCCGCTTGCGCCTCCCGATCCCCCGCTTTCGCCGCACGTTCGAGCAGGGCGTAAGCGCCCTTTCGAATCGACTCGTCGGCGCTCTGGACGTCGATGAGCCAGAGCACGTACCACACCGAGGCGGCCTCCCATTCGCTGAGCGGGAGCAGCAATTGGCGGGCTTCGGCGCGTGCCGCGGCGGCGTCCATACCGTCGACCTGATCGAAGTACAGGACCCGGGAGTAGGAGACGACCGACGCCGCGTCGCCCTGTTTGGCCGCGGACGCGAGCAGTGCGGCGCCCGAGGCCTTGTCAGGCTTTCCGGTGAGCCCGTAGTACCGCTGATAGCCGAGCATGCCGGCCGCTTCGATCGACCCGAGGTCGACGGCGCGCTCGAGCCACCGCGTGGTCCGGGGATCATCGAGCGGTCGGCCGAGCGCCTCCATGCAGGCGGCGCTGTCGAGCGCCGCGCAGGCTTCGAGAGCCTCGCGCGAGCTGGGGAGCCCGTCATGGACGACTTTGGCAGCGTCGATGAGCTCCATCATCCGCCCGACGAGGCGAAGGACGTAGTGGTCTTGGGCCGCGAGTGCCGTCTGGTAGAGCGCGGCAAGGCGGACCCGGGCAGCGGCGCTGTCCCCAGGCCTTCGTCCGAGAACCGTAGCGCCGGCGGCGAGGACGGCGAGCGGACCATCTGTCAGCTCCGGGCTGAGGTAGCGTTCGACGGTTGCAGCGTCGATGGCTTTCGCGTCCGGGTCGAGCGACCGCCAAACGAGCACGCTGCGGCACAAGGGCGACCCGTCCTCGGCCGCCTTCTGAACGCCCGAGTCCGACGCGGCGGTGTCGGGCTTCAGGCCGTCCGCGACACTCCCGTCACGCAGCCGCAAGGCGAGCTGGCAGCGCAGGTCGGGATCGGTCGCGGCGTGTTCGCTCGCGAGGGCGTAGGCGCGCTTCTCGTCGACGGGGACGCCGTCGCCAGCGCGAAGGGCTCGAACGAGCCGGCGACGCGCCTCGACGTCGCCACTGGCCGCGGCGGACTCCAGTGCTGCGAGGCGTTCCTTGGGCGTGATGGCGAGCGACGACGTCGCCAGCAGGACGAGCGCGGGCACGAGACGGTGCAACATGGTTCCTCTCCCGATGTCGGGACAGGCTCCGATGAAGCGCTGTCGGGTGTCAAGAGTGCGAAGGTGTCCGGGCGCCGCGCCTCCAATGACGATCAGCTCACGCAAGGCCCCGCGAGCCAAGCTCGGATTCGCGGCTCCATGAAGTCGATGAAGGCTCGTACTCGCGGGGACTTACGCAGCTCGGGGAGGGTCAGGACCCAGAGGTCGCGCCGCGCGTAGGGTTCGAGCGGGCCGACCCGGACCAGCGCGGGATCGGCGTCGCCGTGGAGGCACGCGAGGAACTGAACCCCGATCCCCGCTGCAATGAGTTCGTGCATCGCCGCGTTGCTCACGTCGACGCGCATGGCGACTGTTGCGCCGGGCGCGTTCTGGGCGAGCCACGCGTCGAGCCAGCGGAAGTCGAGGCGCTCGTCCCAGAGGATCCACGGATAGGCGCCGAGAGGAGCCCCCTGCCCCACCCGAGCGACGAGGTCGCGGCTGGCGTACGCGGCGAACTGCATCGCGCCGATACGCCGACCGACGAGCGTCTCGGGCGGCGTGTTGGTGAGCCGAAACGCCACGTCGGCCTCGCGTCGCCCGAGCGAGAGTTCATCGTCGGTGGCCGCGACGGTAACCTCGACCCCGTCGTGGACTCTCACGAAGTCGCCGACGTCCTCACGGAGACCGCGGAAGATGAGCTCCATCATCGTGACTCGGATGGGACCGGCGACGCGGGCGTCGTGGCCGAGGACGCGCCCCTTCACGGCGAGCAGGTCCGTCTCGACGCGAGCCGCGACCTCGATCAGCTCACGGCCGGCCTCGGTCGGCCGGTAGCCGTCCGGACCGCCCTCGAAGAGGCGAGAGCCGAGCGCGTCTTCGAGGGCGCGCAGGCGCCGGCTCACGGTCGTGTGGCTCACCCCGAGGCGCTCGGCGGCGCCGGTCAAGGTGCCCTCCCGAGAGACCGCGAGCGCGTACTGAAGATCGTCCCACTGCATGCGTGCATGTTCGCACAGGTGCTGCACGAAATCGCGCGTTGGCATCTCCGGCCCATCCGGCAGGCTGGGGTCAAGGAGAACGCCATGAACGCCCAGCTCACCAGCATCCCCGCCTCGGCACTCACCCAAACGACCATCCGCGTCGCCCGTGTGCCCCACTATGGCCCGCCAAACGTGATCGTGCTCGGACGCGCACCGCGCCCTGCCCTTCGGCCCGGGACCGTGCGGGTTTTGGTGGAGGCCACCACCGTCACCATCGGCGACGCACGCATCCGCGGCGCTCGACTGCCCCGGGGCTTCGGCGCCGTGTTGCGGCTCGCCTTCGGCTGGTCCGGACCGCGCCAGCAAGTCCTTGGCACGGAACTAACGGGGATCGTGACGGACGTCGGTGACGGGGTGACGGCGTTCCGGGCCGGCGACGCGGTCATCGCCGTCACCGGCACCAAGCTCGGCGCCCACGCCGAGGAGGTTGTGCTGCCCGCGGACGGCCTGATCGTGCCGCGCCCGTCGGGGCTCGACGTGAAGGCCGCTGCGGCCATCGCGTTTGGGGGTCTCACCGCCAGCCACTACCTCGACCGCTGCGAGGTGAAGCCGGGCGAGCGGGTCCTCGTGGTCGGCGCATCGGGCGCCGTCGGACTGGCCGTCGTTCAGTTGGCCAAACGGCGCGGCGCGGTGGTCACGGGCGTGTGCAGCGCCGAGAACGCAGCGCTGGTCGAACGCATGGGCGCCGCTCATACCATCGACTACCGCGCACAAGACCCCTTCGCCGATTCCGCCGATTCGCCACAGTGGGACGTGATCGTCGACGCGGCCGGGACGGCTCCCTATTCGGTATGCCGGCGCCGGCTCGCCCCGGGTGGGCGCCTCGCCCGCGTGCTGTGCGACCTGCCAGGACTGCTCCTCGCGCCCCTTCAAGGTCGCCTGAGCGGTCACCGCGTCATCGCCGGCGTGACCGTAGAGCGAAAGGAGGCCTTACTCGACCTGTGCGCCCTCGCCGCCCGCGGGGACTACGAGGTCGTCATCGACAGCGTCTACTCCATGGACGCCATCGCCGAGGCGCACGCCCGAGTCGACTCGGGCCGGAAGCGAGGGAACGTCGTGGTTCTGGTCGGGTGACGGATGTAACGACGCGCTCACCGTCGGACTACATAGGCGCCCACCACAAAATACGGAGTTCCAGCGACGTCGACCGGCGGCCGACTGCGGTGAACTACACAGGCGAGCAGACAGGCGGGTTTCGGAGCGTGACGTCTTCGTTGAGACCAACTGGGTCGTCGCTGCCGAGTCGCCCGCGGATCACCCGATTCCAGCGGCAGTCGACCTACTGAGACCGGGAGCGGTGGCCGAAGCCGGCGCCGACGCAATGATTCCGAGCAGTTACACCAACGCCGTTCCGACAGGGTGATGGAGACTCGCGGAACTACTCGGGATTCTTACTGGAACGATTTGAACGGCGGCCTCAAACAGTCTCGGCTGGGTATCCTGCCACCTCGGGCTCAGGTGACGCCGGTACTCGCCGGTTTCGGGTGTGGCCAAAGGGGCAGGAGGCCGCTGCGACCTCGGTGGAGATATCGTCCCCGAGAAGCTTGAGAATTTCCTGGGCGAGAAGATCTTCCTTGCCCTTGAGCGCGCTGGCTGTCGTCTGGCTGGTAGGGAAGATCATCTCTGCGGCGATGTTGTCCTGGACGATTCGGGCGAGGTTCTCGGAGCCGACACCCACAGGGTCCATCACTGGGAGCTGATCGGCGATGATGTCGAGGAGATGTGTGTTGACGCGGTCAGCGTCAAGGAAGCGCCTGATGATGATCGTGTTCTGGTTCAGGACACTGGTCGTCCACATAGAGTAAACGAGAACGTACACGTCACGCCACCTCGCTCCGAGCTGCCTCTTCCAGCGGCTCATGAGCTCAACAACGGCTTGGATCTGCACCTTCGCGGCCCAGTACATGTTCGTCGATATGTCGGGGAAGATCCCCCCCGTGAACTCCTCGAAGTCCTTCATCGAGAAGTCGCTCTGGCTGATGGTCTTTCCGATGAACCTCGTGGCGGCCTCGCAGATTCTCGTTGACGACGCGTAGAGGTCGTCGGGAAGTTCGGCATCCGCGAGTGCAAGCCGTGTGGCTTCGATGAAGATGCCCCAGTCTTGGAGTGGTTGGACCCAGCCGGTGGAGGTAGGTCCAGTGAAGGCGACCATCGCGAGGTCGTGAGGATCAATGTCGCCAGCCTTGCAGTGGTGAGGCGGAACAACGTCGGAAAGGTAGGGAGCGAGAACGGAAAACGTGCCCAGCGGGATGTGGGCAATCGATTTGGCTAGTTGAAACATGACGTCGATCGGGTCGCTCTTCTCGACGACGAGATTGTTCTCGATGAGCCAGTAGGTGCCGCCATCGGGACCATTGGCAACGACGATGAAGGGCCCGAGGTGCGGTTGGACCTGATCCTTGAGAGACTTGTAGCGGGAACGCATCTCGTTGTCGATTTGGAGGATGGTTTTTCGGGCGTCGTCCACAGTCATGGGAATCCACCTCTTGGGGGAGCTTCGTGCGCCGCTGGTTCCGTGCTCGTTTCCGGCGGAGTAGCCAGAGTCGGCTCGATGCTGCGCGTGGGCGAGAGTGATGTCCAGAGCAAGTCTCAGCGGGTGACCCAGGCCACGAGGAATCCAAGACATAGGTCCACATTGTCTGCCGCCACGTTACGCGAAGATCGCGCTAACAGCAGTGTTCCGCGGGGATCACGCTCGCGAGAATCGCGGTCGAAGATCGCGAAGATCGCGCTGACACCAGTGTTCCACGAAGGTCGCACTGACAGCAGCGTTCAGAATCTCTTAGAATCTCTCATCGGAGACGGCCCGAGGGCCGCGATCGCGACTCGGCGCCGGGGCGGGTGAACGAGCTGTTACTATAGCGTACGTACGGATCCGCTTCGGAGGCAGCCCGTTCAGCGCGTGCCAGCGCGTTGGTCATGGTCTGCTGGAGCAGGTCCTTGTCGTGACGCGTTATGTACGCGAGTCGGTCGAGTTCGACTTCGGAGAACTGGCGGAGGACGGCCATGGCTTGCCTCATCGAGTCAGAGGTAGTGAGCGACGGTGGGAGTCGGGTCCACTGGGCGGCGTCACGGAAGAAGCAGAGCCAGGCGTCCTCTCCCGTCGCTGCGGACTCGGCAGAGCCAGTCTACCGCATGGGCTGCCACATCGGGCATGGTCGAGGGCCGAGACGGCGGGGGAGAGGGCCGCGGTCAATCGTCTGCGTCGACCCCGAGGCTTCGGAGCTTCTCCCGGAGTCGAGCGTTGGCGGCCTCGGCCTCCTCGGCTCTCCGCGTCTCGTCCTCGGCCCTTCGCTTCTCGTCCTCGGCCCGTCGCTTCTCGTCCTCGGCCCTCCGCTTCTCCTCCTCCGCGCGCCGGTCCGCGTCGGCGGCAGCCCGTTCAGCGCGTGCCAGCGCGTTGGTCATGGTCTGCTGGAGCAGCTCCTTGTCGCGACGCGTGATGTACGCGAGTCGGTCGAGCTCGACTTCGGAGAACTGGCGGAGGACGGCCATGGCTTGCCTCATCGAGTCAGAGGTAGTGAGCGACGGTGGGAGTCGGGTCCACTGGGCGGCGTCACGGAAGAAGCAGAGCCAGGCGTCCTCTCCCGTCGCTGCGGACTCGGCCGAGCCAGTCCACCGCCTGGGCTGGAGGAAGTGGATGGCACAGTGGTCGGTAAGTTGGAGGTCAGCGTGTACCTCCCGCAGCTCGAAGTGGAGGTGCGGGCCCTGATCCGGCCACAGCGGCTCGCCGACGATCCAGATCGACACCGCTGGGGCGAGGTCGACGTAGCCCTCGCCCAGGGTGATCTGACCGTTGTAGAGCGCGCTCCACTAGTAGAGCGCGCGCTCGGCCAGGGCCGGGTGGCGCCAGCGCTGGAGTTCGACGTTGAACGCCCGGCCGCTCGCGTCGCGAGCCTTCACGTCGAGCGTGACGGCCTTGTCGGCGACGCCGAGCCGCTCGCCGGCGGGGTCGGCGAGCTGGACGCCCACGATTGGGTTCTCGGGACGCAATACCGCGTTCAGGAAGTCGACGAGCAGGTCAGTGTGGGATGGACTGCCGAAGAGCGCCTTGAAAACCACGTCGACCCAGGGGTCGATCGGGTGCGTGAGCAAGATGTCATCGGCGGTGGTTGCGGCGCTCATGCAACTAGGGTGCAGCAGCCACGAGGCCTCGGCAAGCGGCGCGAAGCTGCTGCAGGTGGCGCGGACTCCGAGGGCCCTCACCTTCGAAACTGAGGCTCCGTGCCCCACGTCCAAGTTCGATTGTGGCGATGTCGCCGTCGGACGGGGAGCGCCCATGACCCCAAACGCAAAAAGCCCCGGTCAAGGACCGAGGCTTTCTCTGGAGCGGGCGACGAGATTCGAACTCGCGACATTCAGCTTGGGAA
>JADMJS010000304.1 GCA_018780435.1 Myxococcales bacterium
ACGCGATCGCCGTCACCACGAGATCGTGCACCATCACGAGCGCGCGACGGAGCTGCACTCGGCTCAGGTCCGTCACCGTGAGCGCTCCTGGGCCCACGCCGTACGCACGGCGTCGATGACGCGGTCCACGTCCGAGTCGGCCATGTGCGAGTAGAGCGGGAGCGCGAGGCCCCGCGCGCTCGCGAGCTCGGCCACGGGCACGGTCCCCCGGGCGCGTTCGGCGAACGCCGCGTAGACCGTCTGCTGGTGGAGCGGACGGTAGAAGTACCGCTTCGTCTGGATCTTCACGGCCTCGAGGGCGTCGTGGACGCGACTGGTGACGGCGCCGGCCCTCACCGGATCGGGCTTGCCGTCTTTGCCGAGGTCGTCGCCCGCCAGGAAGAGGGTGACATAGTTCCAGGTGGTCGTGGTGTCCTTCGGGACGGTCTGGAAGGCCACACCGGGGAGGTCCGAGAGCCCCTCGTAGTAGCGGGCGACGAGACGGGCGCGCGCGTCGATGGCCGCGTCGAGCGCCTGCACCGTACGGAGGCCCACTGCGCCGTGGAGCTCGCTCTGGCGTGCCGAGAGGCCCAGGAGGTCGATGTCGCCGTCGTCGGCTTTGCCGTAGTCCCGCATGCGGCGGAGCTTACTGGCCAGCGCGTCGTCGTTCGTAGTGAGAAGGCCTCCTTCGACCGAGGTCGCGACTTTGGTCGGGCTCATCGAGAAGACCTCGACGTGCCCAAAGCCGCCGAGCGGGCGCCCGCGCCACGTCGAGCCGAGGCCCTGCGCCGTGTCGTAGATGACCGTGAGACCGCGACGACGCGCGATGTCCTCGATGGCGTCGAGGTCGGGGGGGACGCCGAAGATAGTGACCGGTAGAACCGCCGTGGTGCGCGGCGTGATGGCGCGTTCGAACGACGCCGGATCGAGGGTGTAGCGACCCGGCTCGATGTCCGCAAAGACGGGCTCGACGCCGGCCCAAAGCAAGCAGAGGCCGGTCGAGGACCACGTGAAGGGCGGCAAGATCGCTTCGCCGGTGACGCCAAGGGCGCGCACGGCGAGCATCAGCCCGCTCGTGCACGATGAGACGGCGATCGCGTGACGGACGTCGAGGCGACGCTCGACCTCGGCCTCGAGGAGGCGAACGTACTTACCAACGGTGATCTTCGGGTCCGCGGCGATGGCCTTGAAATCCGCGGCCAAGGTCTCCCAGTCGGGCAGCGTGGGCTGGACGATTGGGAGGAGCGGTAGCGCCTCGTGACCTTCTCCAGGGGCTTGGGACATGTGCGGGGCCTCCGTCAGTGGAAACGCGACTCGCGGCTATGGTTGCGGGTCCCTGGCCCAGCGATCATGAAAAGTACCGCTGGACCTGGACGGGCTCGCCGCCGCGTGCGTCGCGCCATTGGATCTCGGCCAACGCACGCGTCGCTTGAGGCGTGACTATAACGCCCGGGCCGACTTGCCACGAAAAAGCCCACTTCGTAGATCGAACGCGATCCGAGGGGATCGGCCGAGGTGCTAGTCACGCCCCTCCTGTTCGACCTCGGCGAGGACCTCCGCCGCCACACGTTCGAAGTGCCGCCGGACCGCCCTCGGCGCCGCCCACATGAAGAGGTACTCCGGTCCGGCGAAGCGGCGAACGAGGGCGTCGAGGGTCGCCGTCGCGACGGCGCCGGTGGCTTCGACCTCGACTTTCATCGACTCGCGATATGCGCGCGCCTCCCAGACGGCGCGCATGGTCAGCCCGGCGGGGAGGAGCAACGCGTACGTGATTGGAAAGATGAGGGGGAAGCGCCGCATGTCGCGGAGATGCACCGCCTCGTGGCGGAGGAGCGCGATCAGGGCGTAGGGCGACTGACGAGTCCGCCAGTCCCGGCTCGGCATCCAAACGGTGCGGCCAAGGACGGTCGTGTAGTCGCTGAGGTAGCGCCGGTTGAAGGGGCGTACGAACGCGGCGATGGCACGCTGGAATCGGGACTCGTCTTTGTAGGCGATCCGGAAGCCCGGTAGCTCGGCGCGCAATCGGGACTCGAGCTCGTCGACGTCATGGGTCGTGTAGTGTCGCACGACCGGTCGGTGTACAGTTCCGCGCCATGAGCTTCAAGGCGACCTGTGCAGGCGAGTCCATCATCGAATACGCCATCGACGCAGCGCGGGCCTGGTGCTCGTCCAAAGTCGGCCGCCCACTCAAGTGGGTCAAAGCCGTCGACGGCATGACGTGGTACGGGTTCGCGGGCGCGCCGCCGGGTCCGAGCGGCCCCTTCGACGGCGCGCTCGCAACCATTATCTCCAGCGATCACGCGAACTTCTGAGAGAAGCCGTCCCTCAAGGCGGGAGGGTGTCGAAGCGCAGCACGGACCACCGGTCGCCGTCGCGCGTGAAGACGGCGCTCCCACCATCGACGCGAAGGGTCCAGGTGACGTCCGCAGGGCCGGGCCGCGCCGTCGCGCGGGCGAGCCCGCCTTCGAGGCGAGACCACGCGCCGCGACGGGACGCGTCGAAGAGCGGGTCGCTCGCGAGCCCTCGCAGGGTGTCGCAGAGGCGGCCGAGTACGGCCTCGGGGCTGCCGCCCTTCGGGACCCCAGGCCCGGCGGCGACGCGGGCCAGCTCACCGTCGACTTGAACGACGACGTCGCCCCAAGTCACGCGTTCGATGGGCGTCGCGCTGGTCGCAGCGGCCTCGATGAGCCATTCGGTGCAGTAGCGCTCGCACCACCGCGCGAAGCGGGCCTCTGCGCCGCCCATCTGAGCGCGTGGGCCGGGGCCGAGGAGCGCCCAGACCGCGGCCGCGTCCCGGCGTTCGAGCGCCGAGAGCAGCTCGGCTCGAAGTGACTTGGCACCGGGCGAGTCGACCTGAAAGCCGGGAGCGTCCTCGTTTGAGGCGCCCGTGACGGTGTCGCTCGCCCGATCGGTCCCCGTGGTGACGCACGCCAGCGGCGACGCCAGGAGCCACGCCATCGCGGCGGCGCGTATCCAGCCTCGAACGCTCACGGCGCGCTGGCCGGTGCCGGGGCTCGCGGGACGACCGCGACCGCGTTGGCCACGGCGAAGCCCGGGATGGCCGTGACCCCACCGGCGTCGGCCCAGAGCTGCGTCGACGATCCGCCGTCGAGGTTGAGCGCGAAGGGGCAACCGAGCCCGTCTTTGAAGAGGTGGGCGAGCGCGTCGAGCGAGACGGCGGTGCGCGTGACGATGATGACGACGCGATGGGGATCGGTCGTGATCCCGATCGCCGTGCGGCGATCCCACTGCGGCTTCAGCTTCAAGATCTGCCCATCCACCACGAGGCGGGGGCCGGCCTGCACGGCGAACTCGGGCGATGTGGTCGTCCGGTAGTCACGGGTGTGCACAAGCTCGGCGCGGCCGGTCTCGTCGACGCTGAAGACGCCCCAGTCGGTGCGGCGAAGGCGGTTCAGGAGCTTGCCGCGGCTCACGAGGAGGCCGAGCGGGCGGCCCCGTTCGTCAAAGTAGCCGCCATTGACGGCGACCAGCGCCTTTGCTGCCGGGGCGAGGTCGGCGACGACGGCGGTCGGGCGACCCTGCCCGCGCGACTCGACGACCTGAAGCGCCACCCGGGTGAGGTCGAGCTCGAAGGCTTCAGCGCCGCCGTCGAGGAGTGTGGCGTGGCGCACGCCGGGGGCGAGATCGCGGAACTCGACCTGCGTCGCGGGCAGTGCCGCCTGCGACGACGCGGTAGTGGCGTAGAGGAGGGCGAAGAGGACGCTCATGACGGTCGCGGACCTTAGCGCCTCGATGCCCCGATGGGTAGCCCCGATAGACACGATCGACGTCATCGGGCCGGCGCCCCGGTCCGACGCGGGCAGCAGAGGACCGGGAGCGATGGTGGAGAGGCGTCGCCGAACACGTCGATGAGGTAAGGGGCCGCGACGGCCAGCGTGGAGACCCCACCGTCGGGACCTGTGACCTGGGTGGCGGCGCCGAAAGTGGTCGCGCCAAGACGACCGCTGGGGATGCGCACCCACGTCCACGTCCCGCGGGCGCCGTCCTGACCGGCGACGTCGCGAAAATGAGAGACCTCGCAGACCGTGAGGTTCTGGGCCTCACACCCTTCACGCGCACGCGTCGGTGTCTCGGCCATGGCGCGGCCGACCGTCGCGCTTCGGGCGCCGGCTTGGGGGTTGCGGACCTCGATGTCGACTTCGTTGAGGATGAGGGCCGACGCCATGGCCGACAGCACCGCGACGGGACCGCTGAGGCTCACGAGGGTCCGTCCGACCGCGTGGGCGACGTGGGTGATGGCCAGCGCGGCGTGGACCGACCCGGCGAGGCCGATCACGAGCCCGGCCACGTCGGGCAGGAGCACGAGGAGCGTCCCGAGCATGGCGCCATCGAGCCCGAAACGCCGGAAGCGTCCGGAGACGCTGCACTTTCGCAGCGTGAACACCGAGGCCACGACGTGGAGCAGCCACACGCTTCGGGCGATGTCGTGGACCACGACCGCGGGGGGGCCGTCCCCAGGGAGCCACCAGAGTGGGATGGCGAGCGGCGCCACGAGGGCCAAAGCGCGCCTCGGGAAGGCCGGGAAGACGGGGGCGCCCTGCCCGGCCGTCACGCTTCGAAAGAGCGCCCACGCGAAGGCGCCGAGCAACGTGGCGGCCGCGGGCAGGAGCCACGGGACGAAGACGCCGAGGTAGTCGAACACGAGCCCCGCTGGGTAGTCGAGCGAGGTCCCCCAGACGGACTCGAAGGCGCTGCGGACGTAGCCTTCGAGCGCGGTCGTCTTGTCCGCCGCCCACGCCGCTCGGATCCCGGTTCCGTCGAACACGAGACGCTCTGCGGGGCCGACGATGAACGCGATCGCGGCGCCTTGACCGAGGGTCAGGAGCGGCACCGCGAGAAGCCGCTCCGGTCCCCGGAGACCAGCGAGGGTGCCGGCGAAGAAGGCCCACTTGAACAGGCGGGGGAGCAGCGACGTCGGGTCGTCACCGTCGTTCTGGCCCTCGAGCGGCTCCACGATCATCCAGGCCAGCGCGAGCCCGAGGGCACCGACCCAGGGCCTGAGCCGAGTGGCCATCGTGGTGAGGCCGACGCCGAGGTGGGCGCCGACGAGCGTCACCGCCAATGCCGACGACGCGAGCCAGAGGAGGACCCACGTCATGGGGACGGCTCCGAGGCGCGGGTGCGGGCGACTCGGGTCGCGTCGATGCGTGCGAGGGCGCCGCTGCCGCCGTCGAGCGTGACGAGGGCGCCGGCGGGGAAGGATGGGCGCGGCCCGATGACGGTCGGGATCCCGGCTTCGCGCGCGAGGAGGACGAGGTGAGAGAGAGGGCCGCCGCGCTCGACGATGAGGCCGGCGATACGCGGGAAGTGAGCGGCGTGCCCAGGGCGGGCGTCGGCGACGTAGAGGATGAGCGGACGATCGGGGCCCGGGTGGGGCTCCACGCCGGTCGGCCCCACAATGACGGGGTCGGGGTCGTCGAAGCAGAGGATGCCGACCACGGCGCCGCGGACGGCAGGGCCGTAACGGAGCTCGGCCTCATCCGGGGTGGTCGAGGTGGCCTGGGACGGCTCGTGGAGGACCGAGGGCGCAGGAGCCATACACTCGGCGCGCCAGCGCGCGATCCCGTCTCCCGTGAGCGCGGCGCCGTCCATCGACTCGCGGACGCGACGGCTCTCGGCCAGGACACGTTCCCGGGCCTCGAAACGCGCGAGGAGCAAGGACCGAAAGCGCCAGATGCAGAAGCGCACCCACAGCCGATGGCCGATGGGGCCCGTGACCGGGATGGGCACTCCTTTGGGCGGGGCCCAGGGCGGCCAATCGAGGAGGTAGCCGGGATCGAGCAGCTCCTCGGGCGTGTTCGGGCGCCCGAGCGGCTGAACGCCGGCCAGCAGGGCCCGGCGCGCGTCGTCCCCAAGCGCCGGCGCCGACGCGAGCAGGATGGACCACCACGCGTCGGCGAGCAGGGCCAGGTGCGCGCCGGCCAGCACGGGGTCTCGGGGGCGGCGCCGCACCCCCACGAGCGCCAGGGCGTACCGCACGAGCCCGACGCCGCGTGGGCGATCGTGGGGGCGGTGGCGGACGTAGAAACGCCCTGCATATTCGCGGACATCCGCCGCATCGTAGGGCACATAACCGAGTGGCGAGACGACTTCGGTGAGACGTGCGGCGAGCGTCCGGGCGGCGTCGTCGGGCGTGATGGGCGCGCCGGTGAGGGATTGGCCGAGATAACGGCGTCGCGACGGCGGAGAGAGCGGGACGGGCGGCAACGCGGCTGGCCCCCCATTGACGAAGGTGGCGGCCACGGGGACGCCGTGAAGTGGCCGTAACTGAAGGAAGAGTGGGCGTCCCTCGCCGTCATCGGGCCAGAAGACCTCCGCTTCCATGGGGACCGCGTGTGGCCCTCGCTCGGCCTGAAGCGCGTCGAGCGCCACGACAGCGGGCTCGGTGTGACCGACGAGACGGCTCACGACCTCGGTGGTGACGTTCACCTCGTGTGCCTCGGGGCCCTCAAGGTGGTGGCGTTGGACGAGCGCCGTCTCCAGGAAGCCCGTCCGCGGATCGACGGTCGCGACCACGCCGAAGATGCCCTCGACGCGGGGCTGAACAATGACGCCGCCGCGAGCCGGGCCGGCCTGCCCGAAGACCGCTGCGATCGCGTCCCTCACGGCATCCGGCCGCATTGGGACGTCGCGGAGCGTGGCGTAGCGACCGGCGCCGGAGGACGCTGCGCCGTCTTCGCCTTCGAAGCTGCTGCGGACGACCGCGGTGTCAGGCACGATGCCGGGCACGGCGCTCGCGTCCCGGGCCATTTGGCGTAGCGCCTCCTCGAGCCGCCGGCGCAGCGCGGGACCGGTGAGGCCCTCGAAGGCGCGGCGGGTCACCACGAAACCCGGGAGCGTCGGGAGGCCGGCCCTTCGTAAGATCCCAAGTCCATTGGCTTTGGGGCCGACGTCCGGCCGAGGTGGGCCGCTCGCGAGCGCGTCGAGGTCCACGACCCCACGCGCACGCAGGCGGCGCCACGAGCGCCCGATGGCGCGCCGAATCAGCACGAGGAGCGCCACGAGCGGCAGCGCCCATAGACGCCAGGAGGCCGACCAGGAGCCGGATCCCAACAGCGCGGTGACCGTGGCGAGGACGAGCCCGGCGGCGAGGAGCACCGTGACGAGGGTGGTCAGCGGCGCGAGGAGGAAGACGCCGAAATACGCGAGCCCGACGCTCACGCGGACGGGGGCGCCCCGGAGGGTGCCTGCGGGAGGAGGCGGGCCGCGAGCGCGTCGCAAAACGCGTCCGGGTGGGTGAAGGGCGTCATGTGACCACCCGGGAGCCTCTGGGCGTCCGTGCTGCGCAAGACCGCACGCAGGCGCTGGCAGATGGCGTGGGCCGCTGGGGGTGACCTGTCGCCGTCCCAGACCGACGCCGAGACGTCGAGAGTGGCGTAGTCGGCGGCGCTCACGGTGTCTTCCATGAGCGCGTGGACCTCCGCGAAGACGGTCCCGGCGGTGGCGAGGAAACGGCCGCGTTCGGCGGGCGGCATGCGGTCGTAGTCGCCGGGCGCGCTCCAGAAGTCCACGAAGGCGCGGAGCCAGGCTTCGGGATCGGCGTTGAAGGCGCGTCGGTCCCCGAGGCCGGTGTCGAGCAAGGCGACGACCGAGGGCCAGTTCACATCGCCCGTATCCCTGAGCACGTGGACCACGGCCGGCTCGAAGAGGATCAGGCCATTGAGCCCGGCGGGTCTCTCGAGCGCGAGCCCGAGCGCCCGGGCGCCGCCGTAGGAGTGTCCCGCGACCCACGCGCCGCCCTCACCGGCTTCGGCGAGCGCGCGACGTGCGATGGCGCGGTCGACGGCCGGTGACGCGGCGGCCGTCTCGCCGGAGCCCGCGAAGTCGGGGGCAAACCACGCGATGCCCCGCCGGGTGAGCCGTCCCCCGACCCTTAAGAAGGCGACGTGGGAGAGCCCGGAGCCATGCAGGAGCACGACCCGAGGTGTTCCGGTGGGGCTCGGGAAGCCGGGTGAACACGCGGCGTGGACCCGCAATGTCGAGTCGCCGTCCGGGACGTCGAAGCTTCGGAGTTCGTAGGTGCTCATTTCGGTGTGTGCAGGAAGTAGGGCCAGTGCGGCGAGTAGGTGCCATCGAGTGAGCGGATCCCGACGATGAATCGGAACTCGCCTTGGCGGTAGGGGTTGACCGCCGACGCGGTGAAGCACTTCTGCACGCCGGTGCCGGCGTTCTCCCAGATGAGGCCGTCAGGTTTCCCGTCGGCCGGCGCGAGCTTGGTGGTGTTGTTCCAGCGGTCGAGCAGGGCGTAGACACGGAGCCCGTAGTTACGGCCTTTCGGCGAACGGAGGCAGATGTTGCCGCTCCAGTCGGCGTCGACCATGTAGAAGTCCTCGTCGGTCGCGGTCGAGATGAGGCCGTAGAACTGGCCCGTGGCCGTCAGCGCCGACGGGAGCCGGACGACCTGGTCGGGGACGCCGTCGCCGGTCGTGTCGGCACCCTCGTTGGGCTCGTCGTTGTCCCATTGCCATGTGCGGTACGCGGCCGTGATCTTGGGCGGCAGGCTCGAGTACAGGTTCCAGGTGTCCGGCCCGAGCTCGTGGCAGTAGAGCGAACCGGCCGAGTCGGCCGACAGAATCTGGATGCGACCGTCGCCGTCAAGGTCCCAGGCGGCGCGGATCGCCAGCGAGGACGCGGTGACCGGGAAGTCGGAGCCCGCGTTGGTCACGTAGGTCTTCTGCGTCGGATTCCAGAGCTGGACGCGGAGGCTCTTGCCCGACGCGAGCAGGCGATCCGGGTAACCGTCGCCGTTCAAGTCGTAGAGGCCCGTCAAGGCCGCTTCGAACCCGAAGTTCTCGGGAGTGCCATCGTCGTCGACGTCCGAGAGGCCGTTCCAGTAGGTGTTGCCGGGGGTGGCCTCGATGCGCGTGCCGTCGGGGCGGAAGCGATAGGTGTAGGTGGCGCCTTGGTTCTGGGCGCCTGCGGTGTTCGACGAGAACAGGGTGGCCGTCGCGCGAAGCTCCTCGGGCAAGCGGATGAGCTGATCGACGCTGCCGCCGAAGTAGCCGGGGACCGTGGTATCGAAGCACGACTCGCCCGAGCAGTAGGGTGAGACCGCGAGCGCCTGTGGGTCCGAGAAGCGGCGCGCGAAGATGCGCCCTGCCCAGTAGGACGGCGCGTTGGGCACGCTGTAGCCGTCGCCCCACGCGAGCTCCGGGGTCCCGTCGCCGTCGAGATCGGTGAGGACGCGACCGTTCGCGTACTGACACGCGCCGTCGGGCGACGGGACGCTCGCGACGAGGCTGATCGTGCTCGGCGCCGTGAAGCGATAGAGCTCGGACCCGGCCGCCTCGCACCACGTCGCCGATACGAACTCGGGTTTGCCGTCGTAGTCGATGTCGCGGGAGAGGAATCGCGACGCGTCGTAGAGGTATTCGTTGTTCGTGAACACCGACACGGCGCCGTCCTCGCCGACTTTGTAGAAGCGTGGCGCGCTACCGTTGCCCGTCAGCACCTCGAGGGATTGAATGCCAGCCCCGAATGAGGCGTAGTCGTCGATGTCGGCGAGGACGGGCGCGTTGCGGGCGTAGTTGTAGTTCGGCGCCGAGTAGTCGTAGAGCGGCTGGCCGTCGGCGCCGAGGATGGCGAAGCCAAACGAGTGGTAGGTGACGACTTCGTGGGTCCCATCGCCGTGGAGATCGGCGACCAGGGCGGACGGCGCGTCCGTGCTGAAGGCCGGCTCGAAGGGCCAGTCGCCGCCACAGGCCGTGAAGCAGAGGCGGTCGATGATCCCGTCGCAGTTGTTGTCTTTGCCGTCGCCACAAATGGTGGCGCCGCCCGGCAGCATCGTCACGTCGCTGTCCGAGCAGTCCCAGTCCGAGCTGCCGTTACCGTCGGCGTCGCGGGCGAGAACCCATCCGACCGGGATGTTGCACTTCTGCTGCTTGGCGGCGTTCTGGGCGGCGTAGCCGTCGCCGTCGTTGTCCTTGTAGATGGTCTGGGTGGCGAGCCCGTCGTCGGTGAGCCCATCGCAGTCGTCGTCGACGTCGTTACAGGCCTCGACGGCTTGCGGATAGATAGCCCCGTTGAAGTCGTTGCAGTCGCCCGCTTTGGCGACGAAGCCGTTCGGCGCCGCGCAAGCGAGCTTGCTCGAGTAGGACGCGCCGAAACCGTCGGTGTCCTCGTCGAGGAAGAAGGTGGTCTGCACGCCTTCGTCGAGCTGGCCGTTGCAGTTGTTGTCTTTGAGATCACAGACTTCCGGATGCGCCGGCGCGACCTCCGCGTCCGCGTCGTTGCAGTCGCCCGAGGTCGCCGCCGTGAAGGACGCGGACTCGTCGGGCGCGCAGAGGCACCGGATCTCGCCGGAGCTGCCGGTCCCGTCCTGGTCGGCGTCTTTGTAGTAGGCCTGACAGCCGAGCGATCCCTGTTCGTCGGTCAGGCCGTTGCAGCTATCGTCCTTGCCGTTGCAGAGCTCAAGGGCGCCGGGTTTCACACTCGCATCGGCGTCGTTGCAATCGCCGCCGATGGCCGCCGTCCCGGCCGTGCCGGAGCACGCGCAGACGACGTCGCCGGTGCCCACGCCATCCTTGTCACCGTCCACGTAGCCGTCGGTGCACCCGACCGCCGCGCCTTCGTCTTTCAGCTCGTCGCAGTCGTCGTCCTGGCCGTTGCAGACCTCGGACGCGCCCGGGAAGACCTGCCCGTTCTGGTCGTTGCAGTCGCCCCCCGTGACGGCCGTGAAGGGCGCCTTGGGCGCGCACAAACACTGAGCGGAGGTGCCGACGCCGAAGCTGTCGCCATCGCCATTGTAGAGGTAGTCAGTGCACCCCGAGGCGCCCGCTTCGTCGGCGACGCCGTCGCAGTCATCGTCTTTGCTATTGCAGATCTCGGTCGCCTTTGGGGAGACCGCCGGATCGGTAGGGCCGCAGTCGAGGACGTCGGGGGTGCCGTCCTGATCGTCGTCGGTGTCGCACGCGTCGCCCTTGCCGTCGGTGTCGGTGTCGAGCTGTTCCGGGTCGTCGTCGAGGGGGCACACGTCCTCGAAGTCGGCGACGTCGTCGCCGTCGTCGTCGAGGTCGAGGCAGTTCATGACGCCGTCCGCGTCGGTGTCCGGGAAGCCTTCGTCGACGATGCCGTTGCAGTTCTCGTCGGCCCCGTTGCAGGCCTCGGTCGCGCCGTGGCGGATGGTCGGGTCGTTCGGGGCGCAGTCGGTGATGTCCGGATCGGCGTCGCCGTCGAGATCGTCTTCGCACGCGTCGCCTTTGCCATCGCCATCGCTGTCGGTCTGCGAGGTGTTGGCCGTGACGGGGCAATTGTCCGTGGTATCGGGTACTTGGTCCGCGTCGTCATCGTCGTCGACGCAATCGGCGAGGGTGTCCTGATCGAGGTCGGGGAAGCCCTCGTCGACGGCCAGATCACAGTCGTCGTCTTTGGCATTGCAGAGCTCGGTCGCGTTCTTCCCGATCGCCGGATCGGTGGGGGCGCAGTCCGTGACGTTCGGATCGCCGTCGCCATCCACGTCTGGATCGCAGACGTCGCCGACGTCGTCGCCGTCGAGGTCTTCTTGCTGTGTGTTCGGCGTCGCCGGGCAGTTGTCGGCGAGGTCCGGGACGCCGTCGCCGTCGTCATCGTCGCTGACGCAGTCGGCGATCCCATTCTGGTCGGTGTCCGGGAAGCCCTCGTCGGCGAGGGAGTCGCAGTCGTTGTCCTTCCCGTCGCACATCTCCGCGGTCGGCTCCGGCGCGGTGCAGCCGGGGACGCCCGAAGCGCATGTCGTTACGCCGACGCAGGTCCCGAACTCGCTCGTCTCGGAGCAGGCGACCTCGGCGATCTCATCGTCTGTTTGGCCGTCACAGTCGTCGTCGACCCCGTTGCAGCTCTCGAGCGCGGGGGTCGGCGCGTCGCAGGCCGTCAGCGTGCCGGTGAGGCAGCCGCGCTCACCGCGACACGTCCCGATCTCACTGGTCGCTTCGCAGGACGTCGTCGCGGTCTCTTTGACCGCTTTCCACGTGCAGCTGCATTCGCCCGCGTCCGCGAGGCGTCGGCACTGGCCCGCGTCGCACTGGTAGCCTTCGGGGCAGTCCGTCGTGGCGTCTGCGCCCGCGCCGGGGCTATCGGCGTTACACGCGGCGCCGCAGTAGCTCCCGATGGCGCCGTAGTCGAGGCAACGCGCATCTGCGAGGCCACCGTCGTCCGCGCAGTCGGAGTCCGTGAGGCACGGCATGCACAGGGTGACGAAGCGGGGCACGCAGATGAACGCGACATCGGCGCCCCCGACCGACACGTTGGCGCAACGCCACGCATCCGGGCACTCCTCGACGCACTCCCGGGTGCAGGTTCGGCCGTCGGCGCTCTCCACGCAGAAGCCGCTCGGGCAGTCGGCGTTCTCGGAGCACGCTTGGTAAGGGATGGGCTCCGGTCCGGTCGCGACCACGTCGGGCGTGCCCGTCCCCCCGTCCGGGGTCACGTCGTGCCCGGTGTCGAAGCCGGCGACGTCGCCACTCGAGACGTCGGTCACGACGTCGACGGCGAGGATCGGGGCATCCCCCGCGGTCTCGTCGGCACTGCAGCCGATGACGAGAGCGGCGATCGCGAAGGGGACGTAACGAAGGCGAGACGACGTTTCGAGCATGAGGAGCGCCTCCGGGCGCGGGCGCATGATAGCGGAAACGGACGCCGGGCAGGAACCGCGCGTCGCGGCGACGTCAGAACGCCGTCGCCACCGGCAACGTCGTCTTCGAAGTTTCCACATCGTGACCTCAGGCGGTAGATAGGCGCCATGGAACGCCAGCGACGCCTCTACGACCCACTCTTCTTCCGACCGGTCTACCAGACCCTCGTCTGGGGCGGTGAGCGGATCGGGCGGTACCGGGCGGGCGTCCCCGCGGGCCCCATCGGCGAGTCCTGGGACCTCGCCCAGCACGCTCGGGGCGAGAGCGTGGTCGATCGAGGACCGTTGGCGGGGATGACGCTCGGTGAGCTCGTGCGTCGGGATCCCGAGGGGCTCGTCGGCGACGGCTTCGCGGGCACCGTCTTCCCGCTGCTCGTGAAGCTCATCGACGCGCGGGACCGCTTGAGCGTGCAAGTACACCCGGACGACCACCTCGCCGTCGCCCTCGGGGCCGGCGACCGCGGAAAGACCGAGTGCTGGTTCCCAGCCGCGCCCGGTGGCTCTCTCTACGTTGGCACGCGCCCCGGCGTGACACGCGAGACCTTCGAAGCGGCGCTCGGCCTCGGCGAGATCGCGAGCGTGCTGAACGAGCTCCCCTGCCCCACCGGCCGCTTCGTGTTCGTGCCGGCACGCACCGTCCACGCGATTGGGGCGGGCTGCCTCCTCTGGGAGGTGCAACAGACGGCCGACATCACCTTCCGCGTCGACGACTGGGGCCGCGTCGGCCTCGACGGCAAGCCACGCCCGCTCCACGTCGCGGAGTCGCTACGGACCATCGACTTCGAGGCCGGGCCGGTCGTGCCGTCGGAGCGGGTCGACTGTGACTACTTCGAGGCCTTCCGTGTGGAGCCCGGACGCTACGAGCACGACGGGGGGCGTTGCACCATCGTCATCACGCTCGGGAGCGCCGCCCGCGTTCAGTGGGAGGGAGAGGAACGGCCCATCGCGCCGATGTCGGTCGCGCTGCTGCCAGCCGCGCTGCGTCGCGCCACCGTCGCGGTCCCCGAGGACGGGGTCCTGGTGGCGCGACCGCGCTTCTAGAACTCAGGAGCGGCCGGGCCCGGTGGCCTTGGCCCAGCGGCTGGCGGCCGTCGCGATGCCGGCGTCGCTCGCTTGGCTGAGCGCCCGAGCGAGCTGGGCCGCCGTGTCCGTGTCGCCCTGGGCGACGGCGACGAGTAGCTCGAAGTGCTGCTGGTGCTCCGGGGTGAACCAGCTCGTATTCCAGCGGGTGACGCCTTGGTCGTCGAGCTTCAGCCCGAGGACCATCTGGCGCTTCGCTTCGTCGGTGCGGCCCGCGAGGTCGTAGAGCACCGCGAGGCCGAAGTGAGCGCCCGCGAAGCCCTTCGAGGTCTCGAGCGCTTCGAGGTACTTGGCCTCGGCGTCCTCTACCTTGCCCTCGAGCATGTCGATCTCGGCGACGTTCGACCACGCGATGGCGGCAGACCGGCGGTCGGTGCCCGCCGCCTCGAAGCCGGCCATCTGGAAGCGCCGAGCGGCCGCGAGGTCGCCCGAGCGGAAGTGGATGCCGCCGATGTTGATGAGCGAGCCCGGCTCGTTCGGGAAGCGGGCCAGGATGTCGCGGTAGAGCGTCTCGGCCGCGGCGTCGTCGCCCCGCTGCGACGCGATGAGCGCCCGCAGGAACTGGCCGTGCGCCGGGTCGAGGTGACCGGCCTCGGCCTTCGGATCGATGACCGTATCGGCGAGCTGTTCGGCGACTTCGAGGTTCTGCCGGTTGTACTCGGCGGTGGCGAGGCCTACCCACGCGTGGGCCTCGACCCGGACCGGCGTCGCGCACGCGCCGGTCAGCGCGTCACAAATGGACGCGTCGGGCTCCTGGTCCTTCAGCTCCGAGATGAGCTCGCGGAGGTCTTCGACCGCGGTCTCGACGTCTTCGCCGAGCAGGCTGGCCCGCGCCCGCTGCTCGATCATGCGGACGTCGTGGTTCTCCTCGAGCCACGCCGACGCGAGCTGATGCGCGCGGCCGAACTCCTCGTCGGCGATGTCGGCCGACGTGAGCAGCAGCGCGGCGTCCGCGTCGGACGGCGCCGTCGCGAGGTGCCGCACGAGCGCTTCGCGTGCTTCGGCGTAGCGCTCTTCACCGATCCACGACTTCGCGTTGCAGACCGCGTCGCAGGTTGGGCCCGCGGCGGCAACAGCACGGCTGACTTCGGTCTCCGCGGGGAGACTGTTGAGCTCGGACTCGAGCTGAGCCACGGTGAGGCTCTCGGCCGCTTCGCCAGCCCCGACGGCCCCCTCCTGACCACACGCGGACGCGAGCAGTATCGCGGACAGGGCTCCAAAACGTCGAAGCATCCCGGGGGTGCGGGGGGCGCCCCCCGCCAGCAAACGCATCTTCATCGGCTCTCCTCCTGGTGTTCAGGGCCCCGACACGCCAGGGCCAAAGCGACACGCGTCGAGGGCGTCGCGGACCGCCCCCACACGGCAAGCCTACCGATACTCATGGCGCCGTGCCACGCCTGAGCGCGGGACGACGACGTAGAGATGGAGCGGGCTACCGTCTTCGCGTAACCCCCCACGCCTCGTTTTCGTTCCCCGCCGCGACATTTCGTCGGGAACGGCCTCATTTCGTTGCCTACGAGCTCGCTGGGTCGGCCTCGCTTGCGACGGATCTGGCACTCCGATAGCTTCAGCGGCGTGAGTGACATCGATATGCCCGATCCGCTGATTGGCCGCACCTTCGACGGGCGCTACTCGGTTCACGTCCAG
>JADMJS010000775.1 GCA_018780435.1 Myxococcales bacterium
TGCGGCACGTCCATGAAGTTCTCGACGCAGTCCGTCACGTCGGCCTCGAAGGGCGTGACCATGTAGTAGCTAGCCCAACCGTCGTCTTGCCGAAAGGGCACTGAAAACGGCTCGCCGCGGGGAGCGTCGGGGTCGCCCATCCAGACCCAAATGAGTCCCGATGCTTCGCGGACCGGGAAGGCTGGCACTCGCCTCCCAGGGAGCCCGGCGGAGCAGGGGCCTTCGCTCGGCACCTTCACGCAGGCGCCACCGCGATCGTAGTGCCACCCGTGGTAGGGGCACACGACCAGTCCGTCCTCGACTTGGCCTTCGGAGAGGCGCGCGTTGCGGTGGAGGCAGCGGTCGAGGAGGCAGTTCGGTGCGCCGTCCGGGCCGCGCCAGAGGACGAGGTCCTCTTCCATGATGGTGCGAGAGAGCGGCTTTCGCCCGAGGGCAGCCGCGGTACACGCCACATACCAGCCGTCTCGCAGCGTGCCGCAGCACTCGCGCATACGTTGGGCTTCGCTGGGACGACGTGGGGCGTTGGGTGGGGACGTGGCGGGCATCGGGCCGACTCTAACCCAGCTCCGGGTGGTCGCCCATCAGCACGGCGATGAGATCCTTGTTGGCCTTCGGGAAGGCCAGCGAGTCCAGCTGGTCGCGCGCCACCCACCGGCTGTCGATGGCGGCATGGGGTATCAGCAGATCATCGCCGACCTGGACGCACAGGAAAGCGTGCATCGTGATGCGGAAGTGACTGTAAGCATGCCGGATCTCGGCGATCTTGCGACCGACCTGGACCGTGATGCCGAGCTCCTCTCGGCACTCCCGCCGGACGGTCTCCGGGAGGGTCTCGCCATCCTCTTGTTTGCCGCCTGGGAACTCCCAGAGGCCGCCGAGGAGGCCTTCGTGGGGCCGCTGTTGTACGTAAAGCCGGCCTTCGTTGGCGATCACGGCCACGGCGATCTGTTTGTGCGGGACGGGCGGCTTCTTCACCTTCACGGGGCGTTCGGCCACGGTGCCGGCGGCCTGAGCCGCGCAGAAGGTCCGGAGGGGACAGAGCAAACACTTCGGTTCACGCGGAACACATTGGCGGGCGCCGAACTCCATGACGGCCTGGTTGTGCACCCAGGGGTCCGGTGCGTCACCGATGAGCTGCGCCGTCACCGCCCAGAGCCGGTCGTCGACGGCTTTGCTGGTGACGGGCTCGGCGATGTCGAGGAGGCGCGAGAAGACGCGTTTGACGTTGCCGTCGAGGATGGGGTGCCGTTGTCCGAACGCGAAGGTCAGGATGGCGCCGGCAGTCGACCGCCCGATCCCCGGGAGCGCCAGCACCGGGTCGAACTCTCTCGGGAACTCCCCGCCGTGTTCGCGGACGATGGTGCGCGCCGCCGCGAGCAGGTTGCGACAGCGCGCGTAGTAGCCGAGCCCTTCCCACGCCTTCATCACGTCGCCATCGTCGGCCGCCGCGAGGTCCGCGATGGTTGGCCACTTCGCCAGGAAGCGGTCGTAGTAGCCGCGCACCGTCTCGACCTGCGTCTGCTGGAGCATGATCTCGGAGAGCCAGATCGCGTACGGATCGCGCGTCTCGCGCCACGGCATCGTGCGGTGCGACGCGTTGAACCAGGCCGCCAGGGCGGTCGCCAGGTCGCGGCTCACCGGAAGCGGCGACCGACCTCCTCTGTGCGTCGGGCTCGTCACTCGACTGGCCGGGCCTCGGGGCAGCGTGGGATGGCGAGGCGGAAGACCGTGCCCTGCTCGTTCGACGTGACGTCGACGCTGCCGCGGTGTTGTTCAGCGATCTTCTTCACGATCGAGAGACCGAGGCCCGTGCCGTGTCGTTTGCCGACCGTCACGAAAGGCTCGAAGAGCGTGGCGCGGATGGCCGCCGGGATGCCGGGGCCATTGTCCTCGACCTCGAACACCACCTGATCGACGGACTCCTCGAGCCGGATGCGGACCACGATACGCGGGGGCGCCGTGCGGCCTGGCCGTGAGCGCGCGGTCTCAAGCGCCTCCTTGGCGTTCTTCACCAGGTTCAAGAGGGCCCGCGAGATCTTGCCGGAGTCCATGCGGACCGCGTCGGTGTAGTGCGCGTCGAACACCAGCTCCGGGCCGCTCTCGCCCACCTCGGCGCGCGCCGCCTCCGCGAGCTCTTCGACGTAGACGTTCAAGAACACCCGACGCAGGAGCAACGACTCCTCCCCGCGGGCGAACGAGAGCACCTCCTGCGTCATGGACTTGAGCGCGGCGATCTGACGTCGAATGCCGTCGGCGTACTTGCGTCGCGCCTCGACCCCTTCACATTCGACCATGAGCTGCGAGTAACCCGCGATGACCGTCATCGGGGTCTTGAGGTCGTGGATGACGCCCGACAGTGCTTTTCCAATGGCGGCGAGGCGGTCGGCGTGTTGGAGCTCGCGCCGCCGGCTGTCGAGCATGATTGCGGCTTCGGCGCGGCCGGCCAGCAGCGTCAGGATCTTGATGTCGTTGGTCGAGTACTCACGGGCGTCGGCCCCCGTGCGATTCCACAACATGAGCGCACCGAAGCGCTGCGAGTCGAGCTCGAGCGGCACGAGGAGCGCGCACCGCGGCTCGAGACCGGTTAGGCGGGTGACCGAGGGGTCCATCAGCGCAGGCGAGCCCGGTTGGACAACCGAGCTGACGCCGCCCGACGCCGTCGTGGTGAGGAGCCCCGGTTCGATGTCCCCGACCGTGCTCAGGAGCTGCCCCGCGAGCCCCGCCTTGCGTGCGTAGAGCCGCGGCAGGGCGTCCACTTCGATGTAGACGGCGCCGAGCTCGCTCTGGATCGCCTCCGTCGCGTGGCTCAGTAGGGAGTTCAGGAAGGGCTCGAGGCCGAGCGAGCGGTTCATCTCCTGCTCGACCCGGTAGAGGAGGTCGA
>JADMJS010000288.1 GCA_018780435.1 Myxococcales bacterium
ACGGGTGGTGGATGGCGTCCATCGGCTTGTCGCAGATGGCCGTCATCGGCTCGCCCGACGGGCCGTGTTGCACCGGCAGCGCGGGCATGACGGCGTGTGCCGAGTTCTGCTCCTTCGGTACCCACGTGACCGTGAACTCCAGTGGCCGGCGCGTGCGCGGGAACACCAAGTTCACCTGTTCACACACGGGGTTACACGTCGCGGAGCCGTAGCCGCCCGGGTTCGGGCAGAAGGTCGGCGGCGTACACACGCTCCCCGTCGGGGTGTTGTTCGGGTCGAGCTTCTTCGACTCGCTGTCTGGCGTGCCCGAGCGCGTGATCTGGTGGCTCAGGTAGGCCGCGCCCGTGACTGGATGAATCGCGACGCCGAACGAGCGATTCGCGATGCCCGGGATGTTCGGGAGCAGCTTCTTGTGGATGGTCAGGTCGCCTGGGTTCTGCACTCGCAGGGCGATCGGTGGCGCTGCGACATCGGCTTTGACGATGCTGGCCGTGCCGCGTTCGCCCGTAACGACGACTTCGCCGTCGAGGCCGACCGCGACCGTGCGGGGGCGGAACGTGACCGGGACGACGCTGAGAACGTCGAGGCTCGGGACGGACAACACGACGAGCGCGTCATCGGCCGACGCGCTGACGTAGAGGCGATCGGCGCCCACGGAGAGGGCGAGTCCGAAGGGCTCGGTACCTACGGCGACTGTGGCCGAGACCGTGGCGGCACCCGGGTCGATGCGCGCGATCATGCCGGACTGCCGAAGCGTCACGAACGCCGTGCCGTCCGGGCCGACGACGACCTGCTCGGGGCGGCCACCGATGGAGATGGAGCGGATGACCTGGCCGCTCTCGCGGTCGAGTTCGACGAGGGTGCCTTGCTCCGGCACGCACACGAGGAGCGACGACGCATGGATCGCCATGCGACGCCCCGTGGTCCACGTCGGGTGGGCGGTGGGGTTCGACAGCGCCGACGGGGCGAGGGGGAGCTCAGTCGGGTAGAAGCCGAGGCTCTGCACCGTCCACGGCGGCGCGATGGTGGGCGCGAGCCAGCCACCGAGGAGCGGAGAGGCCGAGCCGTCGCCGGGGACCGTGCCGTCAGGACCGGGGTGGCCGTAGGAGCCAGCGGGGTCGTCGTCGCCCTCCGGTGCGTCGGCCGTCGCGTTCGGGTCGATGAGCGACTCACCCGCCGGGAGGGGCTGCACGGCCTCTTCTCCCGCGCTCGATCCGGGGTCCTCCGAGGACGGCTCCTCGGGGGTCTCGGGGAGCGGCACGGCTGTCTCGTCGACTGGGGTCTCGCCGCTGGGCGTCTCAGTCGACTCGTCACCCGGGGTGGTGTTCCCTTCGTCGACGGGGAGCCCGACGGGGCCGGCGCCCGGATCACGTTCACCCGGCAACGTCGCTCGTGGACTATCGCCACTGGCGAGCTCTTCGGCCGAGAGCGGCGACGTCGTGCCGGCCTCGACGCACGCGGCGGCGCTGAACCCGACCAGACAGCTCTTCACCCAGGCCCGGGAGGCCCCGATTACCGAGAACGTGTGTTTGCGCATGAAATCCCCCTTCTAGCGTCAGTCTCGCACCGAACTCGGCAGGAGGACAAGCCCGGATGAGTAAAAAAGTGAGTCGAAATCGAGAGTCCCGCCTCTTCGACGCACTGCTCTCGATCCCTCACGAGGGCCGACTCCCCGCTATACCCGCGCCGCCGACCGGGCTACTCTCACGTCCATGCGATTTTGCCCTCAACTCCGCTCGTCTCGGGTCGGCTCGGCTCACGACTCCTTCACGTCGGTCTTGGTCCGGCTCGGGCTTGGAATGCTCGTCGTCACGGCCTGTTCGACGGCTCGGGATCGGGGAGGGGAGACGGGCACCGACGTCATAGTGGGATCGGACGCCGACACGACTGCGTCACTCGATACCCGCGTCGAGCTCCCGGATGTCGACGTACCGGACACGGGCGTCGCCGAGACCGACTCGGTGGGCACCCCCGACGACACCGTGGTCACGCTTCCGGACATTGCACTCGACGACACGCAAGCGCCCGACGTGCCCGAGCTCACCGACGTCTCGGACCTCACTTCGGGCCCTTCCGACACCGACGCGGGCGCGCCGGAATGCGCCGTCGATTCGGACTGCCCCAATCGCCATTACTGCGCGGCGGGCGACTGTGTCCCGGAGTGCGACCCCCTGGCGGCGGGGCTCACGGGGATGGGCTGCTTCCACCTGGCGGTTGATCTGCCGAACTCGGTCAGCCCGGAATCCGGAGGGGGGACACCGGCCGACGAGCTCCCGACCGGCCTCGTCATTCAGAACCCGTGGATGGATTCGTCGGTGAACGTGGAGGTGCTCACGCTCGTGGGCGGCGCGGCCCTCGCTGGAGGGAGTGTGGCGATCGCGGCCGGCGGCTCGACGACCGTGTCGCTACCGAACCGTAACCTGACCGGGACGGTGAAGACGAAAGCGGCATTTGCAGTGGAGAGTGACCGTCCTGTCATTATTCTTATGATGTCACCGATGGCCAAGGCGCGCTCCACCAGCCTCGTGCGGTTACTCCCGCTCACTCCGGGGGCGCGCAACTTTGGCGTCATCACGGGGCCGTCTCGCGCGTTCGTCACGATCGCCGCTGCCGAAGACGAGACCGCCGTGACTGTGCGGCCGACCGGACCGACGCTCGCCGGCAACGGCCTCAAGGCCATGGCCGCTGGACAGACATACACCGTCACGCTCGCGTCGAGCGAAGTCCTCCACCTCGAGGCGCCCGCAGGCGTCGATCTGAGCGGGACTCGCATCGACACGTCCAAGCCGGTTGCCGTGTTCGCCGGGAGCGCGTCGACCGCGTGGTCCGAGCGTTGCTGCAATGACATGGTGGCCGAAGCCATCCCGCCCCGATCGGCGCTCGGCACGGACACGATCGTGACGCCCGGCCCGCCGCGTGGGCTCGCCCGCGACATGCTTCACGTCGTGGCACTCGACCCGGGAACCGACGTCACCGTCGAGACCGCCACGCCGCTCCAAGTCACGCTCGACGAGGGCGGGGTCCTGACCCTCCCACTCACGGCCGCGACCCGGGTGACCTCGTCCCGTCCCGTGCTCGTGGCGCTGCGTCTCGCCGAGGGCCACGCCCGAACCGCGCAGGGCGACGTCTGTGAAGGCGACGCCGACTGTCCACCAGCGCAGTCG
Source organism: Myxococcales bacterium (assembly GCA_018780435.1). Lineage (GTDB taxonomy): Bacteria > Myxococcota_A > UBA9042 > SXOO01. The sequence goes on from JADMJS010000288.1 coordinate 3,165, forward strand.
TGTTCGCGCCCGCCGGGCGCAACCACCGGGCTCTGCATCGCGGCTTGCACGCCAGCCCAGGACGATTGCCCCTCGGCCGCACACCTCTGCCTCGATCGCTTCGGCGCCGTCCCGACCGTGGAGTCCCCGGGGATCTGCTTCCGACGTCCGTGCGATCCCGTCGACGGCTCGTGTGGCGCCGGGGCGGTCTGCGATCCGGCCTCCCGGTGTCGTGAGCCGTGTACGGTGAGCTCGGTCTGCTCGGATCCAGTCGAGTATTGCGGACTCTTCGGCGTGTCGCTCATGTGCGGCGCCGAGGCCTGTACGGCCGACGGCGACCCGTGCCCCGAGGGCGGCTACTGCGTCGTCGCTGCCGATGGGACCTCGTCCTGCACGACCGGCTGCACGCCGACGCCCAAGTGCGAGACTGCGGGGTACCACTGCGTGTCGAGCGAGCTCTACCTGCCCGGGACGGCCCCCTTCGACGGGGCCTATTGCCTCCCGCCGACGTGCAGCGTCGACGCGACGGGGGCCTCGGCCGATTGCCCCGCCGGCTTCGATTGTCTCGCTGGGACCTGCGTGCCCTTCGGCGACCCCGGCTTCGTCATCGTCCCCTCCGTGGAGCGGCACCAGACCGTCGTCCCCGTCGTCGTGCCCCCCGCTGTGGCGCGGCAGTGGCTCGCGATCATGGCGCCGGACGGCGCAACCGTGCTGCTCGATGGCGAGAGTCTCGACGGCGTGCCCTTCAAGCCGGGTTCCGGCGGCTGGGTGTCGGCGCTCGTGCCCGTCGAGCCAGGCTTCTACCGCGTCAGCGCGACCGCGCCGGTCGGCGTCCTCGTCATCGGGATGGGCGCCGAGACCGGCTTTGCGGCGTCGGGCGTCTCCCCCCTCGGGATCGCCGGGGAGCCCGACTGGGTCCCGACCGAAGACACTGGCGGCGGCGACGCCGGTGGTGATGACACGATCGAGCCCGATGACACGGTGGAGCCCGATACGACGCCCCTCGACACGGGCGAGCCGCCGCCGACCTGGACGGACGAGGTCGGGCCGCTGTTGGCCCTCCGCTGCGCGCCTTGCCACACCGGCGGGAGCAAGCTCGGTGGGCTCAGCGTCGAGACGTGGCTCGGTACCCAAGCGCCGAGCGCCGCGTGTGCCGGATTCAACAAGGGCGCCGCCATCTATATGAAATCAAACGGGGAGCCGGCCTGTACGGGCGCCTTCATGCCACCGACGGAGCCGCATCTGACGACCGACGAGCTGGCGCTGATCAAGGCGTGGATCGACGCGGGGCAGCCGGAGTAGCGACTGCCTCCTCGAGTCGTCACAGCGGTGAGAGGTCCGGGGCGACGACGTCGCTGAGCCAGACGATGTTGTCGATGAGCGCCTGGGAGTCGTTCAGCGCGTCTCCGATGTCGGCGAGGCGGAAGGTCAATTTCACGGTCTCGCCCGGGGCGACCGGGTGCGTGAGCCGCAACCAGCCCGTGCTGCCGCCCTCAGCGCTGCACGCGTAGGGCGTGCCGGCGAGGCTGGTCGCGGACCCCGAACACGGCTCGACGTAGGCCGAGTTCACGCCGATGAAACACGCGGGCGTGCCGCCATCGGTCGTCTCGGGGACGACGAGGTCCGGCGTGCACGGCCCGAGGCCGATCGGCGTCGGTTCGCCGGCCGTGGTCACATCGGCGTCGAGCAAGACATAGAGGCGGTCGGCCTCGGGCTTGCCCGCGTCTTCGGGGAGTTCGGTCGACATGAAGAGCACGTCGAACGCCAGACCGGTCGCCGCGTCGGGTACCACCATGGTGAGCACGACCTCGGCCACGTCCCAGGCTTTGAACGGGAAGTCCGGCAGTGGGTCGACCGTGGAGGTCGTGCCTGCGACGACGTCGGTGTTCACGTCGCCCACCTTCCCGGTCGAGAGCACCAACGTCGACGCGCCTTCGCGGGGCGCGAGGCCGTTGTTAGGCGTGCCGAGCTGGCCGGATGCGGTGATGAGGTTCTTCGGGGAGCCGCCGTTCGGCGCGAGCAGCTCGAGGTCGGTCACGACGTCTGGGCCGTAGCAGATGTCGAGCGCACAGACGATCGCGGCGTGGGTCGGGCCGACGCAGTTGAGCCCACTACAGTCGGACACGGGGAGGGTCGTCGAGAGGGTGTCGATGAGGCCGTCGCAGTCGTCGTCGAGGTCGTTCGTGAAGATCTCCGTAGCGCCCGGGTTCACACCCGGCGCCGCGTCGACACAATCCCCGAGGCCGAGCGCACACACGCCGTCGGTCATCGTGACGAGCGCGTCGCTGGCGCACCAGCCATCGCCGTCGTCGTCGCAGCCCTCGTCGACGACGCCGTCGCAGTCGTCGTCGACGCCGTTGCAAGCTTCGAGGACTAAGGGACCTACGAACGGATCTTGATCATCACAGTCGCCGGCAAAGGGGACCGCCACGGCCGTCGGCGCTGCGCACACGCAGCCGGATAAGCTCTGTCCGCCGCTCCCGTCGCCGTCACCGTCGCTAAACCACGCGACGCAGCCCCAGGCGCCTTCTTCGTCGGTCGCCCCATCGCAGTCGTCGTCGAGCTCGTTGCAACCTTCCGAGGCGCCCGGGTGGACAGCCGCGTCGTTCGGGGCGCAGTCCATCGCGTCGAGGCTCCCGTCCCCATCGGTGTCACCGGCGGTGGTCTCGATGGCCGACGCGGGCGTGGCCGCCATCGAGGCCGTGATCGGGGTGGACGATGAGCCACCACAACGTTCCGTCAGGACCACGCCGCTCCAGGCGCCCTTAACCGACTCGATCGCATGTGAGCCGGGCCCGAGCGCCACCACGGCGTGGCGGAACGGCGTCAGCACTTGCCACCCGGGCGCGACGCCATCGACCAGCACCTCCGCGGCATCGCTCGATTCCGGAACCACGAGCGACAGGACGGTGGCCCCGTCGCCGGGCTCCACGTCGATTCGAGCCGAGGCATCGAACGCGCTCATGGGCGGCACCCACGAGAGCGACGGGCCGCCGATGCCCTTGCCGTCGCACTCGTCGCCATGGCCCAAGAAGGTCGCGCCGGCGCTCGCATGGGTGAGCAGCACCCGGCCGCTGGCCATCACGCGAGCACGCTGCGTCGTCGTCCACGTCATCGAAGCGCCCCGCTCAAGCGTGGCTGCCGGCGCTATGGCGGGCGTGAGCTGTACGTAGACGCCGTCGTCGATGGCGACGAGCCGAAAGGTGCTGGGTTGCGCGGCAGCCCGAGGGGGCCACGGCAGCGCGAGCAGATCCGAGCCGAGACGGTCGACCGAGGGGACCTGTTCGAGGAGTGGGCCACAGGGGGAGACGCCCGCCGGCACGGAGGCGCAGTCGTGCGTATAGAAGGCGCCGATGGGCGCCGAGGAGGTGACGCGTGTCCCGGTGAGGTCGTCGCCGGGGACGGTCGTCCGCAGGTCGAGCTGAGCGGTGATCGGGACGGTGAAGGTCGCGGCGTCGCCACGTGCGATCGTGGCGATGACGGTGTCGCCGCCGCTCACCACGTCGAGCGGTGTTGTGGCGGCGATACTGACGTGGATCCCGGCCGCGGCGGCGACGATGCGCACGCGCGACGTCCCCCCGAGCGCGGCCGACGGCCAGCCGGACACGACGTGATCATGGCCCCACGCGGACGGCGGGAGCACCTGTGCGACATCGGTCGGACCCGCGTCGACGGCGAGCTGCACCGTGACCGGCGCGGAGGTCACGAGGATGTGGGCGCCGGAGGGATCGGGAGCGGGCCGCACAGCGAGCCCGGCGGCGTCGAGCACACCGGCGCCGGCCCCGTCGAGCGTCAGCGTGGTGCCGGCCTCGCCGACGAGTCGCAGCTCGCCCGACGGCAGCACGAAGCGACAGCCCTGAGCGCCGCGCTCGAGCTCGGCCGCTTCACAGGGGGTGAGGCACCTCTCGGCATCGCAGCGACCCGGGGGAGGGCAGGGGACGGGGGCGAGGAAGCCCACCCCGGCGGCGTCGCACGTCTGCGTCTCGGATTCGCTCGCGCACACCACGTCTCCTGGCGTACACACGGTCGCGACGCAGGCGCCACCCGCACACGCCGCGCCGTCACCACAGGCGAGGATGTCGATGGCCGACCCGTCGGCGCGACACGACCGCAGGCGCCCAGCGTCTTCGCAGGTCGCAACGAAGGTCTCGGGATCACAGACGATCTCCGGGCAGTCGTCGCCAGCGCACGAGGCCACGTCGTCACAATTCGTGCAGCCGGAATCATCGCCCGCGACGTCGTCACCCGGGGTGTCGCCTGGGTTGAAGTCGCCTCCCGTCACGTCGCCACAATCGATACACGCGTCCGGCGACGAGGCGGCATCGCCGTCGGTGGCCCCCAGGACGTCGCCGAGACCGGTGGCGTCGGCCGGTGTCGCGGCGTCGTCGCCGGTCCGATCCGGGCCGGGCGACGAGGCACAAGCGTTGACGAGGAGGATGACGATCCCGACGAAGGTGCGGCCACTCATCCGCTGACGGTAGCACGTTGCGCACGTCGTCCCAACGCGATGGTTGACGTGCGCACCCGGGACAGGGAACCTGCGGGCGTGAAGCACATCTCGCCTGTCTCGTTCGCCGGCCGATCCTCCTACTCCATTGCCCAGGTTGTGGTCGCGACCTGCGTGGCCCTGACGGCCGCCTGCGCGTCCCGATCGCAACGGGACGGCTCGGTCGTTGGCGCGACCGATGTCGCCCAAGTTGACGTGACTACGGAGGAAGATGGCTCCGACATCACTCCTGACGTCGCGACCGACACGGCGGTCGCCGAGCCCGACGCGGTCGTGCTCGACGCCTTCGACGAGCCGGACGTGCCCCCGGACCTTGAGGTCGTCACCCCGGATGAAGTCACGGACCCGCCGGACATAGAGGATCTCCCCGACACGCCGGACGAGTCGGACGTTCACGAGCCGCCGGACGTCGTCGACGTCCCGGACGTGGCCGAAGTCCTCGATGTCACCGATACCGCCGAGCCCGATGTCGTGACCACGACGGGCATCGTATCGGTCGAGCTGGACGGGAAGGCGGCCTCGATCGGAGCCGATGGGACCCTGACGGTCGTACTTCCGACCTTCACACCCGGTGATGGCGCCGCATCGGTCGCGACCCTCGTCATCCGAAACGCCGGCGCGGTGCCCTTTACCGTCGCTGGGGCGAGCGTCCTGGCGCTGAACCTCGACGGCACCGAGGCCAACCCGCTCGTGACGCTCGGGACCGTGGGCAAGCCGCTGCCGGCGCTCCCAGCGGACGTCCTCCCCGCCGCCCAGGTCCCGACGGCCAAAGTGACGCTCCCCATCGAGTTCCGGCCGGACAGCATCCAAGCTGCCGTGGACGCCGGTGGAAACCATGCCACCGTCTATGTCTCGCTCGCGGGGGCCGACATGGAGGCCCTGGTGGTGCGGATCGAAGTCCCGCAGTTCGAGCCAGACATCGTCGTCTCGCCCAGCACGCTCGAGTTTACTACGGCAACGCTGTCGCTCGCCGAAACCTTGACGGTGACGATCGAGAACGTCGGCAACGCGCCGCTCTCGCTGTCGTCGATCTCCCTGTCGCCGCCGCTCGAGCGATTTACCGTGTCCGAGTTCACGCCCGGCGTGCTCGGGCCCGCCGGCTCGAACACGGCGACGACGACGTTCCTCGTCAGCTACAAGCCCATCATCACGTCCACCTTCGACGAGACCACCCTGGTCATTGTGAGCGACGACCCCGACGAGCCCACGGCCACCGTGGCTCTGTCGTCGACCTTCGAGCCGTCCTCAAGCCAGAGCCCGTGTGTCGTGACCTGGCCGGGACAGGAGTCGGGCGTGCTCGACTTCTCCGACGCCAAGATCGGGGTCCCGAAGCTGCTCACGGTCGAAATCGAGAACGCAGGCATCGGGATCTGCACGCTGAATGGTGTCTCCGTCCCCGAAGACCCGGACGGGGTCGCGTACAACGTCTCAGTCTATTCGAAGTCGCCCGCGGGCGACCCGAGCCCCGTCTCGGTCTACCCGCTCGGCATCGGAATGGGCTACAAGTTCTTGATCGACGTCGTCTATACAACGACGTCAGCTGCCAAGAGCGCCACGCTCATGCTCGATCTCGACGATCCGTTGCCCAAGGTCATCGAGCTCCCCATGATCGGCGGCGGCCCGAAGCCCTGCTTCGACATGGGGCCCGGTACACCGGCGGCCCCGGAGCCGCTGCAGTTCGCGGGCAATCCGGGCGACGCTGTCACGCGCCACATCGCGCTCTACTCGTGCGGGGATGCGCCGGTCGCCATCGGGCCCGCGATGATCGTGGACGCGCCCGGTGACGGCGAGGTGTTCACGGCGGGGTCACTGCCGAGCGAGATCGGTAAGAACGGCGTCGTCTGGTTCTCCGTGACGGCGACCTTCGAGCCCGGCGCCACGGACGCGGTCGGGGAGTTGACCATCCCCTACTCGCTCGAGAAGGGCTCGGCCACCATCACCGTGCCATTACGTCGACGTATACTCGGCGCCACCAAGCTGCCGACAGCCGAGCCGGGCGACACGTCGAAGTACGCGGGCGTCGTCGCCAGCCAGCCCTTCACGCTCGACGCGACCGCTAGCACGGCGGGCTCCTTGCCCCTCAATTCGAGCGGCTACCTATGGACGCTCGTGTCGAAGCCGGCGGGTAGCACGCTCATCGTCGCCGGCGTGGCTGGTTCGCCGCTACAGGTCGTCACGCCAGACCTTCCCGGCAGCTACGTGTTTTCGCTGGTCGTAAAGTCGGCAGGGACGCTGCCGTGGTTCAGCATCGAGAAGACGGTCACGGTGAATGTGAACTAGTTCCCCGGCCTCCCGCTCAACCGGCGCGCGCAGGGCGACTCGGGGTCGAGCGGAGTCACCCGAGTGCCGCGCCCTGAAAGCGACGCAACAGCGCCGAGCGCCACGCCGCCGGCACCGCCCTCGGAGTCGAGGTCGTGGCGAGCGGCAGGCGGCTAGGTGCGCCCGCGCAACGGTAGTGTGAGAGGGCCGGGTGCTCCGGACGGCCGAAACGGCGCGCCGAGCAATTTCAGTTCAGGGTCACATTCAGGGTGAACGGTCCCCACGACTTCTCTTTGTCGCCGTCCACGATGAGCCAGTACTTGCCGCCCGCGAGGCCCTGAATCGTGAGGGCGCCCGTCGCGCTGCAGGAGAGCGGCACTCCCTGGGAGCCGCAGGCGCTCGTCGTGACGTACATGATGGTGGGGAAGCCGGCCGTGATGTTCGCCGTCAGGGTCTGACCGGTGCCGGCGTCGAGTTCGAAGACGACGTCGGGACCGCCACTCAGTGCGGCTGGGCACAGGCCCTTGGTCTGGTCGAGCGAGTAGAGGGTCGTGCCTTGAACGACGGCGGTCCCTCCGGCGCTAAAGGTCAACTTCTGTGCGGACGCGCACGTGTCGTTGCTCGGCAGGAGCGCCGGGGTCGTGGAGACGGCTAGCGTGAAGTCACCCTTCGCGGCCGGCGAGTCGGAGTCCACCACCAGGAAGTAGGTTCCAGCCTCGAGTGGGTTGGTCGTGAACGACTTGTCGGCGCAGTAGACGACCTCGCCGGTGGTGCAGTCGCCCTTCCGGACGTAGAGCTTCGAGCTGAAGGGGGCCGTGATGGCGGCGTTCAGCAGCGCGCGTTGCGTGAGGTTGATTTGATATACAACGTCAGGGCCGCCGATGCCGCCGCAGCCCGCCGCTGTGTTATCGTCGGCCGCCTTCGTCTTGCCCATCGTGTCTTCGGTCGTGCCGGAGATGACGACAGGCTGCGCGTTCGGGTCGAGGAGGACCGGCGTTGCGCACGTGTCGTTCGGCGGTGGCTTCGAGGCCGTGAAGGGGTGGATGATGTAGACGTAGCTCTTGAGGTCGCCGCCGGCGCCGCCGGTCTCTTTGTACTCGACCTTGTGTTCGCCGAGCGTCCAGTTGGCGACGTTCGAGACATCGAGCGGACCCGTGGACCACGGGTCGGTGCCGGTCGCGCCCCAGCGCTTGTTGGTCGCGTCGTAGTGTGGCAGGCCCTTGCCGTTGGGATCGCCGACGGAGGGCGTGACGTTGACGCCGTCGACCCAAATCTCGACGCCGGTCGCGAAGCTCTGGTTCACGATGCCGGCGATCGGGGACTTGGTGTAGACCCAGCCCTCGCCGCCCGCGCCGCCGGTTTGGCCGTTGTTGTTGTAGGCCGCGCCGGCGGTGCCGCCGAGTGCCTCGATGGTGCCCTTGTTGTCGACGACGTCGGCGAAGATAGCCACCGTGCCGCCGGCGCCGCCGCCGGTACCGCCGGGCCAGCAGCTCTGGCCGGCACGGCCAACTTCGCCGTTCGCTTGAACTTTTCCGCCTTGCTCGATGATGACGTTCTTCGCGCCGAGGACGACGAGACCGCCACCGGCCGAGCCGCCGTTTTGGACATTGGACCCACCACCTCCGCCGAAATGGAGTGTGCCAGCGCTCACGTCGCCCTTGGCGAGTCCACCGGCGCCCGAATTGCCGCCGCCGCCCGCGCCGCCCGCGGTCTTGTTGCCGCCGCCACCCGAGGCGAAGCTGTTGCCGCAACAGCAGGTGTTGAAGTTGCCGCCGCCACCGCCGGAGCAATTGGCCGCCTGACCGGACGTGGTGCTCCGAGCGTCACACTCGCTACCGCCGCGATACGCATAGCCATTGCTTCCGGAGTAGCCCGCGCCCCCTGGATAACCGTTGGTGTTGGCGTGGATGGTCCCGCCACTCTTGACCGAGACGACCTGAGCGCGAACGAAGACGATGCCGCCACTCGTGCCGTCCCACGCTTTGCCCGGGTAAATGGAGCCGCCGGACAAGATGTCGAGCTGATTGTAAGAGACTCCCTTCACGAGCTGAGCGCGCCCCTGACCACTGCCCTCCGTGGTGAACGACTTGGTCAGCGGCTTAGCGAGCGTGATCGAGCTCGCTTGAACCGCCTTGACGACGTTCAGCTCCCAGGTGCCGGCGTTGGTCCCGTTGCCGCCAGTGCCGACCGTTTGGTGGATGAGGACGTTGTCGCCGGGGTTGAGGCCGCTCGGTGACGAGACTTGAATGGAGTCCTGGCCCGAGGTGCCGGTGACGCCGCCCCAGTACGTGTTCGGGGCGTAGGTGTTTGTGATGATGAGGTTATTGGACGAGCTGAACCCGGTGTTCTGCCCGCCGTAGAGGTAGAGCTGCACCTTCGGCTTGGACGGGTTCAGGAGGTGGATGTACTCGGTGGCGACACCGTAGCTCGGCAGGCCCCACTGGTTCGAGTACTCGCGAACGACGCCCGCGCCTTCGTTCACGTCACCAGAGCCGCCCGTGCCGCCGCCGCCCGCGTCGAGGAGCGCCTTCAGCTTCTCGATGGCGCCCTGGACCGTCGCCGCGCCGAGGGCGGTGAGGGTGTCGTCATAGCCGATGTTCTCGGCCTCGAGCACGCCGGCCGAAAGCGACTCGAAGGTCACGCAGCCTGTGCAGGCGAGGCCGAGAGCCGTCGTGGCCGTCGTGGCGATGACGGCGCTGGTCGCCTCGCCACCCGGTGTCGCCGCCGCCGCATACGAGGAACCGAGCTGCGTCGCGCTGATGCAGCCCGTACATTCGAGGCCATTGGCGACCGCCGCCGTCAGCGCCCGGAAGGCGAAGGGGTTCGTCTCGAGCGGGGTACGCGGGAGCTCGGGCTGGCCGGAGAGCTTCACGCCGAGCCACAGATTCGCGTTTTGGGCGAAGAGCGTCGCTTGCAGCGCCGTGGTCTTGCCGAGGCGCTCCTGGAAGAGGCCGCCTTCGACCACAGTGCCGAGGTGAGCCTCGGTGTAGATCGCGGTCCCGCCCGTTTCGGTGGTGTAGAGCGCAAAGGTGACGTCGAAAGTGCCCGACAGGAGCGCACCTTGGCCGTCCTTCATGATCCCTTCGACGAGGAGCTGGTTGGCCCCGCTCGCCGCGCCCGAGACGAGCAGCGTCGAGGCGAGGACACACGCGAGAAGACGTCGAATGACCATGGCTTGACCCTCACACACACGCATGACTACTTGACCTCCACATTCAGCGTGTAGGAGCCCCACTCCTTCGCCTGCTTGCCGTCGACGACGAGCCAATACTTCCCGCCGGCGAGCCCTTGTACGGTGAGCGTGCCCGTCGCCGAACACGAGAGCGGGACGCCCGACGCGCCGCATTGGCTGGTCATGAGGTACATGACCGTGGCGAAGGGGGCGTTGATGGTCGCGGTGAAGTTCTGGCCGGTGCCGGCGTCGAGCTCGTAGACGACGTCGGGGCCGCCCGTCAGCGCTGCGGCGCAGAGGCCCTTCAGGTCGTCGTTGGCGTAGAGCGTCGTGCCCGTGACGGAGGCGGTCCCGCCCACGCTGAACACGATCTTTTGGGCACCGGCGCAGGTGTCCGCGGCCGGGATCGGGGCCGGGATGGTGGATACCGCCAGCTTGAAGTTGCCCTTCGCGCCCGCGGAGTCGGAGTCCACGACCAGGAAGTAGGTGCCCGCTTCGATCGGGTCGGTGGCCAGCTCGCGGTCGGAGCACTGCACCAGCGCGCCGGACTGGCAGCTCGTCTTGCGCAGGTAGAGCTTCGAGCTGAACGGCGCCACCAAGACGGCGTTCAAGAGCGAACGCTGGGCGAGGTTGATTTGGTAGACGACGTCAGGGCCACCGAGGCCACCGCACCCGGGAATGTTCAGGTCGTCCTTGGCGAGCGTCTTGCCCATGAAGTCTTCGGTAGTGCCCGAGACGACCACGGCCTGCGTGTTCGGGTCGATGAGCGTGGGTGTCGTGCAGACGTCGTTGGCGGGCGGGGTGCTCGCTGAGTAGGGGTAGAGGACGTAGACGTAGCTCTTGAGCTCGCCGCCCGCGCCGCCGGTCTCTTTGAGCTCAATCGAGTGTTCGCCCAGCGTCCAGTTGGCGACGTTGGTCAGGTCGAGGGGACCCGTCTCCCAGGGCACGAGGCCATTATCGCCCCAGTCGTTGCCCGTCACGCTGTACATCGGCGCGCCTTTCCCGTTCGGGTCGCCGATGGAGGGAGTGACGTTGACACCGTCGATCCATAATTGGACGTGTTTTGGGTAGGCTTCGTTCACGATGCCAGCCGGAGGGGGCTTCTGGATGATCCAGCCGTCGCCACCGTTGCCCGCTTGGGCGTAGCTCGTATTGTTCGGGTAGTAGCCTTTCCCGAGACCGCCTTTGGCTTCGATCGTGCCGTTGTTCACGATGTTGGACGCGAAGAGCGCGATGGTTCCGCCGGCACCGCCTCCCGAGTTCCAAGTAGTGCCGTCGTTGCCGTTGGCCGAGATGACGCCACCCGAGTCGACGGTGATGTTCGTGGCCCCGATGACGACGATACCGCCGCCCGCGCCGCCGGCCGCACACCAGTTGTTGTTGCCGCCGCCCGCGCCGCCGAAGTGGAGCTGCGTGCCGTCGTCGACGCCTTTGGCCGCCCCTCCTTTGCCCTGCTGGCTTTGGCTGCAACTCGAGCCGAGGGTCGCGGCGCCGCCCGCGGTCTTGTTGCCGCCGCCACCGCCGGAGCAGTAGGTGTTGGTCGAGCCGCCGCCGCCCGAGCAATTGTTGGTGCCCGAGGAGTTCGCTGCCGGCGCCTCTGCGTTGCATTCCGAGCCGCCACGTTGCGGGCACGTGTAGTTCGCGGTCCCTTGAAAACCCACGGCGTTCGCTTGAATCTTGCCACCGTTACGAACCGTCACGTTCTGAGCGCGGACATAGACGATGCCGCCGGAGTCACCGCTGTGGTCGAGGGCCTTCGACGGCACGATCGTGCCGCCCGAGAGCACCTCAAGGTTGTTGTAGCTCACGGCGACGATCGCTTGGGCTTGACCCGATGACGGACCGGCGTCCGTGTAGTCGCGGGTGAGGGCCTTCGCGAGCTGCACGGTCGACCCGGCCACTCCCTTTACAGCGTTCAGCTCCCAAAGCCCGGCTCCCGTCCCCGAGCCGCCCGTCCCGACCGTCTGGTAGAGGAGGATGTGGCTGCCAGGCGTGAAGACGCCGGGATTACCGACCTGCATCACGAGCTCGCCCGCTTTGCCCACGATGTTCGTCGAGTACTGGTTCGGGGTGAAGTTGTAGGCCACGGCGAGGTTGTTGCCGGTCGCGAACGAGCTGGTGTTCGTCCCGTAGAAGTAGC
>JADMJS010000167.1 GCA_018780435.1 Myxococcales bacterium
GCGACGTCATCACGAACGCGCCGCAGCCGATGATCGAGGACCTCGACACCATCCCATTCCCGGCTTGGCATCTACTCCCGTGGCAGCGCTACCGACTCTTCAACTTCGCGCGTGTCACCGATCCCGCGACGCTCATCCTCGGCAGCCGCGGGTGCCCCTACAAGTGCAACTTCTGCAGCCTCATCGTCATGGGCCACAACCGCCGCAAGCGTTCGATCTCGAACCTCGTCGACGAGTGCGAGTACATGTACGAGCGCTACGGCATGAAGCAGATGGCCTACGTGGACCCGATCTTCCCAATCTCACGGCGGGAAGCCGTCGCCTTCCGGGACGAGGTCGTAAAGCGCGGCCTGCAAAAGAAGCAGGTCTGGACCACCGAGACACGCGTCGACCTGATGGACCAAGAGACGGTCGAAGCGATGGTCGAGTCTGGTTGTCGGCGCGTCATGTTCGGCTTCGAGACCGGCGATCAAGAGACCCTGAACGCCATCAAGAAGGACTTCAAGCTCCAGCAAGCCTACGAGGCGGTGCGCCTCTGCCAGAAGGTCGGCATGGGCGTCATTGGCTTCTTCATCGTGGGCTCCCCCGGCGAGACCGAGCGCTCGATCAACATGACGATCGACTTCGCGTGCGATCTCGACATCGAGTTCGCGAAGTTCACGGTCTTCGTGCCGTACCCCGGGACGGCCATCTACAACGACTTCATGAAGGACGGCACGCTCAAGGAGCCTGAATCCCTCGACTTCGAGCGCTACACCTCCTACCCGACCGACGAGAACCCCGCCATCTACGTCACGCCTGCGCTCACGCAAGCGAAGCTCATGCAGCTCCAGAAGAAGGCGTTCCGGAAGTTCTACCTGCGGCCCAAGATGATCTACCGCCACCTCGTCGAGATCCGGGCCCTCAACGTGAACGACATGTACAACGGGCTACAGCTCGTGCTCACCCCGAGCTGACGCGAGCCCGTAGGGCCCCGGTCTCCTCGCCGGTCACTGCACCGTGTCAGGCGACCTGAAACAGGCGCCCTTCCGGCGCTGGAGTGGGTCGCCGAGCAGACTGCCGCGTCAGCCACCGGGCGCACGTCGCGACGAGGGCGACTTTGTCGATGGGCTTACTCAAGTAGTCGTCACAACCCGCGTCCAGGCAGCGCTGCTGGTCCTCGGCCATGGCGTTGGCCGTCAAAGCGATGATCGGGAGGCGGCTACCGTCGCGGCGCAGCGCTTTCGCGAGGGCGTAGCCGTCCATCACGGGCATCTGAATGTCCGTGAGTAGGAGGTCGTAGGGCGCTCCCGCGGCGACACTGTCCCGGATCTTCTTGAGCGCCGCCGCACCGTCCGCCGCGACGTCGACGTCGGCCCCCGCCTTGCGGAGATGGTGGGTGAGGAGCACGCGATTCTCCGGGCCATCCTCGGCGAGGAGGATTCGTCCGACGAGGGCGATGGCGATGGAGTGCGGCGCCGGCTTCGCAGGCGCCGCGCTCTCGAGGCTGCTGACGTAGTGTGCGGTGGCAGGGACGTCCATGGGCATCGTGAAGCGGAATCGCGCCCCCCTCCCGCGTTCGCTCCAGCTCAAGGTGAGCTCGCCGCCCATCATGCCAGCCAAGCGGCGCGCGATGGAGAGCCCGAGCCCCGTTCCGCCGTGTTTTCGCGTGACACTCTCGTCAGCCTGCTCGAACGCGTTGAAGAGCCGGCTGCTCTGATCGGGCGTGAGACCGATCCCGGTGTCTTCGACCTCGACGACGAGGTCTTTCCCTGACGGGTGAACGCCTGCAGTGACCGTGACGCGACCGGCGTCCGTGAACTTCACCGCGTTTCCGACCAGGTTCATCACGATCTGCCGAAGGCGTGTTGGGTCGCCGAGGACTGAATTCGGGATGGGCGACATGAGCCCAATGGTCAGCGTGAGTCCCTTCTCTGCCGCGCGAGGACGCATTATCGTCCCGACATCACGAAGGAAGTCTACGGTCGAGAGCGGCAGACGCTCCAGGGTCATCTTCCCGGCTTCGATCTTGGAGAGGTCGAGGATGTCGCTGATGACGGCGAGGAGATGCGCTCCGGCGCTCCGTATGGTCTCCGCTGCTTCGGCGCGGCGAGCGCTGCCCACCTCCGACGCGTTCTCATCGACGAGGATGTCGGCAAAACCCAGGATCGCAGTCAGGGGTGTCCGGATCTCGTGGCTCATGTTCGCGAGGAAGGCGCTCTTCGTGTGACTCGCGGTCTCAGCGGCCTCACGGGCCACCAGGAGCTCGCTGTTCAGTCGCTGAAGCGCCGCCTGCCCTTCATACGACGCTGTGACGTCCGTCTCGATGGCCATGAAACCGGAGAGCTGCCCTGCCGCGTCGCGGAGCGGCGTAACCTCCACGTTGAGGTAAGCGGCGAGTCCCGTGGGCCCGGGGCGCAACACTTCGACGCGGGCCGCAGCGGGACACTCTGTGCCCGAGAAGAGCGCACTCGGGAGGTGCGGGTACGCCTCGCCGGCCGCCGCCTTCGCGTCAAGTCCAGTTGCTCGCGTGTAGCCTTCGTTTACCCATTCGATTCGACCGCAAGCATCCGTAATCACAACCGAGTTCGATGTCTTCCGGGCAATCTCAGCGAGCCTCTCTTCAGTCTCTTTGGCATTCGCGAGTTCGGCCGTCATCTCGTGAGCGAGGTTGAGCGCCCGCGAGCGCGTCACGCCAAGAGACCACACCATCAGCGTCACGATGACGCTCAGGAGGGCTCCGCTGATCCCGAGCGTGAGCGGTAACGCGTAGCTGACCCGTGCTTCGAAGTGCGGCGTCGATGACGACTGGAGGGTAAGCGTATGGCCCGCGACCGAGAATGACTCACGAACGGTGAAGATGGGCTCGCGCGCGACCGGATGGTCGAGCTGGACGGGCGCCGGACCCCGCACCTCGGGGGCGCCGAAGACCCGCTGCCCGTCGCTTCCGGCGAAGAGTTCGAGATTCAGGAGCCCCGCGTCAGCGTTGGGTGAGCCGAACGACGCCGGGACTGGGCGCCACGTCGTAAAGAGCAGCCGACCCGATGTGGTGCCACTCGGCTCGGGCCAGTTCGGCGTCCGCAGGAAGAACACGAGCTCGTAAAGCGCGCCGCCGCCAGCAGTCGGGTGACGCCTCTCTGCGATGGCAATGCGCCCGGAGGCGAGCGCCTCGCGGGCGGCATCCACCACAGCGCTATCCTCGGACCAGGCGGACCCCACGCTACGGGCGGCGTCGTCACTCCAGAACAAGCTACGGACGACCAGCCGAGGCACGCCCTCGGAGGCACCTCGCACGAGGTCGAGCGATCCCAGCGAGGCGATGCCACGGAAGTCTGTCTGAACGTCTCGCGACGCCGCGAAAGCCGCAAGGTCGTCCGCGGAGAGCCGCTTCAGGTGAGCACCCATATTCGACGCGTCTCGAAGGGCGACGACCGGTCGCGAGAGGCTTTGATGCAGATTTCCGAGCACACGTTGGCTCTTCTCGACGAAGGCCGCCTCGCGGTCGTCTTGCACTCCCTTCGCCGCCGCGGCCATGAGGGCGATCGTAGCGATGAGACCCGAAAAGAGCACGCCGACGAGCACCATTACAGTCGAACGACTGCGGCGGAGTTGACCGACGGCGAGCGCGCGAGTGCCCGCATCTGGCGTCGCCTCCAGGGCGCGACGGGTCATGTGTGTCCCGGCGCTGAGGGTCAGGATGAACGCGATGGTGTGGATGGCGACGGTAGCGAAGGCGCCCGGGCTCGGGACCCCGAGTCGTGACGCCACGAAGAGGACGCACGCCGCAAGCCCGACGAGGCCCCCGAGGGCGTTCAGCGTCACGCCCACGCGCGGGAGGTTTCGCTTTGCCCACGTAAGCGGGCCCGCTCCGTGGGCGATCGGACCGAGGCCCATGCCGCCAGCGAGGAAGAGCAGGGCTGCGGCGGTGGCTGCCGACATTCGGCCCGGGACTCGGCCGACAAGGAGCGACTCCGGGTCCGACCCGGCGAGGGTGTCGATCCCTAGGTCGACGTCGAGGAGGTGCTCAAGGGCCGTCGCGAACGCGATCAGCGCGGCGAGTGCCATGAGCGCGTAGCTAGCGGTGCGGACCTGCCGCTTGGGCGGCTCAAGGCAGGTCGAGAGGAGGCCGCCGATGCTGAGGAGGACCAGAGACGCCGCCGTGTTGAACTTCATCGTCGGCAAGCCCTCAAGGAGAGAGCGCGGGATGGACCACCCAAGCATCCACGAGACCGCGATGAGCAGGCACATCACCAGCACGGTTGCGTAGGCGAGACGAGCACCGACGATTCGCCAGGCGGCGTCGCCCGCAAGGACGGCGGCGCTCCCGCGTGGGTACGATTCGGTGGACGGGTCTGCTGTCGCTGCGAGGTCTCGACGCGCCGACGAGACCAAGCGCCAGATTACGAGAGCCGTCGCGACGATGGACAAGAGGAACGCGTCGAGCAGTGCACTCCCCGTCATCGTCGCCCCCGGGGTAAGCACGCTGAGGACACCCATGATCGCAAGACCCGACGCAGCAAAGGCCGCGACGATTTCCAGGATCAATCGTGGTGAATACGAACGGGGCACTCCGGTAACACCCTACTCGCGAAGTCGTGCGCGGCTGTGGCGTGTCATCGTGCCTCCGACTCGGAACAATGAGCAATAACTGGCACTGGGACTCACGTTTTCCTTGAAGGCCTGTGTAGCTGCACGTTTGCGACTTCCGCGAGTGAAGTTCCCCTCGGCGTGAACGCCGCCTCTTCGCGATTTCGGGTGCACCCACCGACTTGGCACGACCATGAGCGACGGCGCGCCCAATCGATCGGGCAGGACGCGTGACAGGGCGAGGGCGGGAGGGCAGATTCCCACCCGGAAAGAGTGAGGATCATGCAGAAGCAGCTCTACTACCTCGTCGCGCACCCGGACCGGCGGCGCTCGCACGCCAACCGCACCGTCTACGAGCACGTCCGGACGCTCGAGAACGTCACGGCGGTCGACCTCTACGAGAGCTACCCCGGCTTTCACATTGACGTCGAGCGAGAGCAGCAGCGGCTACGCGAACATGACGTCGTGATGATCCAGCACCCGATCTACTGGTACAGCGTACCGCCGCTGCTGAAGCTCTGGATGGATGAGGTGCTCGAGCTCGGCTTCGCCTACGGTCCCGGTGGGACGGCGCTCGCCGGCAAGACGTTGCAGCTCTCGCTGACGACCGGCGGGGGGCCCGACGCGTACACGGTGGAGGGCACCCACGGCCACCCCTTCGAGGCGTTCCTACTGCCGTGGGAGCAGACGGCGCGGCTGTGCAAGATGACGTGGCTCCCGCCGCTGGTCCTGCACGGCGCCCGACGCGCCAGCGCGCTCGAAGTGCAGGCACACGCCGAGCACGTCCGTGGTCACGTCGTCTCGCTCACCAACCCGGCCTTCGTACTGGAGGGGACCTGAGATGGGACACGGACTCCTCCGCGACGCGTTCATCTTCCTCGCGACCGCTGTCGTGGCGGTGCCGCTCTTTCAGCGCCTCGGCCTCGGCTCGGTGCTCGGCTACCTCATCGGCGGGCTCGCCATCGGTCCCTGGGGCTTTGGGCTCATCACCTCGGTCGAAGAGTCCATGCACTTCTCCGAGTTCGGGGTCGTGCTCTTCCTCTTCCTCGTGGGGCTCGAGCTTGAGCCGAAGCGGCTCTGGTCGCTCCGGCTCCCCATCTTCGGCATGGGCTCCGCGCAAGTCCTCGGATGTACGGCGGTCTTCACCGGCGTCGGGCTCGCCTTCGGCGTGGACGCTCGCGTCGCGCTCGTCGCCGCGCTCGGCTTTGCGCTCTCCTCGACCGCCATCGCGCTTCAGGTGATGAAGGAGAAGGAGTGGCTGCCCACCCAGTCCGGTAACGCCGCGTTCTCTATCCTGCTTTTCCAAGACATCGCGGTCATCCCCATGCTCGCGTTGCTCCCGACCCTCGCTCCCGCCACGGCGGACGCGGCCCGCAGCGGGAGCCCGTGGCTCTCCGCGCTGAAGGTCGCGGGTGTCCTCGCCGGCGTGGTCGTCGCCGGGCGCCTGCTCCTCAGGCCCTTGCTGCGACTGGTCGCCGCCGCGCACCTCCGCGAGGTCTTCACGGCGCTGGCGCTCTTCCTCGTGGTCGCGATGGCGGGGCTCATGCAGTCCATCGAGATCTCGATGGGCCTCGGCGCCTTCATGGCCGGGGTGATGCTCGCCGACAGTGAGTACCGGCACGCGCTCGAGACCGACATCGAGCCCTTCAAGGGCCTGCTCCTCGGCCTCTTCTTCATGTCGGTAGGCATGTCCATCGACGTTGGCGCCGTCCAGCAGAGCCCGCTCACCGTCATCGGAATCGTGGCGGGGGTCTCGGTGCTCAAGTACGTCGTCCACTCCGGCATCGCGCGCGCGTTCACGCTGCCGGCGCAGCAACGACCCTTCTTCTCACTCGTCATCGGCCAGGTCGGCGAGTTCGCGTTCGTCCTCTTCGCGACGGCGGCCGCGCTCGGCGTCCTCCCCAAGGAGGCGGCCGCTCCCCTCGTCGCCGCCGCCGCCATCTCGATGCTGCTCTCGCCCATCGCCGTCACCATCTTCTCCCGCGTGATCGAGCCCCGGCTCACGCGCAAGGACGCGCCCCCCGCCGACCTCATCGAGAACGAGAAACCCACCGTCATCATTGCGGGTTTTGGCCGCTTCGGGCAGATCGTCGGCCGCCTCCTCTACGCCAACGGCATCACGGCCACGGTCCTCGACCACGAGCCCGACCAGATCGAGATGCTCCGTCGCTTCGGCTTCAAGGTGTACTTCGGCGACGCCACGCGCGTGGACCTCCTCCACGCCGCCGGCGCCGCCGACGCGAAGGTGCTCGTCGTCGCCATCGACGACATGGACGCGAGCCTCAAGCTCATCGACGAAGCCAAGCACGAGTTCCCACACCTGACGCTCTACGCCAGGGCCCGAAACGTCCGCCACGCCTACGAGATCATGGACCGCTCCATCGCCGGCTTCGAACGCGAGACCTTCGAGTCCTCCCTCCGCCTCGGCAGCAAAGTCCTTGAGGGCCTCGGCTGGCCCGCCCACACCGCCTGGCGCGCCACCAACCGCTTCCGCGAGCACAACCTCGACATGCTGAGAGATCTCCACCAGATCCGAAACGACCAAGCGGCGCTGGTCGCCCGCGCCCGCCAGGTCCGAGAAGACCTCACGTCGATGTTTGAGAAGGAGAAGGAGGTCCGGGACAAGGCGCCGGGGGGGTGGGACTGAGAGGCTCTACAAGCACGTATGGGTTGGCCATCTTGGCCCGATGGGTACGGCTACCATCTCCCACACCCGGAACCACCTGTGCGCGGCGCTGGTCCGAGTCCAGACGGGAGAGGCCATCGTCGCGCGGCTGCGCGAGGCCCGAGATCGGCGGGGGCGCCGTGCTAGTGCGTCAGCGCCTCGACGTCGGCGAGATCTTTGGCACGACCCGTCGCGCGTTTGTTGGCCAGGAGATCGGGTAGCGAGATGTAGTGGACGTCGTGGCGGCTCAATCGGCCCGGGACGCGGTTTCGAAACACCTCGTCCGTCGCGACGCCGGTGATGGACGTCAGCACGTCTATACGATTGGGGGGCCGTCCGAGTTGAATCACCTGTCCTTCGGTCAGAAGGTCCTGTTCGGTCACACCGAGTGAGCCGAAGCCGAACCTCTCGAGCACGCGGGCGACTCGCCGTGCATTCTCAGGGGTCGCTCGCATCAAGAAGTCGATGTCGCCGGTGAACCGGGGGTGGCCATGCCAGGCCACCGCGTGCCCGCCCACGATGACGAACTCAACTTTCTCCGAGGCGAGCAACTCGACCCACTCGCTCAAGTCGTCGCTCGCCATAGCCGTGCTCCCTCCGATAGCGCGCTTCGAGCTCCGCCGCGATCGCCATTCGTTCGTCGGGCGTCAGCGACCGGTAGTAATCACGGTCAGCCTGGTCGCTGTCCTCGAAAGAGGTGAAGCGCCTTGCGGGTCGAACAGGGAGCGCGTCGGGCGGCTGCATGTGGGTAGCCTAGCCGTCGACATGGCCTGGAGCAATCGTTCAGGGCTGCCGTCGGTCACGGCCCTCTTCTCAGGGGTCGCAGTCATCACCCGAGCCGTCGCGCCCCTGACCGACAGATTCCACGTCGAACACGCCCGGGCAAAGGTCGTCGATGTTGCACACGCCGTCCGCGTCCATGTCCGGGAGGGCGTCTTGCGGGCAAGGGTCGCAGAGGTCCCCGAGGCCATCTCCGTCCGCGTCATCGCCCCGGCCGGCCACGGTCGGACACGAGTCGTCGAGATCCGGCATCCCGTCGCCGTCGTCGTCGAGATCGGCGCAAAAGACGAGGCCGTCGCCGTCGAGGTCCTCGAGCCCATCGTCCGTGAGGCCGTTGCAGTCGTTATCGAGACCGTCGCACAGCTCGGGCTGACCGGAGTAGGGCCCGAACGGCCCCGTGCCGTACGCGTAGCAGTCTTCGCCGTCTGGAATGCCGTCGCCATCGGCGTCGGCGTCGTACCCGTTCGGGATGCCGTCACCGTCGTGGTCCCCCTGGCGCTCGCTCATGCTCGGGACGCCGTCGCCATCGGGATCGCCGCTCTTCGGTGTCGGGATGGCCACAAGGGCCTCGGCTTCGGCCGGCCCGACGAGTTTGTTCCCTTGGAAGGTCACGCGCACCCGGTGCTCACCACCGGCGTCGGGTAGGAACACGTCCGCCACGCACCCGTCGTCACCGAGCACGGCATCATGGTGGACCGGGTAGCCCTCGGCATCGATGACACTCAAGGACACGCGCTGCCCCGCCTGCCCGGGCTGAGCACATGCCGTATACTGAACGACGACGCACCCCAGCTCGGGTGGCGGCGGACCGCACGGCCCCGGCCCGCAGTCCACTCGGCCGCGATAAGCGCCATCCGCGGTCATGGCGGCTTGAATGGATGCCAGTGCGCCCGAATCGCACGGCACGACCGACGCCGTGACCGTCGCGTCGGTTCGGCGCCGAAGGCCAACTCGAAGCGTCGCGCCGCCGAGCGGGACGAGGGTATCGCCCCGTGGCGTCCAGGCGCTCAAGTGGATGTCCAGATCGCGGCCATCGGGCAGGCCCGCCGGCGGCGTTACGGAGAACAGGCCCTCATGACGCTCGCCTTCGCCGATGCGAATGGTCGCTTCGGGCAGCACGGCAGCCCAGTCGTCCGGGAGCCCATCGACGCGAAAGAAGACCGTGCGCCCGTTCTCGAGGTCAGCATTGGTGATCCGAAAGGGCAACGACGCTGACGTATATTCGCCTTCATGCTCCGTCAGGCCGACTCTCAGGGCTCGGTGAGCCGTATTGTCGTGAGGCTGGTCCTCGACGCCGCCGGCAGCCGATGCGACGACCCGCACGCTAGCGAGTGCGTCGTCCGATGACGTGGGCGTCCAGGTAAAGTACGCGTCCGCGAAGCTGCCGGCGCGTACCAGCGGAAGCGTCGCGGTCGCCTTGTGGACGTAGTCCCCCACGCCACCGAGGGCGAACTGCGGCGAGGACAACGAGAAGTTCACGACCACCTGTGTCGCGTCGCTCGGCCCACGATTGCGCACTCGTGCGTAGACTCGGTTCTGTTCACCCGCGATGGGTGCTTCGTGTGTTTGGCTGCGGAGCTCGAGGTCGGAATCGGGCGCCCCGTAACCACCGCCATCCCGTTGGTTGTCGAACCACACGTCCGGACTGAGCCAGGTGTGCCTTCCTTCTTCGAAGTACAGGTCGACTCCACCTGACGAGACCGGCTCGACCGTGTACTGCACGCGGGTAGCGGCCCAGACCATGCCTTCAGCCCGCGGCAGCACGGCTACCGTGATACCCGTCCCATTGACGACGACCGACTCGCCAGGCGTCAGGACGCCGCTCTCCGCTCGCAGCGGGCCTTCGCCATTGCCAAGCCGCTCATTGGCGCGGTACACGATGACACCGGACCGTGAGTCGTCCCCTCGCATCCCTTGCGCCGACGTGTTTCGGGCCTCGATCCAGAGAGAATGAGTCTCCTTCGAGAGTGTGTTTACGCCCGTCGTGAGACCGAGCGCGATCGCCCGGGTACCCGACAGAGCAGAGCCGACATCGACGAGATCGGCCTCCCCTGTGATTGCCTCGGTGACGGGCCGGGGCCGGTAGTGAATCGGGAGTCCGGCGGCGCGGAGCCACCCGACTCTGTCTTGCGACCATGACGTAGGGACGGCTCCCGCGCGAGCAAGTCCCATGAGGTCCCACGTGTCGAGCGTCATCCTTTCGCCGTCTCGAGGCTCTATGGATGGGTAGATATCGCTCATACATAGTTGATGCCCAAACGCGTGTCGCCATTCGCTGTAGGTCGCCTTGGGCCCGAGGACGGACGCTGTCAGTGCCCATCGCCTTGCTCCGATCCGGTACGGCCATGGCACGGGTGTGGAGACATGAGTCTCTTGCTCGGGGTCGTCCGACACGATGACGATGTGAGAGACACCGCCGGACCAATTGGAGAATCCTCGGTCCAAGCGGGACGGATCAGTCGAGAACTTCATGATCACCGCGCCGATGGCGTCCACCACCAGGGCGAACAGGGGGTGTTGCCCATGCCGATGGTAGTAGCTGCTGGGCAACGGCACTGTCACGTACTCTTCGCGAGTCCACAACCAGGCGTTTCCAAGGCTTGCCGTGCGCAGCCAACGTTCGGTTGCCTCCACTGGATTCGGTCCATGGTCTGGCCTGTATCGATTGTCCGAATTCGGGTGGGTGACGTGGATCACGAGCGTGTTCTGGGCGCCGACGGGGCCCGCTTCGGCTTCGAGTTCGACCGGGCGGACGGCGACGTTGTTCTCGGCATAGACATGGTCACGCCCCTTGGTCGTGCTGGGACTGTCTGATGGCAACGACACTCGCACCCCCAGGAACAGTCTCGACGGTTCGATCCAATCGTCGGCTCTATTGGCGCAAGAGACGTTCGCGCGGGCGTCCGAGTCGGGTGGCCACCAGAGCCACGGCCCCACCCAGTGGGACTGTTGGCCCTTGATCTCGCCGATCCGAATCCCGTTCCCGTGATGAATGACACCGTCAAACTCGGTCGCGATCTCCTTTCCACTCCATGCGTCTTGGAAGTCGAAGGACCCCGCCGGGTCAAGCCACCAGAGCGTCGCCTTGGCGTCTCGCGCACTGAGCCTCCCGCGATTCTGGACGCGCACATAGACGTAGTGGGAGCGCTTCGGCACGACCCTAACCGTCGGCGGCGGCGTGCCTCTCTTGTCCCACGGTTTGTTGAGCACGAGGATGTCGGGGCTGCCGAGGTCACGCGTGCGATCCGATGGCTCGTCCCCATCGTCACCATCGAAATCTGCAACGACCAGATCCTGCTCCGGACCTGTTTCTCCCAGGAACGCGACGATGCGGGGTACGGGAGCGCTCGAGTCGAGTACGAAGATTCGACCCGATGAGTCGACGTCGATCTCAAAACGATACCCATAGAGTGATTGAATTCCGATGACCGAGACCTGGCGGCCCAGCCTGTCGAGCACCCGTACTCGTTGATTGGGTATGTCGACCACGGCGTAGGTGGGCGTGGCGTCCGTGATGGCTGTCCCCGGCGGCTGCGGGAGGAATGCGACTTCCCGAGGACCGCCCAAGCTGCTCACATGACCGGTCTCACGCCCGACGAATGTGAGGCTGCCACCATCACTTACGAGCCCGAGCTCACGTCCACGAGCCGCCGCGATTGCGAGATGGCCGTCTGGGCGGACGTCGAAGCCGACTGGAGAGCGCAGCTGGGGATCGACGAGCATCAAGTCCCAGTTGGAGTACGGCGGCGAAGTTCGTAGTACTCGGTCGTTGCCAGAGTCGAGGAGGTAGACTTGGTCGCCACGCGCGGCGATGTCGCGGGCCCCACTGATCGGCTTGCCATGCACCCTGCGTCGCCGTGTGCTCGCAAGGAAGGTCCCGTCTCGGTTGAATTCACCAAAGGAGTTACGTGTGAATCGTTCAACCTCTCCAAAGAGCGCGTCGAGTGCGTACAAGTTGCCTGCTGCGTCGACGGCGAGTCCCTCCAAGGATGACGGAGCTGCATCTGCCTTCGGCATCGCCGAATAGTCGAGCGCCGCCGGGCTCCTCCATACTGGTGCATCTGGGTTCGACTCGAGCTCGGCGATCTCGACGGAGATGATCCTTGAATGCAGTGTCAACCCGACGTAGATTATTCCGTGAGTGTCGTCGATCGCGATGGCTCCTGGCCACGACGCCGCCGGATTCGAGCGATCGTAGCCTGGGATCGGCACCAAGAGTGGCTCGCTCTGCCCCGCCGCCTCCGCAGACTGCAACCCGATCGTGGCGAGGGCGAGTGCAATCACCATGAGACGACGGACGATGCGCGACATCATGACGTCGGTCACGGCAGACGCGGCGTGATGCTGAGGATCGCGGCCCGAACTCCGGCGTCCTCCGGATACGTCATCTGCCAAGCCAGGAGCTTCTCACGGATGCGCTCTCGCTCGAGGCCGGTCTCCCAATTCACTGCTGCGATGACATCGGCGTCGCGTGGGTCGGGCGTGTCGAGCAGGACCTCTTTCAGGAACGGGGAGTTGCCGAAGGCGAGGCCGTCTCGGAGGGCGACGTGACCCATCCATGCAATCGAATCGCGTCTCGGCGGAATCGGGGGCGCGTTCCGCTTCCTGGGTGCGGCGGGTTTTGGTCGGGTCCATCCCTTCCGGACCGCGCGGGCCAACCACGCGTGCGATTTGGGCGTACACGCTGAGCCGAGGATACGCGCTGCGTTCCGAGTCGCGAAGTCCTCCGTCGTCGAGGCGCTTTCGGTGAGCAGTTGCTCGAGCTCCGGCTCAACCTCAGAGCATAGCTCCGCTAGAAGGTATGACCTGTCGAAAAAGTCTCTTTCTATCAGGTAGGAATCCTCCATCAGCCAGTACACGTAGGCCAGAGTGTTGATGGGAGATTCTGTGCTGGTCTCGACGATGGGTGCAGGAACCGGGGCCAAGTCGGCGGGCGAATAGGTCCGAAGTGGGCAGCTTCGGCCGCTTGGTGAGAATAGGAGCTTCGCTCGTGCCTCGTTATCGACTCGAGTGGCCAAATCGGCGGAAATGTCGCCAGGGTTCAGAGCGTGTAGGCCTGCGATAGTCCGTTCGACGAGATCTGGATTGCACACTAGCATCTCTGAAAGCCAGCCCACGAGCATGCCAAGACGGATCTTGTTGCCATGGCGTACCATCAGAGATGCGGCTGTTTCTGGAGCCGGTGTCACGAGGAAGGTGACCGCCAACTCGAAGTACTCCGGCGGACATCGACTCATCATGAAGTTTCGGAAGTATTCGAATTCAATAGTGATCGCAGTGGGGGCTTCGTTGGAGGTCGTGGGGTTGCGGACGTCCCTTTTCCGCATCGTTCTGCCAAAGTGATCGGCTGCGCTGGCCAAGAGTGCCACCGTGACCTCCGAGTGCGCCTGGACCATCCCATTCAAGGTGTTCCAAGCCATGAACTTGCGGTGGCTCTGTCGCCAGGAGTCCTCTCCTCGGCTCGCCGCTTTCTCCAAACCCGAGCACCCCGACAACAAGGCCGCTGCAACGTCACGTTGGACCTGCACTCGGTCTTCGAGTAGACGAGCTGCGTCTGACCCTACTCGAATGCCCCGATTCTTGCGGACCGAAGGCACTTCGATTTGCGGCACTAGCTGCCTTCTCGGCGGGTCGAGCGCAAGTGCTGACGAAGCACTGTGGAGGGACGCGCCCAGTCCGAGCACGACGAGCCCCAACGTTACCTGAGCCTTCGTGACGGCGCTCACGGCAGCCTCGGCGTGATGCTGAGGAGCGCCGCCTGAATCGCCGCGTCCTTCGGGTGCTTCTTCTGCCAAGCGAGGAGCTTCTTCCGGATGCGCTCCCGCTCCGGACCGGGCTCCCAGGTGACGGTCGCGATGAGGTCCGCGTCGCGCGGGTCGGGCGTGTCGAGCAGGATCCCTTTCAGGAGCGGGGAGTTGGCGAAGGCGAGGCCGTCGCGGAGGGCGAGTTGGCCCAGCACGTAGGGGTGAGGCGCGCCCGCTCTTCCGACGCACTTCGGCATGTCGAAGGCCGACTTGCCATGGGGTAGCGATCCCGCCCCGTACGGCGCTTCGGTCGCCCTCGAACAGAGAAGCGCCGAACGAGGCGAGATCGAACGCCAGCCATCCCGTACTTGGGCGACCAGGGCCGCATGGCTGTGTGCGCAGCCGGCCGAGAGCGCCCTGTAGGCATTTCGTCGGCCGATCCATTCGTACCGCGGCAGGCCGATCCAAGGACCCGTCGCGACGTCCATCAGCGCGTCGTGGAAGAGGCTGCAGACTCGCGCGACGACGCGATTTAGAGCCTTGGCCGGAGTGTCGAACAAGTCACGTTCTTGCATTGAGAATGTGACGTACTCCTTCATGTCGTCGAAGTTGCTACCCCGACTAAGTGTACTCAAATCGACGCCGGTTGTCCTGGTCCACGACTCGGGTAGAGGCGTCGTCACCCTCGGAGGAAGTCGAGGCGCGTGCGTCTCAAGCCATCGTTCGAAACACGCAGTAGAGTCAGCTTGGCCATTCGCCGTGTGTCCAGACGGCTCGGTCGCACTCGCTGCCGATGACGTGAGTAGGCACCCGGCGACTCCGAGCACGACGAGACCCAATACCACGTGCCTCCCGGGCAGTTCCATGCCCGCTCGGGCTCGCTTACGGCCTTGCCACGACCGCCAGGCCGTCCATCGGCCCCGTGCGCTGAGTTCCCAATTCACGTTCATGCTGTCTTGATTCCGAACGTCATGGCTCTCGTACGATGAACGCTTACCCTAGCCGCGTCAACCGCGTCTTCCATGTGACCAGCAATCAATTTCCATGTTCGAGCACCGCCATGTGGGGGTCGATCGAAGCGCGAAGAGACGAGCGCGGACCTGGGTTCATCGAGCGCCTCGGTTGGCCCCGCGTGGCGCGCCTCTAGCCGCTTCCGCGAGCACAACCTCGCGATGCTCGAAGACCTCCACCAGATCCAGAACGACCAGGCCGCGCTCGTCGCCCGCGCCCGCCAGGTCCGAGAAGACCTGACGTCCATGTTCGAGAAGGAAAAAGAAGTCAGGGACAAGGCGCCGGGGGGGTGGGACTAAGGCGCCTTAAAGGCGCGAATGAGCTGGCTAAGTTGGCCAGATTGGCACGGCTACCATCTCCCACACCAACAATCACCTGTCTGCGATGCTCCTCCAGGCGAGATCGGCCATGGGCCGACTCGAGCCCCTGCGTCGTCCCCACGGGGA
>JADMJS010000046.1 GCA_018780435.1 Myxococcales bacterium
GAAGGCATCGTGGCGCTCTCGGCGCTCTGGAAGGGCATCGTCTACGACGACGACGCCTGTGACGCCGCGTGGGCGCTCGTCAAGAAGCAGAGCTACGACCAACACCTCCAGCTCTCTCGCGACGTCGCCAAAGACGCGCTCGGGGCCTCGCGTCCCAACGCGCTCGGCACCATCCTGCCGCTCTGCAAAGAGCTGCTCGACATCTCGGCCGAAGGCCTGCGCCGGGAAGCGGCGGCGGGTCGCGGCGATTTACACGACGACCGCCACCTCGCGGTCCTCTATGAGATCGTCCAGAGCGGCGAGACCTTCGCGACGCGCTCGCGAAACGCCGCGTCGTCTAAGCCCAAGTAAATCGGAGCCCCTTCATGCGTCTCATCGCCTCCCTCGCGTTCCTCCTTGTCCCCCTCGCTGCCTCCGCCGGCTCGTGGCCCATCCGTTGCGAGCTCGAGAGCGAGAAGCTCACCCTCGCCGTCGAGCACTACAACCCGAACAAGAAGGGCACCGAGTACGACGCGAAGCCCATGGACGTCGAGATCTGGCACGGCGACAAGACCGAGAAGGCCAAGACCAAGAAACGCGAAGGCGGGACGTGGCTCTACACCTTCAAGGAGTTCACGGTCTTCTACACGGGCGTCGAGACGCCGGACGCGCCGAAGCACGCCGTGTTCGTCAAGAAGGACGGGACCTGGCTTGGTGAGGTGACCTGTAAGCAGTAGACCGCCTCACCCCAGCCATCAGCTCGCCTACCAACGTCCCGCGATCTGCTTCAGGAAGTCGTTCGGGTAGTCGAGCTCGAGGGCGCTCGCCTGATCGAGGGTCGCGAGCTGGGCGTCGTTCAGCTTCAACGCGGCCGCGCGGAGGTTGTCTTCGAGCTGCTCGGGTGTGCGTGCACCGAAGATGACGCTCGTCACCATAGGACGCGTCAGGAGCCACGCGAGCGCCACCTGAGCTGGGGTGGCTTCGACTTCCGTCGCCACGTCGCGGACGGCGTCCAGAGTGCGCCAGCCTCGATCGTTGTCGAACTTCATCCACCACTGATTCCAGCGCGCGAGCCGTGTACCGGCCTCGCGTCCGCCGCGTTGATGTTTGCCTGAGAGGAAGCCACCGGCGAGTGGCGACCAGGGCAGGATCCCGACGCCCTTGGCCTGACAGAGTGGCTGTAGCTCGCGTTCGATCCCTCGGACAGCCAGGCTGTATTGCGCCTGCAACGACACGTATCGCTCGAGGCCCTTCACTTCCGACGTCCAAAGAGCGTCACAGAGACGATACGCTGTATAGTTCGAACACCCGAGGTAGAGCACCTTTCCCGACCGCACCAGATCGTCGAGCGTGCGGAGCGTCTCCTCCTCTGGGGTGTCGAGGTCCTGCATGTGGATCTGATAGAGGTCGATGTGGTCGGTCTTCAGCCGCCGAAGGCTGTCTTCCACGGCCCGGCGGAGATGATAGCGGGCAGCCCCGGTGCCGTTCGGACCGTCCCACATGCGGAAGCGGCCTTTGGTCGCGAGCACGACCCGGTCGCGCTTGCCGGTCGCCTCGAACCAGTCTCCGATGATGCGCTCGGACATGCCGTCATCGCCGTAGACGTTGGCCGTGTCGATGACATTGATGCCCGCGTCGAGGGCGCGGTCGAGGATGTTCATCGCGTCCGACGCGCTGCACCCGAGCCCATGCATCATGGACTTCTCACTGTTCTCGCCAAAGGTCATCGTCCCAAGACAGAGGGTCGAGACCGAGAGGCCGGATCGGCCGAGCTTTCGATAGTCCATCGTCGTCTCCAGGGGTGAGTTCTTGCCCGCCGTCGGCCGGCCCCGGAAAGGCCGAGTGCACGAGACGAGAGCGCGCGGAGCGTGCCGCTCCAGCGCGATCGGCGCAAGGCTCCGAGCCCTACTTGCTCGGCGCCAGCGCGGGCTCGAGTCGGGCCGGAGCAAGCGACGTCCGTCGTGCACGGCGCTTAGGCGCTAGGGGCGACGATGTCGGCCGCCGTGACGACACGGATCGAGCTCGGGACGGAGGTCGCCGGCGCCTCTCGTACGAAGAGCACGCGCGTGACCGGCCCCTTCAGCCCCGGCGGGAGCGGGCGGTCGAGTAGGGCCTGAACGGCCTTGCTCGCATCGCCGGGGCCGGGCGTGTGCCACCACTTGGCTTCTCCGACAAGCGAACCTTCCTCGCCCTGGCGCTCCGCGACGATGTCCCACTCGGCCTGATGTCCCGACCAGTAGCGCTGTGCTACGCCGTACTGGCCTCCGAGCGCGCCCGCGAGAGCCGGTACGGACTGCCGGCATAGCTCCTCCCAGGTGGTCTCGACGAGGCGCGCCGCCTGTGCATCGTAATAGCGGAGTCGCGCCTCTCGCGGCACCTGCATGAGCACGGAACGACGGGGCCCAACCACGGAGAACCACAGGCGTAAGAAAGGATCGGCGATGGTGTATAGCGACCGTTTTGTCGACCGTGGCGGCTCGCCGAAGGGCGTCTCGCGGGCGACTAGATCCATGTCTTGGAGGCGCATCAGGGGACGGGCGAGCGACGTCGCCGGCTGGCCCACACGGCCGCCGATCTCCGAGACGCGATGACACCCGGCGCCGATCGCGTCGAGCAGGGGCCGCAGCACCGTCGCGGACGGGAACTCTTCCATCAGGAGCCGAGACGGCTCGTCGAAGAGGGGGCCCATCGGATCGAGGACGAGGTCGTAGACGGCCTCGCGCGTGGGTAAGCCAGCCGCCAGCTCCCAGTAGCGAGGGATGCCGCCCCAGGTCGCCCATGCGGTCACGATGTCGGCTGGATCGGTGAACCCGAGCGCCCGCCCCAGGAACGCGATCGGGAGCGGCCGCAGCGCCAGAGTCTCGCGAGCGCGGCCCCAGAGCGGCGCATTCGAATCGAGCACGAGCCCCTGCATCATGCGCTGGCTCGACCCGGCGAGAGCCAGCGTCTGCTTTGCGGCCTTTCCGTCATGGTCGACGAAACGTTGAAGTGCGGCAGGCAGCTCCGGCGCGGTGGCCACGGCGTAGGGGAGCTCATCGATGACGATGGGGCCGCGGAAGTTCGCCGCCGCGCCGTCCCGTGCCAGCCTCGCGAGCAGCGACGGCCAATCCCGGTAGTCGACACTCGAGAAACCCGGGATACGCAGCTCGAGCGCCTCCGAGAACGAGCGTCGTTGTTCGGGCGCGGAGGACTCGTCGGCCATCCAGTACACGCCCTGATTGCGCTCCACCCATTCGAGTAGGACGCGCGTCTTTCCGATACGCCGGCGCCCCCATACGACGGCGAGGCCCCCCTCGGCGCTGCGGTTCAGGCGATCGAGACGGGCCAGCTCAGCGGTTCGGTCGAGGAACTCCATGGCCCGAGTATGGAGCCAGAGATTATGCTGGCAAGAATTATGTAATCGAGCCTAACTGCTGCGAGCGACTCCGCCGCGCCGCCCACCTGTGCGCATCCATACGAGCGCGAAGAAGGCCACGAGGAGGCCAAAGGGCCCGGCCCCCGTCCCCGAACGCCCCGTGCTGCAGCCGCCGTCGTCGCCTGACGCCGCGGTGGGCGCCCCCAGGTCCGAGACCCCGGAGCCGAGATCCGAGCCGGACGTATCGCCGGTCACCACGTCTCCCTCATCGGTGGCGCGGGCGTCGGCCTCCGGCGACTCGACGTCACTCACCGGCGCTTCATCGACCGGGACCGGGTCCGGCTCCGGCGGCCACGGGCGCGCGTTCGGCGACGTCAGGATGGTCCCAGCGGCACGCTCCGGGGCCCAGCGCAGCATCCAATACGCCGCGTTGAGATCGCCACCCGGGTTGAGTCCGAGGCCGCTCTCGTCGCCGCCGTTGACCTCGAAGGGGTCCGAGCGGGCGTCGAAGTTCGATGGGGACCGGATCCCTGGCCGCAAGGGCTCGAGCGCGATGGGAGAGTCGCTGCGGTTCAGCTTCGGGTTCAACGTCAGGGTGGTCGTCCCGTCCAGCGCGAGGCAAGACCCGGCAGCGAGCTCCGCCTCGTCGCAGTTCACACGCATCGCGCTCGTGTAGGGGAGGAGCTCGAACTCCTCCAGCAACGCCGCGACGTCGTCCATCCTCCCCGTTGTGACACTGTCCGCCGTCGTGAGCGCGTGAATGGCCTCGAAGTAGGGTTGGCCGATACGCGACGCGGCCTGGGGCACTCCGTCCGGCGCCCACCAGCGCGTCTCCATGTACTTCCGAATGGGCTCCACCCGCGCGGCGTCCTCCTCGAACCAGAGGTTCAGGAAGAGGGCGATGGCGGCCATATTCACATTGGAGAAGTTCGTGAGCTCGGCGCCGTAGATGTAGTCGAGCGCGGATTCGTCGGGCGTGACGCCGCCCGGCCAGCCGCCGGGGCAGGGGGCCGTGCTGGGTGATAACATTGCGTGATAACAGCGCTTTCCGATGAGCTCGTCGTAGAGGAAGGCGCCGAGCTCGGGATCGCCGCTCACGTGGTAGAGCGCCTTCACGATCCCGAGCGCCATGATCGTGTTGAAGACGTTGTAAACCGTCGTCCCGGGCGCGAGCCAAAGCCCGTCGAGCCCATGGGGGTTCAGGTCGTGGTGTTGTGTCGGCCGGCCGTCGGCGTCGAGGATAACGAGGTCGTACTCGTAGGTCTGCCCGTCGAGCGCCAGCAGAGGCACCTTCTCGCGCAACATCGCGCCGACCGCCTTGGCGTCGGCCTGAAGGCGCGTCACGAGGCTCTGGTCGATGGTCGGATCACCCATTGCGGCGTCGTAGAGCGTCGCCATGGCCATGGCCCAGCCGACGATCTGGTCCTTCGAGCAGGAGTCCTGCCAGTACCACATGCCTTCGGGCAGCGCGCCGCCGGAGTTGTCCGCGCGGTCGGCGCCGTTGTTCTTCGGCTCCGGGAGCGGCGCCCCGCTGTCGTCCTTCAACGGGACGTAAACCGGTGTGGCGCCCGGGACTGGGCGGCCGTCGGGCATTTTGAGACGCGCAATGCCGCGGGCGAGTCGGCCTGGGACGCCCGTGATGGCGACGGCCACGTGGGTCGCTTCGAGCGCCGCGATCACGGCCTCTCGGGCGGGGGCGAGCGCCGCGTCGCTCGCGCCTTCTTGCTTCAGCGCCATGTAGCGGAACGCCGAGCTCGGCGTGGCCCCGCCGCCGCGCAGCCCGATCCCGGACGCGCCTTCATACGCGCTCAGGTAGTCGAAGGGGTGGCCGGCGAGCTCACCACCGGCCGCGTAGGCCCGCAAGGCGTCGACCGCCGCCGCGTCTTTGGCGGTGGCGGTCAGCCCGATCCCAAATGGCAATGCTTGGACGCCGTAATAGAAACGGGTGTGCGCTTCCATGGCCGCGTGGAGCGATGGGCGTTCGCTTGGGTCGAAGAGGGAGCCCGACATCAGCGCCGGGACGAGCAACGTCGTCAGGTTGAACATCATGGACTCGCTTCGGAGGCGACGTCAGGGACACCCGAGGGTGTTGGCGTCGCCCCCTTCCGGGGAGATTTCGAGCCGAGCGGAGATGACCGCGAAGCCATCACCTTCGTTGAGGATGGCGGCCGACCATGGGCCGGGGGACAAGCAGGACCCCGACAGCGTGACGACCAGCTCCTTGTTCGAGGCGCCCTTCCGGAGCGCGATCCGCGCCACGCCATCGTGCCCCGAACCGGGGCCGCCACCGAGCTGAACGGCGCTGCCGCCCGCCTTTACGACCGCGTCGGCGTCGACGTCACCCGCGCCGCCGCCGACCTCAAGCACGAGGTCGACGCTCGACGCGCCTTCCGGGACCAAGAAGCCGATCTGAACGTAGCCCGGGGTGACGGGGCCGAGCGGACCGTTGCCGAGCGCGCCGCCGGCCTCGAAGGTGAGCGGGATCCCGCGTACTCCCACTCGGTTCGCCGGGATCACCCGCTCGCAGGCGAGTAAGCCTCGGTCTCCAAAGGCTTTCTCGACTGCCGCCGCGTCACCTGCGTCGAGGGTCGCTTGGGCTTCGGCCAGGGTCGCTTGGGCGGCTTCGGTGAAGCCGGTGGACTGCGTGAAGCCGACCAGCGCGCCGAGGATGACGGCATCGGCCTTCTCGGCTCCGAGCGCGTCGCGGATGGCCCAGAGCGCGCTCGCGAAGATCTCGCCGTCGGCGTGGACCTCGGCCGTCAGGTCGGCCGGGCAGGTCCGGAAGGTCGCGAGGTCGCGGGCGAGGTTGCCGCTCGTCGAGAGGGGGACGCCGCAGACCGTCAGGCCGGCGACGGCGTTGAGGGCGTAGTTCCCGATGACGCTGTCCCCAGCGGTCGTACAGGCGAAGTAGTCCGCGTAGCCCTCGTTCAGCGCGCCGGCGAGGTTCGAGAGGCCCTGTTCGTCCACCGTAATGGCGTTCAGGCGTGTCGCGCCGATCATCGCGTGCGTGTACTCGTGGGCGATGACGTCGGCTTCGTAGGCGAAGTCCTTGTCCGCGGTCTGACCGAAGATGATGGCTGCGCCCTCGAAGCCGAAGTCGAAGTCGATGCCGAAATTGAACGAGCCTTCCGGAGTGAAGAGCGCATTGCCAAAGGCGGCCCAACTGTCGCAGAGCGCGACGTGGACCTGCACGTTCACGAGCGCGTCGAGTGGGTAGTCGAGGTCGGTGAGCCCGAAGCCGTCCTTGAAGTAGCCGTGGATACGCTGGATGTGGTGATACATCATCACTTCCGCGAACGCGTCCGAGTCGATGGACTGCGTCTCCGGGGGTGTGATGTGCGTGTAGACGCCGTCCTCGGGCAGCGCGGTGTATTTCGGCGCGCAGAGCGTGAGGTCGAGCTTGAAGCCGCCGAACTCGACGGGCATCGCCTTGCCGGCGTCCTTGTCGGCGACGCAGTTCTGCACGTTGGCGTAGCCGCCCGTAAGGCGGCCCTTCTGCTGTGGATTCAAGTCGGTGAGCACGACTTCCACCGGGGACGGGCTGTCGATCGGGTTCTCCTCGAAGACCAGCGCGCGGGGTGGACCGGTCGTGTCGGGCGCGTCCTCCGAATCTGGGACGGCGATGTCCGTCGCCATCGAATCGGGCGTGTCGACACCGTCTTGAGCGACGTCCTCGGGCGCGTCGACGGCCACGTCCGTCGTTTCGGCGTCGGCCTGGGGCGTGCCTCCGATTTCGGCGCTCTCGTCCGTGCAGGCGCCGAGAGACAGCACGAACCCGGCGGCGATCACGTTTCGGCCGATCATCGGGCACCTCCGACCCGGTGTCCGTCCTTCGCGCTCGGGACGTCGCGGATGACGCGACCGCCACGCATCGCCACGTCGACCCAACGGTGGTCCACGAAGGGCAGGACGACGATGGGAATTCGCCAGATCGGCTCGATGTGGCCGGGGGCGAGCGAGAGCGCGAAGGCGTGCGGGACGCCGGCCACGCCGCCGGTGTGGCGCATGGCGAGGGTCGCCGCGGCGTCGGCCGTGACGAGGTCGGGCGCGTCAAGACCGGCGGGGCCGAAGGTCAGCGATGGCGCCCGGACGGCGTCGGAGTGGATGGTGGTGACGAGGCCGTTCTGAATCCGAAGCGCCACTCGACGTTCGAGGAAGGGCAGCGGGATCCCGTCGGTCGGCGCGAGGAGCTCGAAGGAGTACACGGTGCCGAAGCGGCTGCCCGACACGGCGACTGGTCCGAGCAAGTCGGGAGAGAGCCCGAGCGCCGGTGCGAGCTGTTCGAGCGCGGCGCGTGCCGATGCGGCGTCTCCCGCACCGTGGAGCGGCAGTGATAGCCCGAACACGGCGCGGGGGAGGCCGCTCCGGACGTCCGTCACGACGCGGGCGTCCCCCAGGAGGTCTTTCATGGGCCTGACGAAGGCGGGAGGCGCCATGGCGAGCGTCAAGGCGAAGGTCAGAGCTGACAACATGGGGCCTCCAGCGAGCGAGCCCCGGCACTCTACTCGAACGATGGTTCCGCTGCGACGGCCTTTGAGGCGAACGAAGGGAGGCTACTGAGGGGGGCGGGGCACGATGCCCCGCCCTGGACGGCCTGGAACGGGGAGCTTTGTCCCACCTATCGGGTTTGTTGCCCCATCGCGGACTTCCTCATTCATCGATACCGATTCGGGTCGATAGTCCCGCTTGAGCGAACGGACTGCGTGTCCAAGTCCAGTGGGGGGAATTCATGGCCAATCACACCGCGCCCAGTGGCGTCGAGCGCTTCTTCGACGAGGGCGAGATCATCGTCAGCAAGACCACTACGAACGGGATCATCACCTACACCAACGACGTCTTCGTGCGCGTCTCCGGGTACCGCGAGGAGGAGCTGATCGGCGCTCCGCACAGCCTCATTCGGCACCCCGACATGCCGCGCAGCGTCTTCCGACTCCTGTGGGATGTCATCGAGAAACGCGATGAGATCTTCGCGTACGTCGTGAACATGGCTCGCAACGGGGACCACTACTGGGTCCTGGCGCACGTGACGCCGAGCTACGCCGCCGACGGACGGGTGGTCGGCTATCACTCGAATCGCCGGGTGCCGAGCCGCAGTGCGATCGACGCCATCCGGCCGGTCTACGCGGCACTCCTCGCGGAGGAACAAAAGCACGAGCGCAAGGCGGACGGGATCGCCGCGGCCACCGAGGTGCTCACGAGCACGCTGCGTTCCATCGGCAAGAGCTACGAGGAGTTCGTGTGGGGCCTCACGAACGCGGACCAGGGCGGAGGTCGGTCATGTTGAGCTACGACCAGGATGTGGCGGCGCCCGCAGGGGCGGGTGATTCGGGACACGGGCGTCCCTCCAAGACGGGCTCGACCCGACAGGTCGCCGACGACGCGCGGCTGAGCGAGCGACTCGAACGCGCCGAGGCCGAGCTACGGATCTACCGAGCCGGGTTCGCCCATCTCCGAGCGACGTGCGACCAGGCTTCCGGGGGCAATCTGGAGCCGCGATGTCCGCACCTCGGCGATGATCCCGAGCTCAAGGCGGCGCGGCGTTCCCTCAATCATCTCTTGGACTTGACGGACGCATTCGTCCGAGAAGCCGGGGCGTCGCTCATTCACGCCAGCGCGGGGAAGTTCTACCGGCGAGTGCTGACCCGAGGGCTCCACGGGAGCTTTCGAGAGGGGGCCACGACCATCAACCGCGCGACCGATGCGATGGCGGCGGCCTCCGCCCAGGTCGCGAAGGCCCGCGCGGATCGCTTGCGACTCGCGGAGGACTTCGAAGCGGCCGTGAAGTCGGCGGCCACGCAAGTCGTGGACGCGGCGGGACAGATGCAGGCGACCGCGAGCGCGCTCGCGTCGTCCGCGGGCAAGACCGCTGAGCAGACCGCCATCGTGGCGGCTGCCTCGAAGCGGGCGTCGGAGAGCGTGACGTCGATCGCGTCGGCGACAGAGCAGCTGTCGAGCACGATGAGCGAGATCGATCGCCAGCTGGTGGTCTCCAATCGGGCCACGGACGGCGCCGTGTCGCAGTCCACGAACGCGGGCGAGACCGTCCGAGGGCTGGAGCGTGCTTCGCGTGAGATCAGCGAAGTCATCACCGTCATCGGCCACGTCGCCAACCAGACCCGGCTTCTGGCGCTGAACGCGACCATCGAAGCGGCGCGGGCTGGGGAGGCCGGAAAGGGGTTCGCCGTCGTGGCCTCGGAGGTGAAGAACCTCGCGGGCCAGACTGCGGAGGCGACCGAGACCGTGACGCGGCAGATCAGCGCGGTTCAGACCCTGTCCGACCAGAGCAAGAATGCCATCAAGTCCATCGCCGACGCCGTCTCCAGCGTGGGGGTCATCGCCGCGACCATCACGCATTCGGTCTCCGAGCAGCGCCTCGCGACCGGGGAGATCAGCCGCAGCGTGCAGGACTCCGCGACCTCGGCGCGCGACGTGTCGGCGAGCATTCAGGCGGTTCGGGAGTCCACGCAGGCTACGAGCGAGTCCGCGGCGCGGATGGAGTCCGCGGCGGCGGACCTGTCGGCGCTGGGCAAGCGGCTGAGCGGGCAGGTCGATCACTTCCTGGCCGAGATCCGCGGTTAGGGCTCGGTCGAGAATAAGTGGGAGATTTGACCGCGTCGCGCCCCGCCCGGCCCCTGCCAAGTCCGAAGACATACTCCCCGTATTTCGAGGACTTGGAACGAGCCGGGCGGGGATGCGACGCGTGGCAAATCGAATCACTTATTCTCGACCGAGCCCTTAGAAGGTCGCCTTCACAGGGTGGCGCGCGTGCGCTCGATCACCAGTCGCCCGTAAAAGAACGCGCGGTCGTGAGCGTGCAACGCGCTCGCGAGCCCCGTGTCGGCCTCGTAGAGCTCTGGGAGCGCGTGCGCGTCTCGGGGGACCAAGAGGTTCCAATAGACGAGCCGCGCACCGGGTTCCGACGCGGCGTGCAGCACTCGGAGCGCGTCACTGGCGGCGTCCTCAGGCATATATTCGAAAACATCCGAGAGGTTGTGCGCGTCGAAGCGGCGACCGGCGGCGGGGCGCTTCAGGTACTCGAGGAGGTCCGCTTCGACCAGGGTCAGGCGTTCGAGCCGGCGCCGGATGAGCGGCGCCGTCGCCTCGTCGAGCCAGGCCGGCGCGATACTGCGGCCGGTGAGAATCCAGAGCAGGTAGGGGTTGTCGGCGACCGGCATGTCGCAAAGTGCCTTCTGAGCACGGGCGCGAAAGACGTCACCGATGGACGTGGCCGTGACGTGGTCGAAGAACGCGCGCTCTCGGCCCATGCGCTGCATGACCCGGCGGCCGAAGAAGACGCGGAAGAGGGCGCGCCACCGGCGGCTGTCCCAGCGCTCTCGGTAGAGCCGCCGCTGTGCTTCGAGGTCGCGGAGGCCCGTCATGGCGTCCACCGTGGCGCGCGATTGCACGAGCGGGAGGACGAAATTTCGGAACGTCGCGAGATAACGCTCGAACTTGCCCGCGTGGAGGAGGCCAGCGCTGACGACGTCCTCGGCCGCGTCGAAGCGTTCGCGGTCGTGCGAGGAGAGCGCACTGCGGAGGCTCCGGTAGAGGCGTCGTCGTTCGCCGCGTGGGGCCTCGTCGAAGCCGAAGAGCCGGCGGCCTTCGCGCGGTTCGAGGTGGCGGAGGGCGGCCACCTTGAGCCGAACGAGCGCCATCTGCGTGGCGTTGCGGTCGAGGAGCACGACCTCCGACGGGTCGTCCAGCAGAAGCGAGAAGCCGTTCTCGCCAGCGCTCGCGACCGAGAAGACGCGGTCGCCGGGGCGGATTCGGAGGCCTTCTCGGAGCACGAGATCGTCTTCCCACACGCGGGCATAGAGCAGCGTCGGGTCGAAGCGGGGGCGCACAAAGATCACCGCCACTATGTCGCACGGCGCGGCGGCGGCGGCGAGCGCGAAAAGACGCCTTGACCCGGGGCGATCCGCCCCCGAACATGGCGCGCCATGTCGACTCACCTCGCTGCCCCTTCCAAGCTCGCTCCCGAACACGCCGACAAGCCAACGCCCGATGCGACGCGGCCTTCACGGGAAGAGGCCGAGAAGGCGGTCCGCACGCTGCTTGAGTTCATCGGCGAAGATCCCGACCGGGAGGGGCTCATTGAGACCCCGAAGCGCGTCATGAAGGCCTTTGGCGAACACTTCGCGGGGTACGCGTCCGACCCGGTTCGCCACCTCCACAAGACCTTCGAAGACGTCGAGGGCTACGACGAGCTCGTCCTCGTGAGCGACATCGAGGTCCACAGCCACTGCGAGCACCACATGGTGCCCTTCGTCGGTCGCGCCCACGTCGCCTACATCCCGTCGGGTCGGGTGGTCGGGCTCTCGAAGCTCGCGCGTGTCGTCGACGGGTACGCCAAGCGGCTGCAGGTGCAGGAGAAGCTGACGGCGCAAATCGCCGCCGCGATCCAGAGCTCGCTGAAGCCGCAGGGCGTCGCGGTCATCCTGCAGTGTCAGCACTTCTGTATGTGTTATCGCGGGGTTAAGAAGCCCGGCTCTTGGACGACGACCAGCAAGCTCTACGGCGCCTTCCTCGAGAACGCGGCTACCCGGCTTGAGCTCTTCACGCTCATTGGGATGAAGCGGAGCGTCGGCGAGAGCTGAGCGGTCACTCCGGCGTGCAGGCCCCACTGAGGTAGGCGGCGCGCCGCGCAACGAAGGCGTGCAAGTTCCCGTCGCCATTGCCATCGGGCGCCGTTTGCACGGCATAGGAGCCCACGGGGCTCGGGTTCGGGTCGGTCGCCATGAGCGCGCCGATACGGGTGTCGAGCGCCGCGATCCAAGCCGTGTGCCGGGCCGGGGTGAGCCACGTGGTCGCGACCTCGCAGAGCAGCTCGCGGTAGTGTGTGCGCCAGGCCGGCACGGACCAAATCTTGGCGACGAGCGGGTGACTGTCGAGGCCGCCGCAGGTCGGCTCGAAGTCCTCGGGCTCGCAGCCGCCGCCGTAGGCGAGGTCGAAGTCCCACGGGATCATCTCGAAGCGGCCGTCCGCGCGCCGGTAGAGAAAGAAGTTGTGGCCCTTGCCGAAGTAGCTGTCGCTGTTGGCCGTCGCCATCGCGATGGCGCTGAGGCGCAAGAAGGCCTCGACATCGAAGACCTTCGGGAGCTCGGCTTCGAGCTCGCTTTCGGGCGTCTCGTTCAGGACCCGGATGAACTCGATGAGGTCCTTGTAGTCGTTCAGCGCCGGGTCGTCTTCGTTCGTCTCGAGAACGAAGCCGCAGTCGTCGTAGCCTGGAGCGCACCCTTCCGTGGCGACATAGTCTTCACGCGCGTCGCCGCGCCACGCCAAGCTGCAGAGCCCGAGGCCGTTGTAGACGCACTTGTAGAGGTTGCCGTCGTCGGCGTCGTCCTCGGTCCCGTAGCGCTCTTTCAGGAACTGCTTGTCTACCGCCTGCGACAGCGCATAGACGCCGACGCGAACCCCTTCGATAGTCACGTCCCCGTAGCTGATGTGCGCAGCGTGGAGGCCGAAGCTGCGGTACATCTCCGCTGTGAGCCAGTCGCGCATGAGGCTCGGGTCTTGCCCGCCGCTGTTCAAGCGCACCTCGTCGACGCCATGGAGGCGCTCGCCGCCCTGGCTGTTGAAGTCGATGCGGAGCGGGTACTTGCCCGTGGGGTCGGCGGTCTCCCCGACCGGGACGTTGAGCGAGTTGAGGCCCTTGAGGCGCACCCCGACGGCCGGCAACACGGCGTCGCCGTACGTCAGCGTCGCGGGGAGCTCGAGCTTCTGCTGATCCTGACTCCAGGCGGCGAGAAGCTGCTCCCAGACACCGTCCGCGAAGTCGAGCGAGATCGGCACGATGTCCTCCTTCGGGAAGACGCGCTCGAAGCGCTCCTCCCAGCTCGGCTCGACGGGGACGTCTGGGGCGTCGGGGTCCGCGGTGTCGGGCGTGTCGATGCCGTCGTCGGTGGTGTCGGGCGAATCGGGGGCCGTGGCGTCGCTCGTGTCGACCGGATCCGTTTGCGTGTCCTCTGGCACGGAAGTGTCACTGCCGACGTCGCCTAGCGGCGTCACCTCCGACGTGCTGCAGGCGGCGAAGAGGCCCGTAGCAAAGACGTGGACGGGAGCGAAGCGGAATCTCAAGAGGTGGGCTCCAAGGTCGGGTTGAGCGCGGCGGCATGCGCCAGAGCCGTCGCCAGCAACTGCCGTTCCAGCCCGGCGAGGGGCCAGGACGCTGTGGCGATGGGGATCACGTCTCTAGCGAGTGTGTCACTTTTTCACCCGCGACGGGCCGGGTGTCTGATTTCTGGACGTGCCTGCTGGCTTGCACCCGCTCGCCGGCTGAGCGACCTTCCGCGAGCTGCGTGGAGGCCCCATCGTGAACCCCCGATCTAGAGCGTTTGGTCTCGCGTTGGCGTGTCTGCTCCTCGTCGCGTGCCGCTTCGAGACGGTCTCGCCCGGGGAACGCGAGGCGAGCGTGACGGAGACGCTCTCGGGCGAGGTCTGGGTCTACACCTCGCTCTACCGCCACGTCATCGACGCGCTCGAACCGACGCTCGCCGCCGCCTTGCCCGGCGTCACCATCCATTGGTTTCAAGCCGGCAGTGAGAAGGTGACGGCGCGGCTCGAAGCGGAGCTCGCCGGCGGCGGCTCGCCTTGCGATGTGCTCGCGACCTCCGATCCCTTCCTCTACGAACGCTTCAAGTCCGAGGGACGGCTGCAGCGTTACGTTTCGCCGAATGGTCTACGCACCCCCTCATCGTACGTCGATCTCGACGGCCACTTCGCCGCCGTCCGCCTCTCGACCATGGTCCTCGTGCACCGCCGCGACACCCCCGCGCCGACCTCCTTCGAAGGGCTCACGGCCC
Organism: Myxococcales bacterium; assembly: GCA_018780435.1. Taxonomy (GTDB): domain Bacteria; phylum Myxococcota_A; class UBA9042; genus SXOO01. The sequence continues at coordinate 14,137 of JADMJS010000046.1, forward strand.
CCGAATGGAGAGGGGAGATCGCCCTCGGAGACCCGCTGACCAGCGGCACGGCGTTCACCTGGGCCGTGGCCATGGAGTCACGCCTCGGGGAGCGCTACTTCGAAGCGCTGCGCGAGAACGGCGCTCGTGTGGCCGGCGGAAACGCCGCTGTGCTCCAGAAGGTCGAAGGAGGGGAGGCCAAGGTCGGCGTGCTGCTCCTCGAGAACGCGCTCGCGGCCCGCCGCAAAGGGAGCCCGATCGAGATCGTCTGGCCGAGCGACGGCGCGGTCGTCATCCCGGGTTACGCCGGGATCCTCAGCAGCACTGTCCATTCGGCAGCGGCGCGGGCGCTCGTGGACGCGCTTCACTCGCCCGAGGCACAACGAATCATCGCCGAGAAGGGGGACATGCACGCGGTCGATCCTCGCGTGGCGGGGCCCGACGGGGCGATGGCGCTCAGCGAGCTCGTCACGCACAGCGTACCCTGGACGGAGGCGCTTCTCGGGCGCGGCATCGCGAACGGGGGGCGGGTCAAGGCCGCGTTCTCGAAGGCGTTCTCGCGGTGACCGCCCCCAAGGCCACGCTGTCCTACGGGCTCGGGCTCCTCCTCGGCGCCTTCTTCGGCGTGCCGCTGGCGCTGCTCCTCTGGCAGGCGGGCGGGACGACCGGCGGCGAAGGCCCGACGTGGTGGGCGCTCTGGACGTCGCCGGAGAGTACGGTCGCCCTCTGGGGGACTGTGGTCACCTCCGCTGGCGCCGCCGCGGTCGCGTTCGTGCTCGCGGTCCCGCTCGCTTTGCTCATCGGGCGCACGGCGCTCCCGATGCGCGGGGTGCTTCGAGCGCTCTTCACCCTGCCTGCGGCGCTCCCACCCTTCATCTTGGGAATGGGGTGGGTCTCGCTCGGCAATCCTCGCGCGGGGCTCCTGAACCTCTGGCTCGGCCCGGGGACCGTCGACATCTACGGACAGGCGGGGATCGCCTTCGTGCTCGGGAGCGCCGGCCTGCCCATGGTGCTGCTGCCGACGCTCGCGGCCTTGTCGCGAATCGACGCTTCGCTCGAAGAGGCGGCGC
>JADMJS010000716.1 GCA_018780435.1 Myxococcales bacterium
TGGAACGGCATGCAGGCCAAGGAGAAGAAGGCCTGGAAGGGCACGCCGAAGCAGCTGGAGATCATCGACGCCATCGGCCCCGGCTCGGTCATGATGACGAAGGAGTCCGGCGCGAGTTACGCCCAGAGCGCCGACATCGGACGCCACGTCCTCGCACATCCAGATCCGGCGGCGTGGCTCACCCCGATGGCCGCGTTCGGCAACCTCCACGAGTTCGCCGATGCCCATCCGCGCCGAGGCGCCCTCACGGACCAAGAGGCCAAAGCGGTCGCGACCATGACCCTCGGCACCGCGGGCGGCGCCGACGCGAAGAAGTACTTCGAGAAGGCCTACCCCTCCCTCCGAGACCGCACCTATGGAGCCGGTTGGCTCTGGACACGGGCGTGGACGATTGACGACATAAAACGAATGGTCCGCGCTGTGGTGGACCTGCTCCCCCATCAACACGTGCAGACCATCACGGGCGGTTTCTACATCGGCACGCACATCATCGAGGCCGGCAAGACCAAGAAGCAGGAGCTCGGTTACGCCTTCTACGATGGCGGTCGCATCGTCATGCCGTCCGACTCGACGGCGAGCGGCGGCGGGACCCAGCACGACATGGTGCTCGGCGGCGCCTCGTCCGAGAACCCGCTGAACCCGAGCGGCCTCATGGGCATGACAGACCACTTCGACGGGTCAGCGCTGCACGAAGTCGGCCATGGCGTCGGCGAGCACTCGGACGGGAACAACTGGGCCACGACCAACGGCTACACTGACTTCAAGAAGGAGAAACGGGCGAACGCCGTAGCCCAGCTTTGGGATGACGCCACCGCCGATGCGGCCGTCGCGGGCATGGCGAAGGCGAACGTCATCGCGCCGAAGGACGCGCGCAACATACTATCGCGTTACATCGAAGGCGGGACGGTGACGCCGCCGAAGGGCTGGAAGACGGCCGACGCCGTCAAGTTCCTGAAGGACAACTACAGCGCCCAGAAGCTCTACCAGTACGCGCGAGTGAAGACGAAGACAGACGACGTATACAAATTCTCACCAGGCAACAACGTCGTCGGCGGCCGCGTGTATACATACCTAACTCGCTGGGACAATTCGTGGGCCTCGTATACGGAGAAGGCGTACACCGAGAAAGTCTCGTGGTACTCGCTCAGCTCGCCGCTCGAGTGGTTCGCTGAGCAGTATGTCGCGTATTACCAATTCGGCCCCAACAACGCCATCCAACCCGATGTGGTCAAGGACAAGCTAAAGGCCATCGGCGCGCAGAAGTTCTCCAAGGGCAAGCTGCGTCCACCGACCTCGAAGGGCGGCGCTTCGGGAGCGCCGGCGTCGTCTGCGGGTGCCGGTGGTGCCGACGGCATGGCGGGTGAAGAAGCACAGGCCGAGGCGCCCGGTGTGTCGGCGCCGCCGTCGGTTCGCCGCGCGGCATTCGCTTGGTGAGCTCATGTCTCTTGTCGCTGCGGCGATCGTCGTCTGGACGGCAGCCGCGCCGCCCACGCCCGTCGTGACGGCGCCCAGCTACACCGAGGCCGAATGGCGAGCCGCCGAGGCCGTCGCTCTCGGACACTACCGCGAGCGCGGACACGCCCACGTCGAGGTGGCAGAACGCTTCCCGCGATGGCCCTTTCTGTTTCGGCTCTTCGTCGACGAGTCGTGGCGCGCCTACGAGCTGGTCTCGCGCGGCCGGGTCGTCTCTGAGCGTGGGGCCGTGGCGCTCGGGCAGCACCTCGACCTCGATGGCGTCTTCACTGGGGCCCCCGTGACGGTGTCGGAGCTGCTTGAGATCATTCATGTCTTCGACGCGTGGCCGCCCGTCGTCGGGATCCCCGGCTACCCGGATCCGACCGCCTATGCGGCGGGCAACGAGCTCGACTCCGAGCTTCCCCCACCCGAGCTTCAACGCGAACCGGGAACCCTCCGAGTCGTGCTTCATTACCGCTTGCTCGATCCGCGTCGCTCTGAGGACCTCTTCGGCGACGGCCCGCCCGACGGCCCCCGCCTGATGGAGGTCGGCCGCTGGGAGCTGCTCTTGCGCCACAAGAAGGCGCCCGTGTGGACCGAGTCCCGGTCGTCACGCGTCCGGCGCTGAACGGCCATGTCGATTCAGGAACGCCACGTCATCGCGTGCCCGGCCTGTCAGGCGGAGCTCGAAGGCCAGCTCGTCGACAGCCTGAACGCGCGCCGGCATCCCCATCTTCGGGAAGCGCTACTGGCACGACGTCTCCACGTCTTCGATTGCACCGTCTGCGGCCATGCACTCGAAGTCGACAAGCCCCTTCTTTACGTGGACTTCGACCGATTCCAGTTTCTCGGATGCGTGCCCGGGACCGAGCGACGACATGGGCGTCACCATGCGGAAGCGCTCGTTGGCGCGTTCGATCGCGCCGTCCGTTCGGGGCCCGCCGAGCTCGCGGCACAAGCGGATCGTTTCCTCGTGCGCATCACGTTCGGCTACGAAGAGCTCCGGGAGAAGGTCGCGATCGACGCGGCAGGGCTCTACGACCTCGCGGTCGAGGCGCTGAAGGCCCGCCTCGTCGCCGCCGAGCCGTGGTTTCAGCGAGAAGAGGTCGTCACCCTCAGCTTCGACGGGCTCGAAGACGACGGCCGGCTGCGCTTCTATCCGACGTGGCTGCTCGCACGGCGAGCGAGCGTCGGCCACACCGTGTGGGCACAACGCCGACTCTACGACGACGTCTTCGCCGAGCACGAGACGCTCCTCGACCAGCTCCCGGGGCTCGCATCGGGCCCCCACGTGAGCCTCTTGCGCCTCGCCTTCGACACCACCGCCCCCTCGCCTCAGGAGCGCCCTGCCTCATGAGCACGCCGACCAAAGACGACCTCGACAGCGGGCTGCGCTTCCTGCACGTC
>JADMJS010000379.1 GCA_018780435.1 Myxococcales bacterium
CGGCCGAAGTCGATGAGCTTGCCGTGGACGCCATAGCGGACGGCGCGCCACTTGTTCTCTTCGATGAGCGCGCTCGGGTAGTAGCGCCACGCTTGGTTGTTGCGGTGCAGCTGCATCAGGGTCGCGACGATGGCTTGCACGAGCGCCGCGATGGCGACCACGTCGTCGACGCGCGTCGGCAGGTCGGCGATGCGGAACTCGAGCGTCGAGTAGATGGGGTGCGGACGGAGGTCCCACCACATGCGGCGTTCGCCGTCGACACACCGGGTCTTGACGAGCAAGTCGATGAACGACGTGTAGTCCGAGTAGCCGCGGAAGGCCTCGGGGATGCCGGTACGCGGCAGCCGCTTGAAGATGAGGCTGCGCACCGACTGCAGGCCCGTGTTGCGGCCGTTGAAGAACGGCGACGACGTCGAGACGGCGAGGATGTGCGGCAGGAAGTAGCGAGCTTGATTGAAGATCGCGATAGCGTCTTCACGGTCGGGGATGCCGACGTGGACATGGAGCCCGAAGATGAGGTTCGCCCGAGCGACGTCCTGAAGCTCACCGACGAGCTCTTGATAGCGCTGCCCTTGCGAGATCTGCTGCTCCTGCCACCGCGAGAAGGGGTGAGTGCTCGCCGCCGCGATCTTCATGCCGACTTCTTGCGCGATGCGGACCGCCGCGAGCCGATTCGAGATGACCTCGGCGCGGGCTTCCTTCACGTCCTGGCAGATGCCGGACGCGACTTCGACCACGGACTGATGGAGCTCCCCCATGATCTTGATGGAGTCCATCTTCTGACGGGCCTCCATCATCTGACTGATGGCGTTGGTGAGCTCCCGCGTGCGCGGATCGATGATCTGGAACTCTTCTTCGATGCCCAGCGTAAACCGATCTGAGTCCATGAACGCCTCGTTCCAGAGTGGCCGTTTGTTGAGCACCCCACTCTCCTCGGGGCGCGCGCCAGCATAGCTCGATTCGCTCGTCGGGCTCAATTTCCCGAAGGCGGCTCGTCGTCGTCTTTCGGATCGACGGGAGCGGGCGCCCCCGAGAGTGCGCCCGCGGGGGCGCTCGCCGCGCAGCGGTCGTACTCGGCGTTGGCCTCCGAGATGAGCGAGAGCAACGCCGGGTCGTCGACCTTGGTCTTGCCCTGCTTCTTCACGAAGTCGTCCCGCTTCTTCTTCACGCGCTCCCAGCACTTGCCCCACTTGTCACCCGTGCGCTCGCCCATCTTGTCGCACTTGCAGGCCTCTCGAGCCGCCTTCTGGGCCGCAGCACGGACATTGATCTCGGCGCACTCGTCCGCATAGGGCGTCTTTTTCACGTCTTTGCCGCGATCGGTGCACCAGTGCCGCCAGAGGGTGACGCACTCGGTCGGCGCGAGGCCGTCGACCAGGGTCTCCTCCTTCATGTAGTACATGTGGAAGGTCTCGAGCTTGTCCCCCGGATTGTCCCGATCGTACTTCCGGCACAGGTAGCGCCCGTAGTGCCGCCGGTGCTTTTTGAAGTCCTTCATCCAGAGGTTCATCATGTACTTGCGCCAGCGCTGCCCCGTGTAGGTGTCCTTGACCCACTCCGGCTTGGCCCAATCGATCGTCGGGCTGTCTCCCCAGAGGTTGACGACCTTGCCTTTGCGCGACGTGCCCCCGATGACGAACCAGCCGTCCCCGGTCATGGGGCGCGGCGCGAACATGTTCCACTTCTGGTCGAGCCGCAGCGTATAGCCGAGCGCCTTGAGGGGGATCTCGGTGTCGCCGACCGTGGTCTTGTCCGGCAAGTGCAACCCGATGAGGCGAACCGGCCAGGGGAAGCTCTCGGGGACCCAGGAGGTGAACTTCTGCTCGATCCCGGGCAATACCAGCGGCTTGCCGTTGATGGACGTGTTGTTCCAGAGGAACACATAGACGAGCAGGAACACGGCGATGGGCGGCACGACACGGGGGATTCGCCAGTGGTACGGCCGGGGCGTCATCAGCCGCTTCGGCACGAATCGCGAGAACAGACGCTCATAGGTCGCTGGCGTCGCTCCGAAGAGCGATTTGTTCTTTGCGGCGCGGCGGCGATTCCAGAACTCGCCGAGTTTGTCCCAGAAGAAGGAGGGGATGAAGGGTATCCACCCCGTCATCGACACAAAGATGAAGAGCCCGATCTTGAGCCCGATCCCGAAACCGGCATGGAGTCCGAGGAACGCGACGACCGCAAAGAGCCTCACCTTCTGAGGCGCCACGGGGAAGAACGCGAGGAAGGGACCGAGCCACTCGAACCAGAAGGTCGAGTGGGTCAAAAAGGCCATGATCTTCGGGTACTCCATCAGCCAGTAGGCGAACGGTGTCGCGAAGTGATCGAGGTTGAGCGCGAACCAGACGGCGGTCCCGTTGCGCCACTCGACTCCAGTCTTCAGGGCAGCCGTGTACCAGTAGACGATGCAGACCTGCATGATGAAGCCGAGGACCACGGCGCCGCTGATCGCCCGCGGAGGTGGGTCGACGGACTCACGGGTGTTCATGGCGCGGTCGACAGACCAGTGCGCGCCAAGGGGCAAGAACAGGCTCCAGAGGAAGAGCTGGCGGAAGAGAACGTCACCCGCCTGGAGGACATAGGGGTTACGGGTCTGAAATGAGACCAGGAAGAGCCACGAGAAGAAGTGCATGAGGCGTGTGCGCCAGCCGATGAGCAGGAGCACGCCGAACACCGCTTGAACGGCCATCAGGAGATAGATGGAGAAGGGGGTCCCGCCCATCATGTGGAAGGAGAGCTGATACTTCCCCATGAAGTTCGTGATGTAGTCGACCCGCGGGAGCACGCCGAAGTCGGTGTAGTGCGCTTCGACGTCGGGGATGCGGTTCCAAAGGTCGGCCAACATCAAGGTGGCCATGACGATTCGGAAGAGGGCGAGGGAGCGGAGGTCGAACGAGAACATCTCGAAGAGATGCGCTCGCCATCGTGACGTCGGCTTGAGCGACGGTCCCGCGGGTGGGGAGGCCGGCGCCGGGCCAGCCTCGCTGGGGTCCGGTCTGTCCTTGTCGTTCTCGTCCATCGAATCCTCCGCCGCCCAAGAGGCGGACCTTACTCGGACGCCCCCCCCTTGTCACGAAGCGGTCAGCGACGCAGGGCGTGTGAGGACCTCCCACGGGACGAGATCTCTTGCCACAGCGCGTGGTCCGCGAAAGCATGCGGCATGTCCGACGCACTCGCTTCGCGCTTCGAGGGCGCATCACTCGACAAGTCACTCGCGGCCGCGTGGGCAGCTGCGGGCGGTGGGGCCTCGTCCCGGCTCACCGTCGTCGAGACCCGGGGCGACGCCGTCGAAGGCGTCCATGAGGTCGCCGCCGCCCTCTGTGACGCCTCCGGGACGCTCCTTCAGGCCTATGGCCCCGCCGACCCAGTCACGACCTGGCGAAGCGCCGCCAAGCCCTTTCAGCTCGCCGCGAGCCTCGACGCGCTTGGCGCCACCGCGGGACGCGCCCAGGGCGCCACGGCCGACGCCGGCCCCACAGGCGGGCGATCGGACCTCGCCTTCAACGACGCCGACCTCGCTCTCGGCGCCGCCAGCCACTCGGGTCAAGCGGCCCACGTCGAGGGCGTGAGAGCGCTCCTCTCGCGCTTCGGGCTCTCGGAGTCGTGCCTCGCGTGCGGCGCCCACGCGCCCGTTCACGGACCGTCGGCGGAGGCGCTCCTCCGTACATCGGAGCCCGCGCGCGCCATTCACAACAACTGCTCCGGCAAACACACCTTCATGGTGGCGGCCACCGTCGCGCTCGGCGCCGACCCTGGAGCCTATCTGGACCCAGAAGCGCCGATTCAACGGCGAATCGCCGCGCAGGTCGCCTCTGCATCCGGCGCCGAAATCCGAACGGTCACCGATGGTTGTGGCGCACCGTGCTTCGTGCTCCCGCTGTCCGCCATGGCACGCGCGTACGCACGGCTCGCAGAGGCGACCTCCAAGTCCCTCGAAAATGGCGCCGAAAATTCGATCGACGCAGGAGCTCCAGCGCCCTCCCTACTCGGCGCCATCGGGCGCGCGATGAGCCAGGAGCCCTGGTGGATGAGTGGGGACGGCCGACTCGACCTCGAGCTCGTGCGCGGCGCGAGCGAACCCCTCGTGTCGAAGGTGGGCGCCGCTGGGGTGCTCTGCGTCGCGTTGCCGCGTCGGGGCCTCGGCCTCGCGCTCAAGGTCCTGAGCGGTAGCGACGCCGCACGCCCCGTCGCGGCGCGCCTCCTCCTCGAGCAGATCGCACCGGGGCTCTTGCCGCCGTCACTCCTCTCGGAAGATCACCTCGTTCGCAACGTCGCTGGCCATGTCGTCGGGAAGCGCCGGTGGGTCTGACGCGTCGGCGGAGGTCGGTTGAAGGCAGGTGAGGGCCCGCCCACTTTTCACAGGACCCTCGTTCCTCCATACTCGGCGAGATGCCCACAGCAAACGCCCTTGCCGTGACCGAGTTGGCCTCCCACTCGACGCCCTGCGCCACCTATCGAGGCTCCACCGAACGGCGATCCGCCGTCACGCTCCGCCCCCGCCGTCCCGGCCCTGCGTTCGTCGCGGCGGTCTGCGCCCTGCTCGTCGGGTGCGCCGAGAGCCCCGAGGAGGAGATGCGTCGGTTGATGCGGGAGCGAAACTTCGACGCCGTCGCCGCTCACCTAGCGTCGACCGATGACGCCGTGGCGTGTCGGGCGGCCAAACATTTGGCGTGGGCACGCGGGCCTGAGCTGGTCGCGCGACACCTCGAGATCGTCGTCAGTTCGCGCTGTGGGTGGGAGATCCCCGCCGACGCCGGTTGGCGGCTCGCCGAAGAACTGACTGGCGACGCGCGGCGGCCCGCCGTCGAGGCCATCCTCCCCTTGCTCGCGAGCCCCGATGAGAAGGTGCGTTGGAACATGGCGCGTGTGCTCGGGATGCTCGCGCACGAGGACGCGACACCCGTGCTCACCACGTGTAAGAGCGACCCGAACGAGTTCGTCGCCGCATGGTGCACCTGGTCGCTGTGCCGTATTTCGGGTGGCGACTGCAAGAAGCCGAACATGGACGTCGGGAGTGGCGATCCGGCGCCGTGAGCCCAATGCCTACGCGACGATGGGAGCGCCTCGTCACCTCTCCAAGCCCCCGCAGGTCCTCGCGTGTTCATACTTCCCATCGGTAACGACGACCTGAAGCGCGAAGGTATCCCTCTCGGGACCCTGGCGCTCGCGATCCTGGCGGTCACATTACACGTCGCGACCACCTCCCGGGTGAACCGGGACGCCCTCGCCGAATCCGACGCCGCCGCGCGTGCCGCGGAGACCTACTACAGCAGCCCGTGGGCGACACTCCCCGAAGCGCTGCTCCCGACCTTACCCGCGGAGTTCCGCAGTCGTTACGAGAAGAACCGGAAGACGACCCTCGAGTTCGACGCGTCGCCGGAGTCCACGCGACCGCCCCCGAACGACGCCGCGTCGCAGGTGATCCGCCAGCTCGAAGCCAACGTGGCGTTGGCCCAAGCGAGCGCCGCGAGTGGGCTCGACCCGACGAGTGACCGGGAGGTCCTTCGGGCCTTACTCAGAGCGACGCCCCCTGCCCTTCGGGACGCCGGACAGCGGGCCGTCGACGATGCCGCCGCGGGGCTCGTCGCAACGCGGGAGGACAGCCTCATTCGGAAGGTCGGGCTCTCTCGCGAACACCGCGGGCTACTCCCTCTCCTCGGCCACCCTTGGCTACACGGAGGCTGGTTTCACCTCGGTCTCAACGTGCTCTTCCTGATCGTCGCGGGCTCGTCACTCGAGAGTGTCTGGCGACGCACTACGCTGGGAGTCGCCTTGCTGCTGTCGGCCGTCGCTGCGGGCCTCGCCCACACCACCTTCAGCTCCGCGAGCTCGCTGCCCCTCATCGGCCTGAGCGGCGGCGTCGCGGGACTGATGGGCGCGGTCGTGGCGCGGCTCACCTCCACCCCCATCACGGTCCTGTGGGGCTACTGGGCCGGCACCCTGCGATGGGGCACCTTCGAGATGCCCGCCTACTTGGTGCTTCCATTCTGGTTCGCCGGTGAGCTCTTCTACTCGCTCGCGTCAGAGGACGCCGTCACCGGCACGGGTCACACCGCCCACGTCGCGGGCTTCCTCTTCGGGTTCGTCTTCGCTATCGCCATTCGACAGTCCCCTCTCGAACGGCGAAAGCGGAAGTTCGTCCCTGCCGGACCTAGCGCGCCGACCATCGACCCGAAGCCGACCAACCCGAAGCCAGCCGGCACAGGGACGCCGTCGGACCTCGGGCCTTTGACGGGGCCGGATGGACGGACCCTGACGCTCTATGAACAAGAGCGCGCCCGGAAGCGGGAGCGGTGGGGCATCGCAGCGCCGGGAGGACGTGGGCTCGCCAAAGCCGAGCCGAATCCCGCCGCCATGAACCTCATCGCCAATGGGACGCAACTCATGGGCGGGGCGTCGTCGCGACCACCGTCGCCCGCCAGACCCGACGTCGGCATCGACTCCACGGGCGCCGCCGTCCCCGACGTGGACGGTGAGGGCCCTGTCCGCGGGGGCGCCGCCGTCTTCGGCTCGCTCCCGACCCGACCTCCCGTCGATCTCGAACGACCGGAGAATCACGTGCCCGCCGCGTCGGCCGGCGTTGCGGCGGAACCGGCCGGCGCCCAAAAGCGCACACCAGCGCCAGAGGCCGATCGCGTGGTCCCGCTCGAGCCGCTGCCGAGTCGACCCAGCCCATCGGTCGCGCTGGTGTTTCGTCGCCCGGATGACGGCGCGCCGGAGGCCATCCCGACCGACGGCGCTGCCCTGCTGCCGACCTTGGCGTCGGCGCTTCGTCTCGAGGATTCCACCATCGTGTCCCGATACTGCGACGCGTTCGAGTCCGGGGTGCTCGTCGACCTGCACCTGAGCCCACCGGAGTGGCTGCGGCTGGCCAGAGCCCTCCGGGACCGCCAAATGCCGGGTCACGCGGCGACCATCGCGAGGCGCGCGCACGGAGCCGACCCGCGCGGCCCCTACGCGTCCCGCTCAAAGCTGCTCGAGGCGGAGCTCCTGGCCGAATGTGGTGACGGCGCGGGCGCGCTCGGTTGCCTCGAGGTCATCGCGTCGAACCATCCGAACGATCCCGCGCTCGAGCCGGCGCGTCGCCTTCGCCAAACGATCCTCGGCGGGAGTGCCTGACAGAGACGCTGAACGAGCCTCTCGGTCATCACGCCGTCTGTGGGCAACGTCTTTTGAGAGTTCTCAGGGAGAAAGGCAGGTCGGGGCGCTCACGCGAGAGCGCCTGTGCCGGCCACCCACGAGGCAGGGCCGGCACAGGCGACGGCGTTCAGCGGCCGCGCCCTGGGGCGCCTCGACCGGGCCGACCGGCCGGCTGGCGGCTGCTCGGCTGAATCGACGGGACATAGGGCTTCCGGGGCGCCGCGGTCGGCGCCGTGGGGCGCGATGGCATGGCCTGCCGAGTCGGCGCCGCGGGGCGAGCCGCGGGCGCCGCGTTCCGAACCGGTGCCGAGACCGGCGCCCGAGCCGCCGGGGCGCGAGGCGTCGGGGACGGCGCACGGAACTGGCTCTCACGAGCAGGCGGCGGCGTCGACGGTCGCGTCCGAATCGGTGCTTCACGCGTCGTCGGTGCGTCGCGGCGCTCCGGCTGCGCCGGGACGGGAGGACGCGTCGTCGGCGCCGTGCGCATCGGAGCCGGGTCACGCGTCGGTGCACGGCGATCCACGCTCGGCATCGGCGTGCGATCCACGGGCACCCGGCTCGGCGGCGTGGCCACGGGCGCCCGCTCCACCCGTCGAGGCTCGACGGAACGCTCGACCGGACGCGCCTCGGGACGACCCGTCTCGGGACGGCTGGTCGCGGGACGAGTCACCTCCGGGCGGCCAGTCTCCGGGCGGCCGGTCTCCGGGCGGCCGGTCTCCGGGCGGCCGGTCTCCGGGCGCATGCCGTCGCGAGTCGCCGGGGCCCGAACCGGGCGAGCCTCGGTCGGTCGACCGTTCGAACCCTCGCGGTTCGGCTGAGCCTGCGACGGACGTCCATCCGGGCGGCCCGGCTGCGCCGTGTCGCGGCCCCGCTCGAAAGCCGGACGCGAACCCGAGTCCCGCGACGGCGTCGCGTCGGTCGAACTGGGCGAGCGCCGTCCGTTGGCCTCGGGACGACCCTCCCGCACAGGACGGCCGCTGCGTGCGGTCGGCGAGGTCGGCGTCGCCCGAGAGAAGCCCGGGTTACGCTCCGGGCGGCCACCCTCCCGAGCCGAACGCGTCGGGCGGTCGGCGTCGTAGCGGACAGGGCGCGTCCCATTGCCCGGACGGGCGCTGGCCACGGGAGCCCGCGGTGCCGCAGGACCTGCCGCGCGGGGGCCACCCTGACGATACGGCGCACGGGCGCTCATCGGACGTTGCGCGCTCGGCGGACGCACCACCGGCTGGTAGACCGCGGGGCGCGACCACACCTGGCTACGACCCATACGATAGAACGGGCCGGGGTGCGGACGGTGGTGCGCCACGTGGTGGTAGTGGTAGTGCGACCGGTGGATGTAGCGGTTGTACCGGTAGTAGTACGGGTCGCTCACGAGGACCGGGGGACGCCCGTAGGTCCAGACCCCGGCCACGTACATGCCGCGGTTGTAATAGCCGGGCAGCCAGTAGTGACCGACGCGGACGTCGGGCCGCCAGTAACCATCGATCCAGACGCCACCGTTCACGTAGCCCACCTCCCAGACGTGCCCGCGGCGCAGAATCGACGGGCGCCAGAAGCCCCAGACCCACGTGTCGGCGACGTAATAGCCGTCGGTCCACTCGAAGCCCGAACGCGACGCCGGACGATAGAAGCCGTCGACCCAGTAGCCATCCGGGCCCGCATAACCCGCCACGTAGATCGCGTCCGAACGCACGGACGCGGGATACCAGTAGCCAGGCACGTACACGAGGCCATCCCAATAGCCGGGGACCCAATTGTAGCCGCTGCGGACGACGGGTCGCGAGTACCCGTCGACCCAGTAGCCCGTCGGGGCGCGATAGCCCGGCTCGACGACGTACTCCTCTGGGAGCTCCTCCGGCTGCCAGTCCGGCGCGACGTACTCGCCCGATTCGTAGTAGCCGTCCTGCCAGCGGTGTCCCTCGCGCTCCTCCTTGCGCCAGAACCCGAGCTGCCATGAACCATCGTTCCCACGATAGCCCGGCTGCCAGACGTAGCCGGGAGGCGCCGACTCCTCGGGGAGGTAGTCGTAGTCGATCCAATTGCCTTGCTCGTCGAAGCCGGCGTCCTGCCAGATGAACCCGGCCTCCTCAGCGCGCCGCCAGAAGCCGTCGACCACCTCGCCGTCGGGGCGGGTGCAACCGGCCTCCCAAACGTAGTCTGGGCCGGGCTGCGTCGGATAGTCACTCTGGGCCGACGCGCGAGACGGCGACAGCGCGGCGAGCGTCAGCCCGAACGCGATCACCATGGCACGAAGCCGGCCGGTGCTGGAGGTGAGAGACAGGGGGGAGGAATCCAACGTCAGAACCCGCGCTCGGGACCTGAGCCGCGAGGCGGAGGGGACAGGAACGAGAGGGGTCCACATGACATCACTCCTGAAGGCAGCGGGGACCAGCTCTTGACCGTGTCCCCGGAGACGTTCGGCGTTCCGTTCCGTCGGGAGCGACTTCGCACCGTGGGAGACCTGAACGCCGCGGGGAATTCCCCGCCCGAGCCGGCCTAAGCAAATCACGTACCAGGGCGATCGCAAGTCTTGGAGCGCCCAAATGACTCGACGCTCGGACTCAGAGCCGCATTGACAGCGCCGAGCCGCATCCCGAGGGCCCACATGGCGCCTGTAGGCTGGGCCGCCTCGCAACAGGCCTGTGGCCCAGATGGCACACCCAGGTAACGGGGCCACGCGGCGACACCGGGTCCCCCGTTGGCGTCGCCGATGCCCCACAGACGGCGCAGCGGGGCACTGACCGGCCACGGAGGGCCTTGACTCCCTCACGCACACGGGCCTACCATCGCCTCGGTGCTCGCACCTAATCCGTCGACGCCGACCCGTTGGGTCGGTCAGACGCGTCGCTCCGGAGCGGCCGCGGCATCTCGCTGCGACGCTGCGTGGTGCCGCGTTCGACGACGGACCATCGGAGAGCGGTAGGCTCTCCAGGACCCGCCCCGGGAGGCGTCCATGAACGTTGCCGTCCGCCGCTCGACTCTTACGGCCCGCCCAATTGCGATGATCCTGTCACTGGCCGCACTCGGAGTGGCCTGCAGCAGTGAAGACTCACCGGGCCTCATCCTGCCGACCGACGTCCTCACCGATACCGGTGGCGGCGGAGGTGACACGAACGGCGGCGGTGGCGAAGTCATCAGCCCAGACACCGGCGATACGAGCGGAGGCGACACCGCCGTCTCCCCGGATGCCATCGGCGAGGACGTGGGCGAGATCCCCGTCGACTGCGAGACCGACCCGGGTGCCGCCGGCTGCCCCTGTACCGCGGGCGCGACCTGTGACACCGGCTGGTGCGTACTGACGCGCGATGGCGAACGTTGCGCCGAGTTCTGCTCTGAGAACTGCCCCGACGGCTTCGAGTGCAAGACCGTCTCGGCACCGGGCGCTGGCGCGGACGTCTCGACCATCTGCGTCGACCGGCTCACCTACCTGTGCATGCCCTGCGACGACAACAGCGACTGTGCGGCGCTCGGCTTCGAGGGCAAAGACAAGTGCGTCAGCTACGGCGATACCGGCAGCTTCTGTGGCGTCGAATGCGCGGATTCGCTCGACTGCCCGACCGGCTACGAATGTAACCCCGAAGGCCAGTGTGCGCGCACCGATGGTCAGTGTTCCTGCGCGCCGCTCCACATCGAGCTTGAGGCCGCGACCGTGTGCTCGTCGACGAACGACGTCGGCTCCTGCCAGGGCGCGCGCTCCTGCGGCGCCGAGGGCCTGACGGCGTGTGACGCCAAGGTCCCGGCCATCGAGGTCTGTGACGGCCAGGACAACGACTGTAGCGGCGACAACGACGATATCACCGTGACAGCCTGCACCATCGAGAACGCCTACGGGATCTGCCAAGGTACGCTCATCTGTCAGGGCGGCACTGGCGTTTGTCAGGGCACGGCGGCCTCGACGGAGGTCTGCGACGGCGTCGACAACGACTGCGACAACACCGTCGACGACGGCTACCCGAACAACGACAGCGACGACCTCGCAGACTGCATCGATCCCGATGACGACAACGACACGGTGCTCGACGACGCCGACAACTGCCCCATCACGCCGAATTCCGACCAGGCGGACAACGAAGGGGATGGTATCGGCGACGTCTGCGACCCGAACGACGACAACGATCCGAGCCCGGACGCGCAAGACTGCAACCCGCTCATTCCGGTCATCTATCCCTTCGCGGTCGAGGAGTGCGACGGCGTCGACAACGACTGCGACGGCGCGACCGACGAGAAGAGCTGTGACGACTCGAACTCGTGCACGGACGACGTCTGCAACCCGACGTCCGGCTGCGAACACCCCTTCAACGACCAGCCGTGCAACGATGGCAGCCCCTGCACCGAGAAGGATGCCTGTGCGCTCGGCGAATGCAGCGGCGCCTTCATCAAGTGCGACGACTTGAACCCATGCACGACCGACACCTGCACGGCGGGTGCGGGCTGCGTGAACGCGGCGAACAGCGGCCCGTGCACGGACGGAAACGCCTGCACGCAGAACGACGCCTGCTCCAACCTCATCTGCGTGCCAGGGCCGCTGCTGAACTGCGACGACAACAACCCCTGCACGGTCAACAACTGCGACTCAACGACCGGCTGCAAAGCCGACCCGATCGCCAACCCGTGCAATGACGGCAGCGCCTGCACCGATTTCGACGCCTGCGTCGGCACCGGCTGCACCGGCAGCCAGAAGAGCTGCGACGACGGCGACCCTTGCACGTCCGATGGCTGCAACGCCGCCACCGGCTGCTTCCACGTTCCGACCAGCGGGTCGCCATGCAACGACGGCATCCTGTGCACCACGGGCGACACCTGCTCGAACGGCGTCTGCCAAGGCAACGACTCTGGCTGCACGTGCTTCAGCGAGGCGGAGTGCGACGACGACGAAGACGGTGACTTCTGCAACGGCACCCTCTACTGCGACACGACGCAGGCGCCCTTCAAGTGCCGAGTCGACACGGAGTCGATCCCGTCATGCACCCTTCCGGATGGTATCTCGCCGGGCTGCGCGACCGTGAAGTGCAACCCGGCGACGGGCGGCTGCGACGTGACGTACGCGGACAACGGCAGCCCATGCGATGACGGCGACGGCTGTAGCGAGTCCGACGTGTGCCTCGCGGGCGTCTGCTCCGGCACCAAGAAGACCTGCAATGACGGCAACACGTGCACAACGGACTCCTGCGACAAGGCGCAAGGTTGCGTGTTCACCCCCGTGGTCGGCGCCAAAGCGTGCGACGACGGGAACGTCTGCAGCACCAACGACCTGTGTGAAGGCCCCATCTGCGTCGGCAAGACCCAGGTGACCTGCAACGACAACAACTCCTGCACCGACGACGCCTGCACCGCCGGTACCGGGTGCACGTTCACCAACAACACCAAGCCCTGCAGCGACTTCTCCGCCTGCACGACCGGTGACACCTGTGGCGGCGGCGCCTGCATCCCCGGTGCGACCGTGGACTGTCAGGACGGAGACAAGTGCAACGGCACCGAGACGTGTGACGCCGTCGGCGGCTGCAAGGCGGGACCCGCGCTCGTGTGCAACGACGGGATCCCGTGCACTGACGATTCGTGCGGTGCGGCTCAGGGCTGCGTCTACAGCACGAACGATGGCGCCTGTAACGACGGCATCTTCTGCAACGGCGCCGAGACCTGTGTGCTCGGGACCGGGTGCAAGGGCACGGCCCTTCCGGATAATACGACCTGCAATGACGGCAACGCCTGCACCCAGAACGACAAGTGCATCGCCGGTTCCTGCGTCGGCACCGGGCTCCAGTGCAACGACGACAATCCGTGCACCGTCGACAGCTGCGACGCAGCGGGGACGGGCTGCACCTTCACCAAGGCGGAACAGTTCAGCAAGTGCAACGACGGCGACCCTTGCACGCTCAACGACGTCTGCGACGCGGGCTTCTGCGTGAGCTCGGGCAACCTCGACTGCGACGACGGCAACCCCTGCACCACCGACGTGTGCGCTGCCGGCACGGGGTGTGTCCGCACGAACAACGCGCTCGGCTGTGACGACGGCGACGCGTGCACGCTGAGCGACAAGTGCAGCGGCGGGAGCTGCGCCGGGACCGCGAAGGACTGTTCGACGACCGGCGACGGCGACCCCTGCACCGAGAACGACGTGTGCGTGCAAGGCGCGTGTGTCGGGTCGGTCATCGACTGCTCGTCGCTCGACGACAACTGCAATCTGGGCGTCTGCCAGGCCGGCTTCTGCTTCGCTCAACCGCAGGCCATCGCCTGCAACGACGGTGACCCCTGCACCGTCTCCGACGCCTGCAACGCGGGGACGTGCGGCGGTACCGCGCTCGACTGCAGCGACCTCGACACGACCTGCAGCAAGGGCGTCTGCGTCGATGGACTCTGCACCGAAGAGACGCTGGCCTGCGACGTCAGCAGCGTCTACGTCGGCTTCTCCTCGGGCAGCCTCCACATGGCGACGACGACGGGCATTCGCATCCGCGGTACGGTCGGCCAAGGCAGCCCGGTCGGCACCGCTCAGAACGCCACTGGCATCGGCGCTCGCTACGGCTTCCCGTGGGGGCTCTGATGAACGAACTCTCCTTCTTCGGCGTCGCCCGGGGCTCCGCCCTCGGCATGACGCTTTCCCACATCCCCGATGTGTCGTATCCTCGTGAACGCGGAGGTCTAGGACTATGTTGAGACGAATCTTCAAGTGGGCGACTGCGCTCGTCCTCGTGGGCGCGGGGTCTGCCTCCGCCGTCGTTCCCCTTCAGATGAACGTGCAGGGGTCGCTGCTGAACACCGACGGGAACCCCGTCAACGGCACCTTCACCATCACCTTCACGCTCTACAACGGGCAGGGTGCGGGCGCGACGACCGTGTGGACGGAGACGATCGCGGACGTCGCTGCCAGTGGCGGCGTCTTCGATGAAGTCCTCGGAGGCGCGGCCACCCCGCTCAGCGCCACGACCTTCACGGCCAACAGCCAGCTCTGGCTAGGCGTCAAGATCGTCGCCGGCCCGGGCGTCCCCGTCGGTGGCCAGGCCGAGCTGCCGCGGCGCCCGCTCACGTCCGTCGCGTACGCGATGGAATCGCAACACGCCGTGTCGGCCGCCAGCGCGGACAACGTCACGTGCACCGGCTGCGTGTCGCTCTCGGAGCTCGGCTTCGACGTCGCGACCCAGGCCGAGCTCGACACCGCGCTCTCGCAGCCCGCCACGTCGGCGCTCGACCTGCAGTGCTCGGGGTGTGTCGCAACGACGGAGCTCAACTTCGATGTCGCGACGCAGGCGGAGCTCGACAGCGCCGTCTCGACCGTCAACAGCGCCATCTCGGGCGTCTCCGGCACGGTTGCGGCGCTCTCGACCACGGTCGGTGGCATCAACACCACGGTCGGTAACCTCAGCACGACGGTCGGGGGTCTCTCGACCACCGTCGGGGCGCAAGGCACCGACATCACCCAGCTCAAGGCGGACGTCGCCACGCTGAAGACGGACGTGGCGGGCCTCAAGGCCGAAGTCACGCTCTCGGACCTGAGCTGCACCGCCGGCCAGATGGCTGTGATGGGCGCGGGCGGGACCTGGGGCTGTGAAGACGCCCCCTCCGGTGGCGCGCCGACCACGGCCTGCCAGGGCGACCAGAAGGCGCTCCAGTGGGACGGCTCGGCCTGGACCTGCGTGACGCTCAACCAGACGGGGCTCTCCACGGGCAACGCCAAGGGCTTCGAGGCTCGGGATAGCTGGGGCTACGTCTGGGACGGTCTCGAGCGGCAGTCCGCGACGTGGGATCAGGCGCGTGCCTACTGCGTCTCGAAGGGGGGTCGCCTCCCGACCGCGTCGGAGCTCTGGCGCGTCAGTGGCGCGATCGCCTCCGAGATCGGGAACTCCTACGAGACCAACTACCTCTGGTCGCACACGCCGTGGAACTTCTACTCCACGACGGCGCAGCACACGGGTATCCG
>JADMJS010000269.1 GCA_018780435.1 Myxococcales bacterium
GACGAGCAGGACTTTCTTTCGGGTCATGGATGCCACGCGCTCACGTTCCTTCACCCGCCGAATGGTGTCAACCCGACGGGCCCCGCTGGTCGTCAGAAGCCGGCCGCGATCGCGATGCGGCTCTTGAGATCCTCCGGGAGGGCGGCGTCTCGAGTGAAGAGGATCGCCGCACGCCGACGGGTGAGGCCGGAGAGCCTTCCGAAGTGCTCAAGGCACATCGTGAGGTCCTCGGTGCGCCCCTCGGACGCGTAGAGGTGCACTAACCAAGCGAAGAGCCGGGGCTCCCTGGGGAGCTGCCGTGCGCCGAACTCGAGCCACTCGATGGCCATATCGCCGACGCCGCCGTGGCGGCCCAGCAGGGCGAGAAGTTCATAGGCGGCGAGGAGTTGGGGATCGGCGCGGAGGGCGTTCGGCAGTGCCTTGAGCGCGTCGGCGGGGCGGCCCTGTTGGAGGGCGATGCGCGCGAGCCCGAGGTGCGCATCGGCGCGCTCAGGACGCCGACGAGCGACCTCGGCATAGAGCTGCTCCGCCTTGGCGAGCTCCCCTGACTCCAGGGCGCGTTCGGCCTGCATCGCCAGGTGGTCCACGGGTTCGTCAAAGTCGGACATGGCGGCAGTGTACCTACGCGCGGCCAGGGCGCCAGGGCCGGGCTCGACCTGGACCTTGGATGGGTGATTTGGACGGTAGTTCGAGAGCCGGACGTTTATGGCGGTTGCACACGAGGACGGTCTGGGCAAGATAGGTGCATGAAGCACACCTACGTTCTGCTCGCCCTGCTCGCTTTCTCCTGTGCGGACTATCCGACGGACGACGCCGCGTCGGGAGAGGGGATCGACCCTTCGGGACACGCGCACGACGATCACGCGCACGACGATCACGCGCAGGAGCGCCGCTTCGTGGGCTTCGATCCGGCACCTGAGACCGGCCGTTATGGGCAGACGCAGAGCGCCGTGACCTGTAGCGCCAGCATGACGCGTTATCCGGTCGCCGGCGCGCACAACGGCGGCTGGGACTCGAACGCGCTCACGTACACCTGCCCGGCTCACCCGACGTCCTCGAAAGACAACTCGGACTTCATCGCCGGCGAGCACTACGGCAACGACATCTTCGCCGCCAAAGGAACCCCGCTCGTGGCGTGCGTCGCCGGGACCCTCATCGAGAAGGCCACGACCACCATCGGCGGCAACGTCGTGACCATCAAAGACGCCTGCGGCTGGTACTACTACTACGCTCACATGAACACGTTCGCCGCGGGCCTCGCCGTCGGTCAGACGGTAAAGGCCGGGGACCCGCTCGGGACCGTCGGCAACACGGGGAACGCCAGCGGGACCTCACCGCACCTGCACTTCTCCGTCTATCCGGGCACCTACACCGCGGGTATCGATCCCTTCCCCTTGCTGCAGTCCGTGGACTCGGGCTCTTGTTCCGGCGGCGGCGGTACGCCGGATGGGGTCAACCCGAACACGCCCAATATGTCCATCAAGGTCACGACGAACGCCGTCGACACCCTGACGGCGGGTCCGTCGAGCGGGATCGCCGACGTCCTCGAAGGGCAGGAGTGGTCGGTCGACGTGCTGGTCACGAACGCGGCGGGCGGCAAGAACACACCGGACTACGTGCGCGTCGGCTACCTCGTGGAGTCGCCCTGGCTCGAAGTCGTCACCTGGACCATTCACTCGGACTGGCCGGCCAAGGACAAGAAGACCTGGGTCGTGAACGATTCGGACGGCGCCCCCGACAACCCGTCCAAGGCATCACCACCGGCGACCGGCCAGATGAACCTGTATGCGATGGCCGCCGGCGAGACCAAGCGGATCCGCTACACGGTGCGCGCCAAACAATACAGCCTGGGCGCGGCCGATCACCCCGACCTTCGCGCGTGGATCTGGCACGTCGGCAGCTACTACGGCGAGATGACCGGCTGGGACGATCCCGTCGAGACGAACCTGGCCGGCAGCTTGCTGCGCAGCTATGCCCAACACGACGTCTATGGCGCGACGCATTGGGAGTGGGAAGGCGCTTACGCGGAGACCGAAGGCTGGACCGCCGGGAACGCCATCAAAGAGGTGGCCGTCAACACGGTCGCCCACGCCCTTGCGATCGAGGCCTCCGGCGACGACCCCTACGTCTATTCACCGACCGTGTCCCTTCCGGCCGCAACCTGGAAGGGCTTCGAGTTCGACCTACGCCAGTACCAAGGTGTGAAGACGAGCCGTCTCTACTTCCTCACAGCCGCCGACGGGAGCTGGACCGAGGCCAAGTCGGTGGCCTTCGACGCGCCTGGTGACGGCCAGTTCCACAAGTTCACCGTGAACATGGCTCAGAACCCGAGCTGGACCGGGACCGTCACGCGGCTTCGGCTCGACCCCGTGGCGTCGCCTTCGGGCTGGTACGACCTAGCGAGCCTTCGGGCCGTCAAGGACGTGCCTGTGGTCGACCCCGACGGTGACGGTGACGGCTACGTGAAGTCGAAGGACTGTAACGACAGCGATGCCGGCATCAAACCCGGCGCCGCCGAGCTCTGCGACGCCATCGACAACGATTGTGACGGCTCGGTCGACGAAGGCCTCCAGACCGGCGTGGAGGCGTGCAACGGAAAAGACGACGACTGCGACCAGGTTGTGCCCGCGAACGAGGCCGACGCCGACAGCGATGGTGTCCGTTTGTGCGCTGGTGATTGCGACGACGGCGACGCGTCGTTCTTCCCGGGCGCCGGTGAGCTCTGCGACGACGAGGACAATGACTGCGACGGGCAGACGGACGAGGGCTTCGATGTCGGCGCCATCTGCACCAAGGGCCTTGGCCAATGTCAGGTGGTCGGCAGCGTGTCCTGCGACGCGACGGGGGCCGTGACCTGCGACGCCCTGCCCTCCGCCGCGACGCCGGAGTCGTGCGACGGCAAGGACAACGACTGCGACGGCCAGATCGACGAGGACTTCGGACTTGGCGTGCCTTGCACCGCGACGGGAGCCAGCTGCAAACGGGCCGGAATCTCGAAGTGTACCGCGACGGGTCAGATCATCTGCGACGCTGCGCCAGCGCAACCCCTGCCGGAACACTGCAACGGCGACGACGACGACTGCGATGGCCTCATCGACGAGGACTTCGTACTGGGCACCCCGTGCGAGGCGGGAGTCGGTGCGTGCGCCACGGCCGGTGTCACCGGGTGTACGCTCGCCGGGCTCGTCTGCCTCTCGGTCCCCGCGCCTCCCAGCGCAGAGACGTGCAACGGCGTCGATGACGACTGCGACGGGCAGACGGACGACGGCTTCCCGGTCGGATCGGCCTGCCAGGTCACGGGCCCCGGGTGCGTGGGCGACGGGACCTGGGCCTGCACGCCCAGCGGCGGCACGGCCTGCGACGCGGAGTGTCTGCCCATCTCGAACCCCGCCGACGAGGGTGGAGACGAGCCCGGCGACGGAGACGGCGGCGGTGACTCCGGGGACACCACGGCGGGCAACACGGACACCGGCGACGCGTCGGACTCGGACGTGAGCTCGGGCGACGGTGGGGGCCTCCTGGCACCCGGCTCTGGCGACGATGTCGACGTCAGCTTCACCGATGGCGTGACGAGAGACGACGCCGGCGGGTGCTCGACGCCGGCGCCCACGGAGCCGTCGAGGGCCCTTCCGTGGACCCTGCTGCTCCCCCTCGCGCTGATGGCCGTGTTCCGGCGGCAGCGAGCCCGAGACCGCCCCGCTCGCTGAACCGCGCGGCCATCTGGCACGCAGCGCCGCTCCCGAGCGCCCCCGACAACCCCTCTCCGTACGCGAAGTCGATCCTTCCGAGGAACTCCGATGGCCCTCACCTATTTGCAGCTCGACGCCGACTATCCCGAGGTCTGGAACCTCGGCCCCATCTCCAAGAACCTGGCGTCGGGCGGCGTCGGTGTCATCCCGACCGACACGGTCTATGCGTTCGTATGCGATCTCGGGAACAAGGATGCCATCGAGCGTCTCTATGCCATCAAGGAGATCGATCCCAAGAAGCCGCTTGCCATCCTGTGTAAGGACCTCGCAATGGTGAGCGAGTACACACGCGGCATTCACAACAATCATTTTCGCGCGATGCGGCGCTGTGTCCCGGGGCCCTACACCTTCATCCTCCAGGCGGGCACGCCCATCCCGAAGCTCATGTTGACCGGCAAGCGCAAGGAGATCGGCGTCCGTATCCCCGACGACCCGATCTGCTCGGCGCTCCTCGAAGGCGTGACGCGTCCCCTGCTCTGCTCATCCGTGATGGGCCCGGAGGACTCCTACTGGATCAATCCCGCTGAGATCGCAGAGACGTACGCCAAGCGGCTCGACTTCGTCGTCGACGGCGGCGAGCGCCTCGTCGAGCCATCGACCATCGTCGATCTCACCGGCGAGGAGCCGGTCATCGTGCGCCACGGTAAGGGGGACCCGACCCTCTTTGAGTAGGCACGGGACGCGTAAGCCCGCAAAAATTCGGACATGGGGAAGCGGTTGACCCGGACTTGTGGTTCACTGAGCGTCGTTGTTCGACCGGGCCCATAGTCCCGGAGGGGCTCACCAGATGAAGGGACTCATCGTACTCATGGCCATCGTGACACGCACCGCGTTCGCCGCCGCTCCCCCACCTTCAGAGCTCCCGATGGCCCCCTTTGTGAGCTCCGGGGTGCCTGGCGCTGCGGTCCCCGCCGAAGAACGGCTGAAGACCGCTGAAGGCATTCTCGACCTGTGGCGCGACGAAGGCCGTATTACGACCGAGATGTATGCACCGCTCGCGGCGGCGCAGGTGATGATCGCCACCTTGACCTTATGGGAGCTCGACGGGACCGACGCCGCACGCGCCGAAGCCCTCTCCATCCTCGGGACCATCGCCGCCCGGCAATCCGGACTCGTGGGGTTGACCGCCGCGGGCGTGGCGCTCGACGCCGTGTTCGCCGAAGGTACCCAGGATCAGGCCATCGCGTTCGTGCGCACCCTCGAGCAGCTCCCCACGTTCATCTCAGCCCACATGCCGCAGGTCGTGGAGGTGGCCCTTCGCAAGAACCCGAAGGACTTGCGTGCACTTCGCGCTCGCGGCCGGTGGGCGCTCGATCGGCTCGACCCGGCCGCCGCCAAAGCCGACCTCACCACGGTCGCTGCCGGGTCCGAAGACGAACAGGACCACTTGCAGCTCGCGCGAGCCGTCGTCTTGACCTCGGACGAGAAGGTCGCCGCCGCCCACGTTCGGGCCCTGGTTGCGCGCTTCCCGGACTTGGGTTTCGAGTGCCGTTCGTTGATGCGCGAGCGCGAGCGCTTCGCTCAGCTCGGTGAACCCGGGCTCAAGGGGCTCGGCGCGCTCCTTCGCCACACCGGTCCAACCCACTTCGCCTTCATCGAAGCGCTCGCGCGGGTCGAGAAGTCACTCCCACCCGCCGACGGCATGGCGCTCAGGACGGGGTGGTTCACCCTGGTCGCGGCGACCCAGATCGCCATCGACTTCGGCACCAAGAACCGCGGCAAGCCGCTCACGACCGCCATCGGAATCGGCGCGCAGGTGAGCTCGACCTTCGCCTTCGCCATCCAACAGCTCTTTGGAGGCGACCCCGGCATCGACGCCTCTCTCGCCGAGCTCGATCGGCTCCTCGTCGCCGCCAAGGCGCAGAACGCAGGCCCCTTCTTCATGGCGAGCGCCGAAGCGTGGCTCGGCGGCATTCGGCGCCTGCTGGCCGACGAGAAGGGGAAGGCGCTCCTCGAGTCGTTCCGCGCGGGGACGGCCGACACGGCGGGTGCCGCTGCGTTCGCACGAGGCATCCTCGAGCCGCTCGCCGCGCAGTTCAAAAACGAAGATGGGCCGAAGACGACGCTGCTCGTGGCCAACTACTTCGCGGACGCCAAAGGCACGGCCGACACCTTCGAAGCCGACGTGGCCGCGCTCGACGCCGCCGTTCGCCCCGAGAACCAAAACCGGCTGAACCTGTCGCTGTCGCAGCTCGCCATGCTCCTCGGCCGTCAGCTCGGTGACCGACCGGCGCTCTACGAGCTTGGTGAAGCGCGCGCCATGCGCGTCGTCACGGCGATGCGCGCACTCGACGCCGCCGCCCGGAAAGATCCGACGTCGACGGAGACGTGCCCCGACGGCGGCTGCACCTCGGCCGCGTCGGCATATGCGCTCGCGGCCGCGAACCGCATCGCTCGTCGTTTCGCCCTCCCCGAGAGTGAACGGGCTGACTGGGACTCCGCGACGGTCGCCCTCCTCCGAGAAGGCGAGCGCTGGCTCGACACACGAAGCAGCGGGCTCAGCCGTCGCCACGCGGAGCTGATGTCGCTGCGCTGCGCCACGCTCTTTCGCAAGATGGACATCCCAGCGGCCGAACAATGCGTCTCGGACCTCTTCGACCGGCACCGGGACACCCCCATCGCGCGAGTCCTCGTGGCATCCCTGATCGCGCGCATTCCAGAGCGGATGGCAGAAGCCGCGACGGCCTTCGAACAGGTTGTACGCGACGACACCAATGGCGACGGCCTCCGGTACGAGGCCGCCAAGTGGCGTGCGCTCATCGCCCACGCGACCGGGGACATGACGCTCGCCCGCGACATGGCGCGCGAAGGCAAGGCGCTCCGCGAGAAGCTGATGGCGCGCACCGCGTCGTTCGAGCTACTCCCGCTCGTGATCGACTCGAACTTCCAAGTGGGGCTCGGCTTCGACTTCGACAACCAACTCCTGGCGACCTACGACCTCTCCGCGTCGATCATGGGCGTCTTCGGGGCCCCCGTCGACGATCTCGAACTCGACAAGCTACTCCAGACCGCCGAGTGACGCTGATCGCGTCGCTCCTGGCGCTCCCGTTCGCCTGGACCTTCGTCCTCTACCCCGCCCTGTCTTTCGCGCTCTCGCGCCGCGCCCGCGAACGTCGAGGGGTCGTCCCGCCCACGGCCTCATCCCTCCCGCCCGCCGCACTGATCATCGCCGCCCGGAATGAAGCCGCCGTCATCGAGGCGCGTATCGACGACGCTCGACGACAGCGTTACGCGGGCCAGCTCTGGGTCGTCGTGGCGTCCGATGGGTCGACTGACGGGACTGCGGAGGTCGCCCGGCGCGCCGGGGCAGACCTCGTCGTCGAGTGTAAGACCCACGTCGGGAAGAGCCGCGCTATTGAAGCGGCCATCGACGCCCTCCCGCCCGACGTCGCGGTCCTCCTCTTCACTGACGCGACCGCGCGTTGGGCGCAAGGCAGCGCAGTCGCGATGGCGACCACCTTGATGGATGCCGAGGTCGGCGCGGTCTCGGGCCTCGTGCGTTACGAGTATCCGGCGTCCTCGCTCGCGCGCGGGTTCTCGTTCTACCAGCGGCTCATCGTCGCGCACCGCCAGCACGACGCGGACTGGGGCACCCTCACGAGCGTCTCCGGCTCGATCTCCGGCGTCCGCCGAACGCTGTGGCAGACCGCGCCCGCGGAGCTGAGCTCCGATTTGGTCGTCCCACTCACGGCGGCGCGCGCCGGCCTCAAAGCCGCCATGGTGCAAGGCGCGGTGAGCGTCGAAGTCGCACGGGCGCGTGCGAGCCGCGAGTTCCGGAGCCGCGTGCGCATGGCGATGTCGGCTTTCGCTTTCGCGCGGTACGCGTTCGCGCCGCCACGACCGACGCTCTCGGCGTATCGCCTGCAGCTACTCTCCCACAAAGTTCTGCGCTGGTTCGCGCCGGTCGGCTTGCCTCCCTGCCTCGCGCTATGGTCCTGGCACTTTCCCGTAGCCGCCGCCGTGGTGGCCGGGGGCGCCCTGGCCGTCGTAGTCGTGTCCCTTCGGGCCCGCAGCGCCGCGACCTTCGCCGCCACAGTCGCTGCGGCCTACGCCGTGGGCCTCGTCCGGGTCTTGCTCGGACACCGCCCGGTGGGCTGGGATCCGGACGCGCAGCGGTGACCGCGGAAATTCCCCTCACGCTGTCACGCCAACCGACCGATGGCCCCGCCGTGAACAAACGCCCACCCGACCATGACGCGCTCGCCGCGACCACTTCGCCTCACCCCGACGACGCGGGCCTCCGCTCGGCGGACGACTGGCAACGCGTCGGCGAAGACGCATACCGAGTGGGCGACTACGAACGCGCGGGACGCCTCTTCCGACGCGCCCTCGATGCGCCGCTCCCCTCACAAACCCGTGGCGCCCTGCCTTACTCCCACGCGCTGCCCCTCGAGCGATTGACCTTGCTCGCCTTGGCGGAAGGCGATCCGGTCTTCGCTGACATCTACGCGCTCCGAAGCGTCCGGGCCGATCCGAGCGACGGTCCAGCTCGGGTCGCGCAGCTCCGGGCGGCCTACGCGGCGGGCCGCGGCGACGACGGCGCCCTCGAACGCCTGCTCGCCCAGCACCCGGAGCTCCCGTCGACGCACTCGTTCGCGAGCGACGTCGCGTGGGCACGCGGCGACGTGGCCGAAGCGAGACGCCTGTGGGCGCGAGGCGCTGCGTGCTCGCCGTCGGCGCATGAGCGGGAGCTCGATCACCAGAATCGGTGCCTTGCGAGCCTCTACGTCGACGCCGCGGCGACGACCGCGCCCGAACCCGGCCCCCTGCCCTTCGGCCTCCGCGACGTGGAGTCGCTGGCGGCGGCGGTAACGGTCGCTCTACGCCATGAGCTCCCACTGCCCGACACGACCGTGCCGGCGGCCGTGCTCACGCCCGCCATCGTGCCGTGGCTCGAGCTCTGGATCGCGACCGGCGCGGACGAAGCGCTGCGGGCCTTTCAGCGGGGCGCCGTCGCGCATCGCGAGCGCCTTCCTGGCGCCGACGCGCTGCTGAACTTCGGCTGAAGGGACCTACGAGTTCCCTTCGGCCTCCTCAGAGGCGCCCACACGGTTCTGACCGGCCTCGAAGTCGAGGACCAGCTGCTCGGGCAAGCTCGCGTCAGGGAAGCCGGAGACCGAGACGCCGACGAGCCGCACGGCGCGTTCGCCCGCCTTGGTCGAGTCGAGGAGCGCCCGAGCGATCTCGGAGATGGTCCGCGCGTCGTGGGTCGGCGCCGGGAGGGACCGGCTCCGGGTTACCGTCTCGAAGTCGGCGTATCGAATCTTCAGAGTGATGGTTCGTCCGGCGCGACGGATACGCGTGAGATCCTCGGCGACGTCGCTGGCGTGGTCATCGATGAGCCGCAACACCACCTGCCGGTCGAGGACGTCGACGGAGAGGGTGGTCTCCGAGCCGCGGCTCTTGGGTGGGCGCTCCGGCGTGACCCGACGCGGATCGTCACCGCGCGCGAGGCGACCGAGCAGCGGGCCGAAGCGCCCCAGGTGACGTTCGAGCGCCCGAGGGTCGGCACGCGCCAAGTCCGCCGCCGTGTGGTAGCCGAGCCGCTTGAGCTTGGATGCGGTGGCGGCCCCGACACCCCAGAGTCGACGCACGGGCAGCGGTGCGAGGAAAGCTTCTGCACGGCTCGGCGGGATGACGGTGAGCCCATCGGGCTTCCGAATGTCGGACGCGATCTTGGCGACGAGCTTGGTCGACGAGACCCCTGCCGAGGCCGTGAGCCCGGTCTCGGCGAGGATCGCGCTGCGTATCCAGACGGCGACGTCGCGAGCGAGCGGCATCGCGAGCTTGTTCTCGGTGACGTCGAGGTAAGCCTCGTCGAGTGACAGGGGCTCGACCTGGTCAGTGACGCGCTCGAAGATGTCTCGGATCTGACGGCTGACCTCGACGTAGCGGCCCATGCTCGGACGGACGAAGATGGCGCTCGGGCAGAGGCGGTAGGCTTCAGCACAGCTCATTGCCGAATGCACACCGAAACGGCGGGCTTCATAGCTGCACGTAGCCACCACGCCGCGGCTGCGCGGGTCGCCGCCGACCACCACGGGCTTCCCTCGTAGCGCCGGGTCGTCGCGTTGCTCCACGGACGCGTAGAAGGCGTCCATGTCGATGTGGATGATCTTCATCCGTAAGGTCGCTGCCGCACCACGTCGGCAGCGTCGCGTCAGCCGGCCTTCAGCACGAGCACGGGGCGGTCGGACTTCTTGACGACCTTCTCGGCGACGGATCCGAGGATGAGGCGCTCGAGCCCACGGCGGCCGTGGCCTGGCATCATGATGAGCCCGGCGTCGATCTGCGCGGCGCGCTCCACGATCGCCCGTGACGCGCTGTGTCCGTGGGCGATGGCCCAGGTCGAGCTCACGCCTGCGAGAGTGGCATGGGCGGCGAACTCTTTGACCCGCTCCTCGACTTGGCCATCGAGTTCGAGGGACTCGGTCGGGACGGGCAGGAGTCCGGCGGTCCCGGAGTTCACGGGCACATGGGCGTGGAAGAACTCAGCCGTCGCGCCGAGCGCCCGAAGGAGCTCGAGCGATTCCGCGAGTACACCCGTGGTGAGCTCCGAGAGGTCTACCGGCATGAGCACTTTGTCGTAGGGGCGAAGCTCGGCCTCGTGTGGGACCACCAGGACGGGGACGGGCGACTCCTGGACGAACTTCATGGCGACGGAGCCAAGCAGCGCCCGGAGGAGGCCACCGTGCCCGCGCGTGGCGATGACGGCCAGACGCACATCGTCCTTCGCCTCTTGGATGAGGACGTGTGCCGCGATGCCGGTCTTCACGCGCGTCTCGACGGAGACTCCGAGCGCGGCGAGTCGAGCAGCGGAAGTGGCGAGTCGCTCCTCGATGTAGCGAAGGAGGTCGTCCTCCCAAGGGCGACGCCCCTCGCCGGAGACGCCGCCGTGGAAGACGTCGATGTCCGAGACGTGGATGAGCCGAATCGGGCAACCGAGCCGCTGGCCGAGCGCCGCTGCGAAGGGGAACGCACGTTCGGAGACGTCGCTGAAGTCGGTGCACATGAGGATGGGTCGGGTCATGGGGAGTTCTCCTCGGGCGCCGCAGCGCCATCGGGCGGGGCTTCTGGGGCAGTGGCGGGGGCGGCCGGATCCGCGGCCACCGGCACTGGAACGGCCGGGTCGGCCACGGGCGCCGAAGGAGCGGCCCCCTTCGAACACGCCTCAATGGCCCACGCAAGTGCCTTCACGAGCGCGGCGTCGCCGCGATCCGAGGTCGCTTGCAACGTGGGGATCACCGTCGGGACGGCGAGCTGCCCGAGCGCCTCGGCAGCCGCGATCGCGACCTTCACGTCGGACTCGGAGAGGCGCCGCGCGAGCACCGGCGCGGCGTCTTTGACGTCGAGCGCCGCCAGCGCGCCGATCAGCGCGACGAGGGCCCGTGGCTCGTGACCATCACGCGAGAGCGCTGCCGAGAGCGCAGTCGAGGCGCTCTGGGCCACGAAGCTACCCAGCACGTCGGCGATGGCGGTGACCCGGCCCGAGGTCTCTCGCCCGGGCTCCAGCGTCGGGAGCATGGCGATGAGCGCCGGGACTACGGCGTCCGTACGGAGGTAGCCCAGCGCCAGGATCGCCGCCTCCTGGACGTCGTTCTGGGGGACGACGAGCAGCAACCCGAGCACCGGCACCGCACGGGGATCCTTGGCACCCGCGAGTGCGCGGGCGGCGGCGATCCGGACGAAGCCCGACGTCATCTCGGCGAGCGCGCGATTGGCCAAGGCTGCGCCGGCCTCGGGCATATATCCGCGACCGAGCGACACCGCGGCTGTCTCCTGAAGCCGGGGCTCGGCCGAAAAGAGCGCCTTCTCGAGCGCGAGCCGCGAGGCCTCTCCCTTGAACTTCACGAGGCCGGCGGCGGCATGGATGCGCGTTCTAGCGTCGATGGTGTCGTCCGCCACCGCCGCCGCGAGAGGCGCTTCGGCGTCGGCCTGGCCGAGTTCACCTAGAGCCAACAGCGCTTCACCGCGTTTCGCCGCGGGGATCGACGTGAGCGCGTCCATGATCGCGCGAGTGCGGGCCGCAGCGTCCCCGCCGGGCATCGCGAGCACACGACGAGCCGCGAGCCGCACGGTGGCGTCGTCGTCCCCGAGCGCCGCGACGGCGATGTCAGTGGCGGCCTCGCCGGACTCGAGGAGCTCCGCCAGCGGCGCACAGGTGGCTACCGTGAAGGACGGACAACGGCTCGCGGTCTCGAGGGTCTTGTGATCGACGGCCCCCGCAGGGCCCGTAGCCGAGAGTAACGCAAGCGCGGACAACGTAGTGGCGCCCCTACGAGCGGAGACCAGCGGCGCGAAGAGGCGTAGAGTGGGGCGAGTCATGGGTGGATCGTAGCCCGGAAGTGGATTCCGTGTCACGAGGTCGGCCCCGATGCGGCCTGAGCCATGCCCTGAAATCCGCCGGTCTCGACGTCTTTGGAGTCTCTAGCCGATGCCTCGAATCGAATCCCTGACGGTCACGCTCCGACGCGCCGATCCGGGCACGGAGGGCGCGGGCTCCGGCGCCTCCGAGTCCGCCATGGCGAACGCGCCCCTTGAGCTCTGGCTCGAGTTCAACGGCCATCGCATCGCTGCCCTCGCGTCGGTCGACGACCGCGGGGGCGTCAGCGCGAAGTTCTGGCCGCGAAGCATGTCGCACAGCGTGGCGCTCGTGGCCCCGTCCCCCGCGCTCTGGGGCACCGATCCCGTACAGGTCGCCATCGATTTCGACACCGACGGTGGCGCTTGGCGGGTGGACTTCGAACCCGAACCCCTCGTTCCCGGCGAGCTCATCGACATCTGGGCCGAGCGGCCGACCCCCATCTGGCGGGTGTGACGCTCTCCCCGAGGGCGAGCCGAATCCTGCGCATCGACAGAGCGGCCCGGGTCCGGTAAGGTTCGCGCCGGGCGTGGAGTCCCCCTAAGGGGGCTTCACATCCGCGTCTGGAGGCCCACTGTTGGAGGCCGACCACTGGAGGCCATCGTGGAACGCGCAAATCTCGATTGGAAGAACCTCGGCTTCGCTCTCGTCCCGACGGACGTGAACGTCGTCTATCGATGGAGAGACGGCGTCTGGAGTGCGCCCGAGTTCCGCGAGAACTTCGACTTGAACCTCCCGATGGCCGCCACGGCGCTCCATTACGGGCAAGCCATCTTCGAAGGGCTCAAGGCCTTCGAGCTCGCCGACGGCCGCGTCGCCATCTTCCGACCCGACGAGAACGCGGCGCGTATGCAGTTCGGGGCGAAGAAGCTGCTCATGGAGGCCCCGCCCGAGGACCTCTTCATCGAAGCCTGCGTCGAGATCGTCCGCCGTAATCGCCGCTTCGTGCCGCCTTACGAGTCGGGAGCCGCCCTGTACTTGCGGCCCTTCTTGCTTGGCGTCAGCGCCCAGGTCGGCGTACGCCCGGCCGTGGACTATCTCTTCGCCGTCTTCGCGACGCCCGTAGGACCCTATTTCAAGGGCGCCAAGCGCACGATTCGACTTCGTGTCGACGAGGAGGTCCATCGCGCGGCCCCTCTCGGGGTCGGCGACGTGAAGGCGGCTGGGAACTACGCCGCGGGGATGCGAGCGGTCTCGGCCGCGCAGCGCGACGGCTTCGACAACGTCATCTACCTCGACGCGCGCGAGAGCCGTTACCTCGATGAGACGGGGGCGACGAACTTCTATGGCGTCACCCACGGTTCGAGCGGCCCGTCGTACGTCACGCCGAAGAGCCGTTCCATCCTCGCGTCGATCACGAACAAGAGCCTCATGATCCTCGCCAAGGACCTCGGCTACAAGGTCGAGCACCGCCCGGTCGACGTCGCGGAGCTCGGATCCTTCTCGGAAGCCGGCGCAGTCGGCACCGGCGCCGGGATCGCGCCCGTGGGCAGCATCGAGTGGCGCGGCAAGACTTACGACTATGGTGACGTCCCCGGCCCAGTGACCCAGGCGCTCCTCACCGAGCTGACTGGGATTCAGCGTGGCACGCTCGGCGACCGTTACGGATGGCTACTGCCCGTCTGACGTACGGCGCGTCGGCCGCGCTGTCTCGGCCGACCGAGGGCGGCAATGGCCCAAACCGTTCCGGGTTTCAGCAAGACAAATGGGATCCCTGAGGCGAGCGCCAGCGTTGGGCCTCTCGCCGGACTTCGAGGAGAGTGAACGTGGAGTTGAAGAACGCCGTCCCGTCCCTAGTGCTGCTCGGTGTCGCCGGGGGGCTCGTCTGGTTCGCGCGCGGGCTCACGCCGAAGTCGGCGACCGAGGCGGCCGATGTCGCCGTGGCGTCGAACGTACCCACCCCGGTGCCCGCCGCCGTCCCGGCGCCCACCCCCGCCGCCGTCCCGGCGCCCACCCCGGCCGCTGCCCCCGTCCCCACCGCGGAACCAGCGCCGCTCGCTGCACCCGCGTCCGCCCCGGCGCCCGCTGCTCCGGTCGCCGCCCCCGCTCCGGTCGCCGCCCCCGCTCCGGTCGCCGCCCCCGAACCGACGACGGCACCAGCACCGTCAGCCCCGATTGTGACCCCACCCCCGGTCGCCGCTCCACCGCCGTCGATCGCCGGCAAGAACCCGGATGACGCCCCGCCCCGCACGGTGAGCGGCAAGGTCTCGGCCAGCACGAATCCGGACGCAGCACCCGCGTTCGGACCGGCCGACGCACTCGTCGACGTGCTCATCATCAGCGACTTCCAGTGCCCGGTCTGCAAGCGCGCCGTCGACGCCACACACCAGATCGCCGAAGAGTTCCCCGGCGAGGTGCGCGTCGTCTTCTGGAACCACGCCCTTGAGATGCACCGAAACGCCGCGACAGCAGCCGCAGCCGGGCTCGCCGCCCAGCGCCAAGGCAAGTTCTGGGAGATGCACGACAAGCTCTTCGAGAACCAGGGGGCGCTCGACGAGCTCTCGGTCACGACCTACGCCGAGGCGCTGGGCCTCGACATGGCGAAGTTCAAAGCCGACATGACGGACCAAGCCGTCCTGGATCGCATCAAGGCCGAAGGCGCCTTCGCCGTCCAGCTCGACGCCCGTGGGACGCCGGCTTTCCTCGTCAACGGCCAGCTCCAGGTCGGTTGGGGTAGCTGGAATGGTTTCCGCAGCACGGTCGAGCGAGAGCTGACCGACGCCAAAGCGATGATCAGCAGCGGGACGCCCCGCGAGCAAGTCGCCGCGGCGCGGACTCGCAAGAACATGGCCAACGACGCGGCGTTCGAGACCTACGAATCGACCTACCTGAAGGGGAAAGCGGCCAAGTAGCCGACGCACCCTCCTAGGAGGGCGCTGTTTTTCTCCCGTCGCATGCCTTCGCGCTTCCCCACGGGTGCGGCGTCAGAT
>JADMJS010000460.1 GCA_018780435.1 Myxococcales bacterium
GTCTCGAGCGCGATCGCGAAGGGGACGTAGTCCTTCGTGAGCTCGAAGTCGTTTGGATCCGAGGCATAAGGCGGGAGCGACGGCGCGTCGAGCAGGGCGACGCGATCGGTGCGCACCATCGGGATCTGCTCGCACCAGAAGTGCAGGCGGCCTGGCGCGGGCTCCGTTGCACCGCGATGAACGGGGCCGCCATTCCACAGGAGGGAGAGCGACCAGTCGAGTCCGGCCATGGCGTCGGGCCAGTCGAACATCGGCACGAAGGTCGGCGACAGGAGTGAGGCGAGCTTCTCCTCGACGGGGCGGAAGTGGCGGGGATCACGCGACTCGTTGAATTGACGGCGAGGGTCGACGGGCAGCTCCACGTTGCGGAGGAGCTGTGGCAGGCCCACGAGTGCCGCGAGGGCGACGGCGACGGCCACGAGCCGCTTGCGGGAGAAGGGCCTGTCGAGGAGTGACGCGAGGCCTGCGCCCGCGAAGTAGGGCAGCGGGCCGAAGCTCATGACGCAGTAGGAGAGCTTGTCGTAGTCGAGGTTCACGATGACGAGGAGGACGGCGTAGACCGGGAGCGCGTAGAGCGTCAGGAGACCCGTGAGGCGTGCGCCGACCCGCGGGATGCCGACCAGCACGAGCGCCATGAAGAGCACGCCGAAGTGCGCGATGTTCTCGAGCGGCAACATGATGAGGTTCGGGAAGGGGTCGGTGTCGGGGCGGACGAAGGTGTCGTTCCAAGGCCAGTTCATCGGGTGGAACTTGACCTCGAAGCCGAAGATCGAGACCGGTACGGCGCCACGAGAGAGCGATGGGTGGTAGAGCGCCTGTCCGAAGGACTCGTAAGTCGTGAGGAGCCACGGCGCGAGGAAGAGCGCGGCGACGACGCCGACGACGGCGAAGCGCGCAACGGACCACGGGCGCGCGAGCAGGAGCAGCGCCGGCAGGACGAGGCCGAGCTCGGGGCGCGTGCCGACCGCGTGCGCGTAGACGATGCCGGCGAGCGCCATCAGCGGCCCGTCGGGCGACGGGAGCGGCGCGCCGGGCGAGTGCCCCTGACGGTGGCGCAGGACGAGCCAGAGCACGCCGGTGATGAGGCTCGCCGCCAGCAGGTTCTCGTTGACCATGTACGCGCCGCCGAGGCGGTAGGCGATGAGGGTGATGGCCGTGAGCGCCACGACGAGCGCCCGCGAACGCAGCCATTGCGCGAGGAGCAGAGCGGAGAAGAGCGCGCCGATACCGAAGTAGGTGAAGGACGCGACCACGAGGCCGCCGGAGCCGTGGAAGGCGAAGTGCTGGACGAGGGTCGCGGCCGAGCCGATGCGCTGGATGGTCAGGATCTTACCGAGGCCGAAGCCGGGTTCGGAGGCGTGTTCGGTGACGTGCGCGACGCGCGTCTGCCAGAGCGGGTCCCAGGTCTCGAGGCCGGAGCCGGAGCCGTCCTCGAGGAGGAACATGCTCGCCTGGTGAGGGCACGGGGAGAAGACTTCGACCGCTTCGAAGCTGCGTGGGATCGAGGTGAAGGCCACGACCACGATGATGGCGGTCACGCCGAGGACCACCCGCCAGTCCTGGCTGGCCTCGTGCCCGGGTGTCAGGGCGACCGTGGCCGGCTCACGCGGTCGGAACCGCAGGAGCGCCCCAAACACGGCGGCCACGAGCGCCGCCGCGGCGACCACCCAAATCGGCGTGAGCGGTTGGCGCGTGACGTACGGCACGATGTAAGCCAGCGGAACGACGAGGCTGCTGCCGAAGAGGGCCGACGTCGCGACGCGCTCGAGCGCCGACGCCCGGGGCAGGCACCAGCGGCTGGCGAGGTAGCCGGGGACGCCCCAGAGGAGGCCAGGGAAGATGATTAGCCACACGAGGCCCATGCTCTAGCCGTCTACCCGGCGGTGGCGGGTCGGTCAACCGACGTGACACAGGTCGCCGGAAGTTCACTCAGCGAGCAAGACTACACTCGGCTCCCTGGGGGCCATGGTCTTCTTGAAACGCGAAGCGAGGCGACTCAGTCATGGCATTGTCGCCTTGGCCAACCTCTTCCTGAGGTGCTCTAGCCTGGCGCTTACGAAGCTATCCGGACACGCCCTGAGCTGCTCGACCCGCTCGTTCAGGTACCGGCGACTGACGGTACGTACGCTGAAGCGCCTCTGGATCTCCGCCAATTCGCCATCTATGGCCGCTTTGCGCGCTCTCTTCAGCTCACTTGCT
Organism: Myxococcales bacterium; assembly: GCA_018780435.1. Taxonomy (GTDB): domain Bacteria; phylum Myxococcota_A; class UBA9042; genus SXOO01. Next base: position 2,200 of record JADMJS010000460.1, read on the forward strand.
CTCTCTCCGTCCACCCGAACAACCTTCAGTGCCCGGTCGAGATCGGGGTCAGTAGAAGAAGCGAGACCGCTGCTTTGGAATTGCATCTTCGTCGACCAGTCTCGTGCGTGGGGGGCGTCGATGCCCAATGGCTGATCTCCCTGCGCGTGATTGCAGCTTTCTCCCGATGCGCACGAGAGCACGAGATTCTTCCACTCCAGCATCAGTTGTAGCCCACCGGGTGCTGCGATAGGTTCCCAATGAGCGATCTCGTTTGAATTATCCGGGCTACCACTGTCATCGAAACTGAGGCGGCTTTCACAGTACGCGCACAGCCCATCCTGCTCATTCGAAAGTGCAGGCCGATAATCGGGCTTCGGGATCGTGTCGAAGTAACTGACACGAGCCGACTTCGGTGAAATCGACGGATTGGCTACAAGCTCAGCCGCCCAATCAATCTGACGTTGTTGCCACGTTGGATTGAGCTTTGGGGGCTGATTTTTTGTGAACTGCCGCACGTCAGTCGCTGCTTGGCTGGGCTTTGGCCCAGGCGAGGGCAGTGCGCAACTTGATTACCTCTGTATCACGCGTGCCCCATCGGCGCTCCAATTCATCGAGCTGACGTTCGAGCTTCAGAGCGTTCTCGGGGTCAGGTTCACTATCCAGGCGGTCGACGTCGGCGTAGAGTTCATTCAAGTACGCATCGTCTTGGCTCGGTCTGTCACGGTCGCCCATCACCGCAAGTACGGAATTCGAGTCGCGGCCACCGACAAGTTCTCTGCGAACTTGTCCTGATCTATCCAGGTTGACCACCTCTTCATTCTTCGCGCTAGCGAGTACCTGTGGTGAGTGCGTCGTTACAATGAACTGGATCTTCGGAAAGGCAGCTCGCAAAGCACCGATAACGTTTCGCTGCAAACGTGGATGAAGGTGCAAATCCACCTCATCAATCAATACCGTGCCATGGGAGTCATTCGGTGCTTCCTCCCCAAGGTGTGGATTGGCAAGTGTGGAGCGAACGGCGATGTCTGCGACCAAGCCTAGAAATACGTGAAACCCATCTGACAGCCAACTCCACAACCACGTTCTGCCGTCAGCGAACTCAATTACAGGTTCCCCCTGGTTCGGATCCAGGCGAAGCGCTCGAATTGCGCCTTCATCCTCGCCAAAAGCCTTTGTGGTGGCGCGAATCAAAGCGAGTTCAACCGCCTTCAGGCGAAGGTTTTGTTGCCCTCGAAGTTCAGCGAACGCTGCACGCCAGACGAGATCGACGAGAAGTTTAGATTCACTGGACCGAGGATCTAGGCAGTGTTGATAGGCTTGAGTCCGTTGAGGTGAGGCACGATGACCGGCATAGCGCACATTGACTCGACCCCAAAGTCGTTGTGTACCGTAGAAGCCGAACACCGGCCAATCGCCAACGCCACGCCACACTCGACGCATCGTCGCGCGAAGGTCTTTGCAGTCGGCATTGGACGTTCTCGTCGACATTAACTCACGAGTTCGTGACCAGACATGTTGAACTCCACCGACGCTACCTCCTAATTCGACGCGCGTGTCTCCTGTCGGCGAGAAGACCAAGTCTCGAAGTTCGAGTCGAATGTCATCCGTCAGCAGGTTGACCGGCGCGCGATCGAAAGCGGCTGCGATACCGATGGCAAGCCCGCGAAGCAGAGCCGTCTTGCCGCATCCGTTCTCTCCAAAAACGACGGTCGTTTGAGTGAGGTCGACCTTGGTATCCTCGAATCCTCGAAAGTGGCGCAGGTGGGCGTGGGTCAGTCGAAAGCGGTCGTCCATGAGCCCATCCTACTTGCTCGTCGCGCGTCCTGGAAGTCGCGGGTGGTCACCTGTGATTGCTACGAGACCTTGAAGCGGCCGAGAGAGCAAAAGGGCGTTCCACAGGTAGCCCCCGAGCTGGAGGAAGGCTCTTCCTTCGTGTGGCACTTGCCGAGCAGCTCTGACTACAGCGAAACTCCGATTTCAACAAGGAGCCCCGATGCCAGCCGAGCCCGACATCTTCACCGAACCCGAGGACATCGACCTCGAGACCCTGAACCACCTCGGCCCCCTGGCCGCCCTCGCGGGGACCTGGGAGGGCGAGGGGATCGACACCCATCCCGTGGCGGAAGGCACCGAGGACGAGCCGTACCGAGAGCGTATCGTCTTCGAGCCTATCGACCCCCAACCGAACGGGCCCCAGCTCCTCTACGGGCTCCGCTATCACCAACACGTGAACAAGCTCGACGAGCCGATCACCTTCCACGATCAGGTCGGCTACTGGCTCTGGGAGCCGGCCACCGGCGCGCTGATGCAGACGATCGCCATCCCGCGTGGGCAGGTCGCGCTCGCCAGCGGCCAGGCCGAGCGCGACGCCCGCCAGTTCTCGGTCGAAGCCGTGCTGGGCTCCGAGACGTCTGGCATCGTCTCGGCGCCGTTTCTGAGCACGAACTTCACGACGACGTCGTATCGCATCACCATCACGGCGAACGACGACGGCACTCTGACTTACGAACAGGATACGGTGCTCCAGGTCCGAGGCCGCCCCGAGGCCTTCCATCACATCGACCGCAGCCGGCTGCATCGCGTCGCGCCACCCGCTCGGAATCCGGCGGCCGGGACGGGCTGAATCACGGTCCGAGGGTCAAGACGTCTGCCGCATCCACGCCTTCGACGAAGCGTCGGAATGCGGCGTAATCGTTCGGCTTCACCACGTAGGGCCGCAGGGTCAGCTCACGTTCGATGACGATGGCGTCGCCGTCGCGGCGGGCCGAGCGCGAGTAGCGTGCGCGGTCGTGCGAGAGCGTCACCGGCTCCGGGAGCGTGGCGGGCGCCCGGCCGGGTGGGTATTGCACGCGGATCACGAGCGTGACGACGTCATTCATGCCGACCACGAGGTCCGTGCGCCGCTCGGGGAGCGTCGCGAAGCGCGCGGCGAGCTCGGCGGGGAGTAGGCGCAGGTCGAGACGAGCGTCGGCGTCGCGACCGAAGCGGTAGCGGAGCGCGAGCGGGCCTTCGTCGCCGAGGCCGTCGATCTCGACCGACTCGGCGGTCGCGCCCGGCAGAACACGCTCGACCAGCGGGCCGACTCGCGCGCTCCACTCGGCGGCGGGGATGGGCTCGAGGGCGCTTCGATAGACCACCGCGTCGAAGCCGACGGCCGACTCGGCCCAGGTGCCGCGGACGCGCCCGTCGAGGCCCACGTCGAGGACGACCTCGATGCGGCGCCGATCGCCCGCAGGCGACTCGAGCGGCAAGGTCAGCACGTCGACGCCGGTGCGAAGGCCGATGGCGTAGGCGGTCTCGCCGAGTACGGTCGGGGTGAGGTGGCCGGGCGGCACGCCGGGGAGCTGCGGGTCGATGAAGACGGGCCCTTCGGGGAGCGTCACCCGGACTAGCTTGTGGCCGTAGACGCGCGGATTCAGCCGGTCGAGAGCGCCCGCCCCGCTGTCTTTCTCCGGTGCCAGTACGAGGTCGGCCTCGAATCCGGCGGCTTGAAGCGCGGCCAAGAGCGCGATGGCGCGTTCGCCGGTGCCCGATTCGAAAGCGACCGTCGCCGGGACCGAGAGCCAGGCCCCGTCGTCCTCTCGGACCTCCTTTTGTACCGCCGACCACAGCGCGGCGATCCGGGCCGCGGAGTTGGCGTCGACGGCGACGTTGCGAACGCGCTCTCGCAGCGCGTCGTCAGCCGCCAGGAGCGGCAGGAGGGCCTCGCGCGCGAGCGCGATTCCGTCAGAGATGTCGTTCCCGCAGATGGGCGCCGCCAGCGTGCCGGTTGGAGCAGGGTGGTACTCCGGCCCGGATGCCCGCGGCAGGCACCGGGCCCGGACCTGCGAGAGCGCGTCGAGTGGCGACAGCGCTTCGGGCTCGCCCACGACGCCTTGGCTCGGACCGACTCGGAAGCGCAGCCCCTCGAAACCCGGGATCGTGACCTTCTCCGGATCGGAGATCGCGCCATGAAGGCCCATGTTGACGGCCATCGGCTGCGGCGCCAGGGCCACGTACGTGGACTCCACGACCGGGACCTCGAAGAGGGTGAAGTAGAATGACGACTCGAGGAAGCCGCCGCCGTAAAAGACGTCGGGTTCGAGCGGCACCACGTATTCGAGCTGGATAGCGTCGCCGGGTTCGAGCTCGGGGAAGGACACGCTGGCTTTCTCAGCGAACTCCTCGGGCCGGAGCACGCGCCCGTCGGCTTTGTGGGTCAGCGCGGCGATGAGGACGCCGTTCTCGGGGACGTCGGCTTCGCCCATCTCTTCGCAGGCCGAGGGGGTCAGGAGGCGCATCACCTGCCGGACGTGTTGAATGCCGGTGCCGTCGGCGAAGCGGATGGAGGCAGCGTGGTCGAGCAGGACTACCGAGTTGCGCCCCTCTGTGAACGTCGGCTCGAGCGTTCTCGCGAGCGCGCTCTGCACGTCTGGTGCGAGCGCCATCAGCTCCCTGCCCACGCCTCGAGTCAGGAGACGCAGGCGGGTCTCGAGGCCGCCTGCCGGTGATCGCCACGCTCGTTCGAGGAGCGCCGGATCGCTCGAGCCAGCCAGCGTCATTCGGCCTGCCTCTCGTTCGAGTGACGCGGGGTCGTCGTCGCGCACAGTCGAGGGCGGCGCGACGTCGCCGCGTCGCTCGTAGATAGCCGCGGCGCGCGGCGAGTCCGGCTCGCTTTCGGCCAGCGTCGCGACGAGCGGGTGCGATAGCGCGCCGGTCTCGACATGGAGCTGAGTGAGGAGGCGGGAGACCTCGGTTTCGCCACGGCAGCGGGGTGAAATCTCTTGGATCGACGGAGACTTACCAGGTGATTCCCGGCTCCCGAGCTTCGCTCGCGCGAAGCGCGCCTCGAGCCACTCCGCCCACGGCGCACAGGCCCACGGCGCGAGCGTGCGCGCCCGGCTGAACCAGGGTTCGGCCGGTTGGCCGGCCTCCATGGCGATCTCGGCAGCGAGGAGCGCGTCGCGCGGATCGTCGCTGCGACCGAGCGTCTCGAGATCCCGGAGCGCTTCCGAGAGCCGCCCGCCTCCGGCGGCGTCGGCGGCCCGTCGGCGGATGACCTCGGCGTGCCGTACGGTACGGAGGTCGGTCTCCTTGCCGAGCAGGCGGGTCACGGCCAGCGAGGGGGCGGCGCGTTCAATGATGAGCCGTGCGCGGCGCGCGGCGTCTGGATCGCCGAGGTCCAGGGCGAGGAGCAGATCGGCGAGCGCGGTAGGCCACTCGGGCCCCGATTCGGATGGGGCCTCAACGGCCGGCGTGGCTCTCGGCGACGAGTGAAGCCGGAGGCCGATTCGTGCGCCTGCTCGGGGCGCCGCGCCGACGATCACGATGTGCCGAGTCCCCGCAGGCACGGCGATCCAGGCGGCTTTGGGGCGGTGCGTCCGGAGGTCGGCGCGGTCCCAGAGCGGCTCGGTGCCGCCCTCGGTCACGGCGTGGACGCGCACCAGCAGCTCGGACTCCACACGAAGCCAATGACGGCCGGGCTCGGTCACGGGCGCTTCGACACGGAACAGCGCGCGGCGAACGTTGCCGATCGGCACCTCGCCGTGCGTGAGCGTCACAGGCGACGACGGCCCGTCGAAGGTCAAGCCGTCACGTTCGCGCGTGGCGGTATCGTCGAACCACGTCGCCGCATCGAAGGCGAGGCGGGTGACTGGCCGGGACGTCCGCAAGCGGGACACGGTCACCGCGGTAAGGGTCGAAGAGCCCGGCGACGCCGTGGCGACGCTTTGGCGTAGGTCGAGGCAGAGCGCCTCATCGACCCCGCCCAGCGTCGCACACGCGGCGTCGATGTGCGCCACGTGATCGGGCGAGATCCAGGTGGCGACGCGTTGCAGGAGGCCGAGCGCGGCACGCCGTGCATCGGGTTCCGGCGACGCGAGCGCCTCGACCCAGCGCGTGATGGCCGTGGCCAGCTCGCCCCGGGCTTCGTGGGCGAGGCCCGCGGCCACAGCGCCGCGGCCACTAAGGGGCGCGCGCGCCTCGCTGAGCCAAAGCAAGGTCTTGTCCGGATCGCCGTCGACGGTGGCCAGAACAGCCAGGGTGTTCAAGGCGGCTTCGCGACGGTCCGGATCCTCGAGGTCCTCGAGCGCGCGTTGATGGGCGCTAGGCGTCGCGCAGGCGCCGAGCACAGAGAGCCCGAGGGACAAGCAAGAACGGGAGAGGGCGGGGAGGCGTCGCATCACGGGTGCAGGGTGGCGCACGGCGGCGATGGCGTCGAGTAACGTCCCTCACCGCGCTGCAGGAGGGCGCGACGGCGTCCGTCTCGACGGGCGGAGCGTGGTCGTGGGTTCGCGTCGACCCGCCCCCGATACGATGACGGCTGCGCAACTCTACGAGTCGTTCTTCGACCTCTCCACCGGCGGATCGGGCGAGTGGCAAGAGAGGCTCATGCGCTACGGTCTCCTGGTCGGCGATCCCGGACGCAGCGCCGCGGAGGACATGGAGCTACACGAGCTACGTGCACAGCTCGCGGCGGCCGGACGTGACCCAGGATGGGAGCCGGTCCCGAGAGTGGCATCGGGGGAGACCGTGGCGTGATTCCGATCGTCCGTGCATGTCGTCCGAGCCGCGGGGTTGGGAGCAACGAGTCGGACGGATCGTGGCGCGTTCGCGTCCTTTCGCCGCCTTGAGCCGGGACGTTATCGACTACTGGTTCCCCGAGGCAGTTCGTCGGGCGGCCGGCGTCACACTCCCGCGGATTTGAGCACGGGGCTCTCCGCGCCGACCGTAACCACCGTGCATCTGTGTAACTGGCCTTCCGCACCGGTATACTCGCTCGGCGGCGGGGCCCGGCATGGGTACCCCTAGGCGAGGGAAGAGATGCATAACGAACCGATGAGTCGTCGTGACGCCCTTCTGGGCATGGGTGCGATTGCCCTGGCGACCGCATGCGAGTCGGGCGGCACTGGCGTTGCCACCACCGCCGACGCTTCGGCCGCCGACCTCTCGGCACCCGCGCCGGACACGACGTCGAACGTCCCTGACGTGCCGCCACCCGCCGTCTCGGTCGCATCCGATACCCCGGCAATACCTCCGGTAACCCCAAATCGTTATCACTACGTCACGTCGTGTTGCGGGACACCGGCCGTGGATGCCTCGACGTGGTCCATCGACATCGAAGACCGCGGGCTCGTGTTGGCCACGCTCACCCTCGACACGCTGGCCGGCATCGAGGCCGCAGACCGGGAGCACACTCTCGAATGCATCGGAACCGGGCCGAGCTCTCAGAAGATCTCGAACGCCGTGTGGTCGGGGCGAACCTTGATCGACGTGTTCGCGGCGGCCGGGGTCACGGTGCCGGCGGGTGCGACCACGCTGGTGGTCAAGGCCGCCGACGGGTTCACAACGGGCCTTCCCATTGCGGACCTCGATCGCCCACTGTGGCTCGTTTGGAAGATGAACGGGGAGACCATCCCCGAGAAGCATGGATTCCCGGCGCGCCTGCTCGTGCCGGGGCGCTACGGGATGAAGAACCCCAAATGGATCACGGGCTTCGAGTTCCTCGATACGCCCTATGAGGGCTTTTGGGAGAGCGCAGGGTGGTCGGACACCGCCATCTATCGTCCGAACACCTTCATCCGCGACCCATTGGCCGGATCGACTCGCCCGTCCGGCGTCGTACGACTGGCCGGGACCGCGTTTGCCGGGAGCGATCCCGTCGTCGCCGTGGACGTCCGAGTGGATGAAGGGCCGTGGGAGCCCGCCGTCATCGACTACGCGCCAGGGGCCGACATTTGGGTCCTCTGGCACTACGACTGGCCGACCTCGCCCGGAGCCCATCGCTTCCAGGCACGGTGCACGACGGCGTCCGGCGCGATGAGCGACGAGAGCCCCGACATGGCGACTGATCTGGGCGGCTACGGCGGCAGTATGGCCATCGAATTGGTCATCGACGCTCCGGCAGTCGAGATCGCTGATTGAAGCGCACTCGGCGACCGGTCCTCTCGGCCATTCTCGTCATCCTCGGTACCACGTCATGTAGCGAGCTCGGTGCCAATGACCTCGCCGTGGCCGACGTCGGCGTCGCCGCGGTCGATGTGGTCACCGCTGTTCCGACGGGCCCCGCGTGCGCGCCCGACGACGCCGTTCAGGCCTTCGTTCAAGCCCGGTGCGGCGCCGGTTGTCATACGGGCGGCGCTTCACTCGGCGGGGTCCGGCTCGACGCCGATCAGATCCTCGGGGGCGGCCAGGTGCTGCCCGGCGATCCCGACGGGAGTGCCGTCGTGAGGGCGATCGAGTCGGGCGAAATGCCGCCGGGAGGACAGTCGGTCGACACGGACGACGTCGACGCCCTCAAAGCCTGGATCGCCGGGCTTGAGTGCAGCACGGGTGACGTGGGGGAGATCGCCCCCAATGGCCTCCCTGTCGGTTGTTGGAACGCGGCGTCGATAGACTGCAATCCGATGACGAACGACGGGTGTCGACCAGAGTGGGGCGAAGCCTGTGACCTGGGCTTCAGTGAGACCTTGCATTGCCAAGCCGAACCCAATGACGTCGCTTTGGGCGGCACCTGCGACAACCGCGCGGGCCCCTTCTGTCAGCCTGGACTACGCTGCGGAAGTGGCGGAACTTGCAACGTTTACTGCTGCTTGGACTCGGACTGTCGTCCGGACCAGCGTTGCCTTGCGGCGTCGCCGAAGCAGGGGACGCTCGGCGCTTGCGAGTCTCGCTGAGACACGTCCCAAGAACGTAGAGCCCTTGCCCCGTCTGCCGGAATGTTCGGCGATCGCGACGAGTTCAACCGCAAGTCGTGGCGGAAGTCGCCGACCATCGCTATAAAGCGGCGTTCACACGGGAACTTCGTCGAGGTCAAGAGGCCGGGCGCCCCCGTTGACGACGGACTAATCATCATTGCCCCTTCGGGTGGGAGGAAGCATCAATGCGTAAGATCGGTTTCGGAAAGGCGAGCCTCGCGGCGCTCGCAATGTCCCTGCTGTCGGCCTGCGGGAACAGCAGCGGCGGCTCAAGCACCAAGTGCGCGAACGACACGGACTGCGGCAAGGGTGAGTACTGCAAGAAGGCGGCGGGCGCTCCCGGCAAGGCTGACTGCGCGTCGGACTGTCTCAAGGTGTGCGCGGCGCAAGGCGTTCCTGCCGAGCTCTGTGAAGACGGGTGTGCACAGCAATGCGGCGGCAGCGATGGTGCGGACGCGGCTGACGGTGTACCGTCCGATGGCACCGACGCCGCTGACGCCGCCGACGCGGCGGATGGCTTCCCGACCGACGGGACCGACGCGGCAGACGGCGTCCCGACCGACGGCGTGGACGCGACAGACGGCACTCCGACCGACGGCAGCAGCGATGGCGCCAGCGACGGCGGCACGACGACCGCCAAGACCGGCGTTTGCACGAAGAAGCCGAGCGCGACTGACGGCAGCGTCGACGGCGCTAGCGATGGGGCGAGCGACGGCACGGACGGCGCGGACGTCCCGACCGACGGCGCGGACGGCGCGGACGTCCCGACCGACGGCGCGGACGGCGCGGACGCCCCGACCGACGGCTCGGACGGCGCGGACGCCCCGACCGATGGCTCGGACGGCGCGGACGCCCCGACCGATGGCAGCAGCGACGGCGCGAGCGATGGCTCGGCCGAGACCAAGACCGAGTGCTGCGACATGTTCGGCTGCTCGCAGACGATCTCCTGCGATTGCGGCGACGTCAGCGGCTGCAACATCGCGCCCGGCCAGGAGTGTGGCTTCTGCTACGTCCCGTCCGACTGCGAAGCGTACTGCGCCAGCAAGTGATCTGAGGGCGCGGCGCGGTCAACCCTCCCGGGAGGGTTGACCGCGCCCCGCCCGGCCCTTCCAAGTCCGAAGACCTACTCCCCGCATTTCGAGACAGACGTTTCCTACGTGGAACGAGCCGGGCAGGAGCCGGACGGCTCAGCTCAGGCCGAAGCGGAGCCCGGCATCGACGACGACTAGGATGTAGAGGCCAAGCGCCAAGAGCGTAGCGCCAAGCTCGACTCCTTTGGCCCGCTTCGGCGTCGGCGACCTCTGGAACCCGAGCGCCGTCGCCACGGCCCAGGCCATGAGGGCGACGGCGGCACCTTGGGTCCACGGCGATTTCAGGAGCAGGAGCGCGAGCACGGCCGAGCCGGCGTGGATAACCAGCGTGAGCGCGACCGCGCGGGAGATCCCGAGTGATTGCGTGTAGGTGTCCTGCATCGGCTTCTCGTTCTCGGGCGCTCTGAGCTTTCGTCCAACCTCGAAGCCCAGTGAGGAGACGCTCGCGAGCCCGAGCCAAGTGAGGACGCCGCTATCTCCGATGGGGCTACCCCCCGCCGCGCCGGCAAGAGGGACCATCATGAGCAGAGCGACCACGGGGTTGTGGGTGATGGCATAGACGACGATGTGGTCACGCAGCCATTCGGACGCAAAGAACTCGTAGCGCATGAGGACTGAGAAGCCGAGCGCGGCGACCATCCAGAGGCCCGCGTGAAGTCCCATGGCGAATGCGGACAGAACCGACACCGCGGCGGCGACCAGGCCGGCCCGCGCCAAGGTCGGCAAGGTGATGAGCCCGCGCGAGAGCACCCGGTCTGGGTGGGCGATGCGGTCTCGGTCCCAGTCTTTGTGTTCGTCGAAGACGCGGAGCACGAAGAAACCCAGTAATACCGAGGCGATTCCGAGCGGGAGTACCGGCCAGAACGCGACCGGCGCGTGGGTCGCCCAAGACGCCGCGGAGAGGGTCGCGGCGACCATAGCGCCGACGAGCACGAGATAGGCACCAACCGGGAAGCGCTCGGCCAGATACGCTCGGAACGCGGTCAAGAGGGCTCGGCCTCCGACCGTGGCGTCGTCCGCCGTGTGGCAGCGGCGGGGGTACGAAGCCAATTTTGGACCAACCGAGCCCCATATCCGGTCGTGGCCGGGTCGGCGCCCGCGAGGTAATGCGAGAGGTGCCCGAGGCTGTCATGGCCCCAGAATACCTCCCGGCCGGCCAAGAAGGTCGGCACGCCAAAGACGCCAAGCTGAACCGCCGTCGCGGTGTCGGCGCGCAGCTGCTCCTTGATCGCCGGGGTCTTCGCTTCAGCGATGAGCACGTCGGCATCGAGGCCCGTCGGCTCGAGCGCCTTCGCGACGGCCGCCTCGCCGTCGAGGCCTTGGCCGTTGCCCCACGCGGCGTGGAAGAGCGCGTTCATCACATCCCGGCGAAGCCGCGTAGGGAGCCCGATGGTGGCGACGCGCAACGCGAGGAGCGGGTTGTATGGATGGGCGGGCGGCGGCACAAATGGCAAGTCGAGGCCGTGTGCCGTGCGTAGTGCGTCCTTGAACACGTAGGCTCGTTTCGCGGGGATCTCGGCGGGGCCCTTTTGACCGTGGGCGTCGAGCAACGCCGCGAGCAGCACGGGGATGGGCTCGATGTCACGCCCGACACGGGCAGCCACGTCGTGAACCGAGTGCCAAGCGAGATAGGCGTACGGCGAGAGGAAGTCGAAGAAGAAGTAGATCGGCTCTTTCGAGGCAGGGCCGCCCGGGCGCATCAGGAGGTCTCTCGCAGATTGACGACCTTGAAACGGATGAGCTGACTCACGGCCGAGATCACTTCGAGCCGACGGTAGGTTGGCAAGAGCTCCGCGATCTCGCTCACCGAAATTCGTCCGTTCACCAGCCCGAGCACACGGGCGATCTTGGGCAATGCCGTGATGGGTCCGACGCCGGGCACCGTGCCGGGATCGAGGAGCTCGGGGACCTTCTGCCAGGGCGACATGAGGGTCTCGTACTGCTCGAGAATTCGGTCTTGATTGACGTCCACGAATTCTCGGAGGTCGGCGTTCAGCTCTCCCGAGACCAGGAGTCGTTCGAGCGAGATGAGGCCGCCATCGACGTCGCCGAGACGGAAGAGCCGAAGTGCATCCTCGAAGAGCAGCTCTGCTCGCCGCGTCCAGCCGGCCGAGATCGGCTCGGGTTTCGTGACGCGCTCGTTCGGGGGCGAGGAAGAATCGCGTCCCTTGGCGCTCTCGGGCGTCGCCGGCGGTCGCGTATCACTTCTCGCGGGCGGAACGGGTGGGGGGCTCGCTGCCGGCTCCGCTGCCACCGACGGGGGCGGTGGTGGCGCCTCGCGCCGCGCCACGATCGGTGGCTTCGCCATCTGCTCATCGAGCGCCGCCTGGATCGCGTCCTCCGAGAGCGCGGTCACTATGACCGTCTTACGCTCGTGGAACGTGCGTTCGGCTTCCGCTGCGTTGATCGCACCGGGGCCGGGTTCGAGCTCGGCGTCGAGGACGTCGTCGAGGTCCAACATCGACGCTGGTGGCGGTGGCGGCCTGAGATGATCGGTGGCGGCGCTGCTCCCCTGAGGACCGGCGGACGCTGCGGGTACCGGCCGCGGTGCTGGCGTGGTCCCGTATGTCGTCTCCAGGTCGGCCACGGCCTCTGGGGGAGGAGGTGGAGTCAGAGCCCCGCCGGCTGGTGCTGGCGCCGGGACGAGGTAATCGGCGGTCTTGGCGGGCTTCTCTGCGGACGGTGCGGGAGCGGCCGGAGCAGGGGCAACCGGTGCTGAGACGGTCGATGTGGGGGGCGATGGCGCTGGACGCCGAATCTCACCTCGGGCGAGGCCCGCTTCGCGCGCCCGGAGGCCTGCGATCAGGGAATCGAGCGCCGCCGTGATTCGGTGCCAGCGCGCCTCGTCATCGCGTCCCAGCTCAGCGAGCCGGGCGTGGCGTGTCGAGAGCGCGTCGCCCGGCTCGACACCCTCGATTAGCTCATCGAGGAGATCAGCAGCCAGTCGACTGAAGCCCGGCGGAATACGGCTCACAGGTGCGGCTCCCGCTGCTCTGCCTGGTTCGCGTTCAGTTGATGACGATGCGCTACTCACCCGCGTATATCTTCGAGCACCTCGCCCAGGATGTCGAGAGCCGCCTTC
>JADMJS010000199.1 GCA_018780435.1 Myxococcales bacterium
TCGCAGGAGTCGTCGCTGCACCCGTTCCCGTCATCGCAGGAGATCGCGCTCCCAGGGACGCACGCCTTCGCGGCGCAGACATCGCCGGACGTACAGGCATTGCCGTCGTCGCACGCGGCCGAGCTAGCCGAATGGACGCATCCCGTCGCGGGATCGCACGAGTCGATCGTGCAGGGGTTACCGTCATCGCAGCTCACAGCGGCGCCAGACGTACAGGCCGTGGCGGCGCACTGGTCACCGGACGTACAGGCGTCCCCGTCGTCGCAGGCGGCCGAGTTGGGCGAGGGCGAGCAGCCGCTGTCTTCATCGCACGTGTCGTCCGTACAGGGGTTGCCGTCGTCACAGACGGTGGCGCCACCGGGCACGCAGTCGCCACTGATGCACGTGTCAACCGACGTACAGGCGTCGCCATCGTCACACGCGCCGTCGGTGGGGAGGTTCGTACACCCGGCCGCGGAGCAGGTGTCGGCCGTACACGGATTCCCGTCGTCGCAGTCGATGGTGACGCCACCGGCGCACGTCCCGGCCGAGCAGGCGTCGCCGCTGGTGCACGGGTCGCCGTCGTCGCAGGAACCCTCGAGCGGCTGCGCGGTGCAACCGCTCGTCGGATCACACGCGTCGGTCGTGCACGGGTTGCCGTCGTCACATGCCGGGAGCGCTTCCCCGGAGCGGCACTCCGCGCCCTGACAGACCCCGTCGCCCGTGCAAGCGTCGTCGTCATCACAAAGGGCCCCATCCGCGGCGTCGCCTGGACCGCACGTGCCATCGTCGTTACAGACGCTGATCTTGCAGCTGGTGGCGAGAGTCGGCGGGCAGTCGCTGTTCGACGTACACTTGGACTCGCTGTCGCAACCTGCCGTCACCTTGGGGTTCGTGTCGTTACAATCGAGGCCGCCGAAGACACCGTCTCCATCCTTGTCGTCGTCGCACGCATCGCCGACGCCATCGAGGTCGAGGTCGGCCTGGTCGTTGTTGTTTACGTTCGGGCAGTTGTCCTCGGCGTCCGGGACGATGTCCGAGTCGCCCTCGGGGGGCTTACAGTTCGGATCCTGCTCGCAAGGGAGGATCTCGACCGGGGTCACGGTCCCGTCTTCGGCGACGATCTCCGTCGGCATGGGCTCGCCGTTCTCCCACTCCTCGACCTGCATGGCCGCCGATTCACCCGGCTCGGTCTCGACGCTGCCCGTAAAGCTCGACGACTCCGTCTCGCTGACCACCGCGACCGCGATCTGGATGGTGCCGCCGCCCTTGGAGACCATGGTCGTCTCGCCCGAGGGCGAGATGCCGAGCTCGAGGTCGTTTCCGCCTTCCGAGCCGGTGACGGACATCGACACCGTCACGGATTTACCCGACGCCGTCCGAATCGACGCCGAGACGGGGCCCGCGTTGCCCGTGTCCGTCTTGTACGAGATCTTCCCCGCCGCGGACATGCCGAGGCGGTGCGCCCCACCTTGGGTTCGACCGGCCGCTGCGGCGTAGGAACCCCCGGGTCTATAAATGGACACGGACAGGCGATCGTTCTCTTCGGCGACGCCCGCCTTGCCGGAGACATCGACGACGACGTCCGGCTCACCTGGAACGCTGTAAATAATGGCGGCGTCGTCCGCATAGAATCGATCGCCGAAGGTCGGTGTCCACGTCGCGCCGGGGATCTCGTCGAGGAAGCCCGAGCCTGTGCGGCCGATGCGACGACCCTGCGAGTCCTGGATGGCGAAGTGGGCCGCCCCGAGGGGGACGACCACTGTCTTGGCCGACGCATCGTCCGCTTTGCCGCTGCCGCAGAAGGGGCAGTCGTGGACACCCAGCCGGGCGCTATTGGGCGCGAAGTACATGGGATTACGCGTTCCCGGCCCGCCTTCGTAGAGCCCCTCCGGCTCGTCCGGGTTCGACGACGCGATGTACTTCCACGTGCCGGCCTTCTCATCGACGTCGATGTAACGCTCCTCACCTGGATGATTGCTGTCATAGACGAGCACGTTCCACTGTCCCGGCCCGGCCGCACGGATGGCGTAAGGAGAGAGCGCGTGACCACCCGCGGGAGACCCATCGGGCAACAGCCGCAAGATCCCGATGCGCCACGTCTCGCCCTGCTTCCCAGCCGCGAACGACTCCGTCAGCACCGACAGGGCCTCGGCGGCGCCGAACCTTCGAGTCGACGCGTTCACTTTCGGGAGGAGCTGAGTGCCAAACCAGAACGCGATCTCGCCGTCGATTCGGGCCTGCTCGACGCGATCGATGGTCGCGAGCTCACCGTTGACACCGAGCGGTGAGAGGTCGACCTGACCCGCCCACGCGAGGTGGCTCAGCGCCGCGAAACCCTCGCAGAGCCCGGAGTTGGTCGCCATGTTCACCTGGTCGGCCCACTGCTTGGCGGCGGGTGTGAGCTCACAGTCCGGCGAGGCCTTGGTCAAGCAGACGGTGTCACCAAACAGCCGTCGCATCGCGGACGCATCGTAGATGGCTGACTTCACATAACCAGCGAAGTTGGGGAAGCTGAGCCCGTCCACCTTCGGGTCGAACCCAGTGTCGATCTCACGCACGGCCACGGGCCCCGGAGCCTCCTCCGGGGCGCTGCATGCGATAGCGCCGAGCGCGACTAGCATGAACGTCGCACGCGCCCCCCAGATGGGGTGCCGTCGTTGGCGCGGGTCGAGTCGAACGGCCGATGACGATGGGGTCTGGTGCTTCATCACGATGTCGCTCCGTGGGCTCTCTTCTCAGCGGCGCCTGCGAGGCCGCAGGTGCTTGTCCCTAGCTCCGGAGCGGATCGGGGAGGGCCCACCAGGCCGTCCGTCTGCCGCCCCGGACCAGCGATGCTGGTGGGAGTCACGGTCGTATCGGGCACCGAAGGACCCGGTTTAGCTCGAAGCGAAGCCCGGCTCGGCCGCCGATGCCCCAGTCCCAGGTCGACCGGCGTCGCCACAAAAAAGTGTTCTGCGAGGAGGCCCTCCTCATCGCACTCGACCCGCACGACCCGAGGGCCCGCGAGAAATTGCCCCTTAGAAATTCTCCAATGTCACGTCCTCGGGAGACGCAGGTCGACAACCCCTGCCACCGGCCTCGAAGCGGGGCCCTTCGGCACGACGCAACGTGGAGGAAGCGTGAACTCGACACTATGTGAGGCAGGGAAGACCGGACCTCCAAGTCATCCATAGCCAAGAGAACCGTATTGTTCACTCAGGGCAATCCAGCAGAACCATCTCGGAATCCGGCTTGGTGCTTCCGGAGCTGCATGCCGCCGCTTCGGGTGCCACGTCGACACATCAGCAAGGGAAGACCATGACGACCATGTCAGCGAAACACCGAAACACCCTGCCGCCTTACCGCGCCGTCCTCGCCGGAGTCGCGGCGGCGTTCCTGAACGCGGCCACGGCCAGCGCCGACGGGCCACTGAACAACACCCTGGTGCTTCCGAACCACGAAGCGCTCCCGGCGATGAACCACGGCGCCCAGACAGCCGTGTGGGGACTCCAGCTTCGTATTGGTGACACTCGCGTCTACCGTATCCAGTCGAATGGGTCAGTCGATGTCGACTATGGCGTCATCGCCGCGACGCTGAGCAATGGCCTCGGTGGAACTCCAGCGGGCACTGCTGACGCCTCGCGCCGAGTCGCGGCTCAGTACGAGATTCAGGGTGATCTTCACTACCGCGTGGTGGGCAAGGACAATGGCGGCTTCCTCCTCGCCGCTCGCCTGCAGAACGCGCTCGTTCACGTGGACGGTGTCGTCGATCCCCGGCGCGACCTCCTCGAACAGCCCTTCCTCATTCGTGTCGCGCCGAGTGGCGCCCTCCGCTCCTTCGAGTTCGTCCGCGGCTTCCCGGCGGATCTCGGGCGCGTTATTCGCGGCGTCGTGGAACCCCTTCAGCTGGTCTTCCCAAAGGCGGCGTCGGGATCGTGGGTCGCGCAGGAGAACGCCGTAGGCGGCGCCTACGACGCTCGCTACTCCGGGGCCATGGGCGGCGCCAACCCCGCGCAGCTCCAGAAGACCAAGACCCGCATCTACGGTGTCCCGATGGCCGACGCCAAGGGCCTCCCGGCAGGCGCCGCGACACGGATCGGCAAAGCGAACGCGACCATCACCCTCGACCCCACGGCAGGGACGGTGGAGACCATCACGGCCTCCGAGGACACCACCACCGACGCGAACGGGGCCTTCATCTCGTCGCACGTCGGCGACTACAGCGCGGAACGCGTGAAGATGGCCATCGCGGCGTTGCCGACCACGGCCCAGGACGCGGCACGGGCGCTTGAAGGCGACGACGTCGCCCGCGCTCGCCTCTACGAGGTGAACCCGCGAATCGCGCCGCGCGTCGCGGGGCTCACGGTGGAGGGCATGCTCGCGGTGTTCGACGCCGAGCTGGCCAAGAACCAGGCGTCGGCACACCTGCTCCTGAAGAGCTGGCTCCGCCTCAACCCCACGAAGTCTCTGGCGATGGCCCGTGAGCTCGAAGCGCGCCCGGGCGGCGGCGAATCGGCCGCTGCCGTGGTGGGCTTCGCGGCCCTCTCAGCGGCTGGGCACCCCGAAGCGCAAGCGGCGCTCATCGAGATCCTGGGCGGCGCCAAGACGACGGCGACCATGCAGGAACGCGCCCTCATGGCCATCCTGGATGTGGCCATGCCTGAACCCGCGCTGCTGAAGGCCGTGTGGTCGTTCCGCAGCACCATCGTGGCCGACGATGCCGCCGCCAGCGTCATGCAGTCCCTCGCCACCAACGTCTACGGCGCTCTCGGCGACGCCCAGCGCGGCAACGCCTCGGTCACCCAGGAGGTCCTCCACCGGCTCTCGTCGCTGCTCGCATCGGCAACCGACTCGCGTCAGGCCGTCCTCGCGCTCGACGCGCTCACGAACGTCGGTGACTACGCCCTGGTCGCGCCGATCGTCCGCTCGTCCCTGTCGTCCAAGGACGCGGCGGTCCGCACCGCTGCGTTCGTCACCTTCCGTCGCATGACGGGCGAGGCGGCGTTCACGGAGTTCGGGCAGCGCTTCGCGGCCGAAGTCGACCCGGCGGTTCGCCGCGAGGCAGCCCGGGTCGCCTTGGAGATGCCGGAGTCGGCCGCTCGGACGGCGTGGGCCAAGGCCCAACTGACGGGCGCCGCCGAGACCGACGTGCTGGTGACGGCAGTCCGGATCCTCGGCCGCGAGCTCGGAGCGCAGCCCGAGAACGCGCTCGCGCTCCGCGCACTGCTCGACGTCAGCCGAGACCGACAGGTGCGTCGTGAGGTCTACGCGTTCGTGGCGCCGCGCAGCGAAGGGGGCCAGTGATGAAGTCGCATAACCTATTCATCGGATTCAGAAACATGCGCAAGCTCAAGCCTGCTCTCTTCTCAGTCGGCGCCGCGTTCGGACTGACCGTCACCTCCTGCGCCGGCGAGACCGGGGCTTCGGTCGCCTGCGGTGAAGGCACGGTCCTCAGCACCGCCGGTGACGAGTGCCTCCCGGCCTCGGGCGGGATGTTCAACATCGTCGTCGACGACTTCAAGCTGGGCCAGTTCCAGATGGCGGACGTCGACGTGCCGGAGCAGCTCGAGGTCGGGACCCCCGATTCGCGCACGTTCACCATCACAAACAACGGCACGGACAAGCGCGACGTGGTCAGCGTCCGCTTCGGCGTCGCGCCGGTGAAGGAGCGCATTGAGGAGCTCCAGGCCGAGCTCGCTGCCATCGGCGAGACCTCTGAGCTCGACGCGACCTTCATCGGTCAAGTCATCATCGACAACCTCGAGCCGGGTGAGACTCGCACGATCACCTACGAGCTGAACGTCCCGAGCGCCGTCACCGACGGCCTCTACGGCTTCTTCTTCGCGGTCGACGAAGTCCCGCTGGTGAAAAGCGAAGACGGCTCCTACTCGGTCGACCTCACCAAGGGCGACCTGGTCAAGAAGGAGGACACGGTTCGCCTCGGCGAAGCGGCCCTGCTCCACGCGCCGGCGACCGTCATCATCGGCAAGCCGGACAAGCCGAACCTACGCATCCTGTCGGCCAAACTCGACAACGCCAGCTTCCTCCTCGACCGCAGCGAGCAGAGCGACGAACCGCTCTTCACGCTGACGAGCCGGATCAGCAGCCAGGCGCTGAACGTGACCGAACCCGTGAGCGCGAGCTTCGAGCTGCGTCTCCCCGGCCACGTCATCGACGTCGCGGGGCAAGACCTCGGCCCGGCTGCGTTCGATTCGCAGGCAGGGTTCGAGGCGGCCCCGGCCGTCACGACCTATCGCTACGACGCCGACCGCACCTTCCCGCTGCTCGTTCGCCGCACGGATGGTCTCGCGGACAGCGTGGCCTACAGCCAGCGCTGCGTGACGAAGACCGAGTACGACGAGGCCACCGACGCGGACGTGAAGGTGGAGGACTGCGCCGTCGTGTTCGAGGAGGAGGGCGTCGACGACGTCATTCAGCTCCACCTCGACCAGGAAGGCGTTCGTCTCCTCGAAGTGACGCAGGCCCACGCGGACCTGAACCCGGCCCTCGACGACAAGGGCGAGCTGGCGGGCACGCTCCACATGCGGGTCGCCACGGCCCAAGCGGAGTACCAGGACAACGTCGCCGACAACGAGACGTCCATTCCGGTCGTGTTCATGGCCCCGGAGCCGGCCGCCCCCGCCAAAGCAGACGACCTCGACAACGCGGGCGTGACCGAGGTCCCGACCGGCTGGGGTGACAGCGGCCCCTACCCATATGTCACGCTTTCCAACAAGCAGGAGCAGACCTACGGAAACGACTGGTTCGGCGCCTCGTTCCGGTTCAGCACGAACTCCAGCTACAACAAGCACCACGACGCCGTCACGGCGCACTACAAGCGGGCCGACGCCGAGGTGCGCGCCCTCTTCCTCAAGCAGTCACTGACGCTGCTCGGCGGCGGTGGCGGCATCGACTGGGGTGCAGACCGGGCCTGGAACACCTACAAGGCGGATGCGCGCATCACCGTCTTCGGGTTCAACCTCGTGAACATGCAGTTCAACCCGTCGTTCTGCGACACGGAGGACGGCATCACCGCGTGCCCTCTCTTCGAGGACCAGATCGAGGAGGTCACCAAGGACGATCCCAAGGGCAAGGGCAAGACCCGTAAGCTGAAGTACTTCAAGGGCCAGGAATACGAGCAGCGCTTCCAGGCGGGACCGGTCCCGCTCATCATCATCGCCGAGGTCGGCGCGTCACTCGGCATGGGGGTCTACGGGCACTTCATCATCGATCAGCGCTCGAGCATCCTGAATAAGTACGGCGTCCAGTTTGCGATGGGGCCGACCGCGGAGCTCAGCACGACCGTCTTCGGCGGCGTGTCCATCGGCGTGGCGCGTGCCGGCGTCGAAGGCTCGCTCTCCATCGTCAAGGTGAGCTTCCTTCCTTTCCTGCGCCCACTGGCTGGCGTCAGCTTCGACACCGGTAAGAACTGCTTCAAGGCCGCGGAAGCGAGCCTCGAGTTCGAAGGGCCGCTGACCATCACGGGCCCGTCGGGCGAGATCGGGATTGCGGCGTACGCCGGCATCCGAATCAAGATCTTCGGTCGCACCATCAAAAAGGAGAAGAAGGTATTCAGCTTCACCATCGCCTCCTTCAACACCTGGGAGAAGACCTGGAACGCATGGGCCCTCTCGACCGCATGGAAGAAGCGCCCGGGTGACTCGGGTATGTGTGCCGACGCGATTCAGCCGACGCCAGCGGAAGCATGGCGCTCACCCACCTCGTGCTCCAATGGCTACTGCGCCAGCTCGTCGACCAATCAGCCGGGAGGCGGCTCGCACTCGCCCAGCCGTGTCCTCGCGGCCTACAAGAAGACCTTCTCGCTTGCGAACAGCACCGCGACCTGCGTGGACGTGAGCGTGGTCGGGACCACTCGCGAGAGCCTCGACCGCCTCGTCATCTACAGCGGCAGCGACGTCCCGCAGAACTCCGAGACGGTCTACAAGCGGTTCGGGTCCTTCAAGTTCCCGGTCGGCTCGATGTGGGGCTGGTCGGGTAGCATCAACGAGAAGATCCGGGTCTGCTCGAATGCGGTCACCGCCGCACTTGAGAGCTCGGCCAACGCCGGTGGCCAGCCGGGTGTGACCGTCACCTTCACGCCGGTGAACTGAGCCCATGCGACTTGTGCGGCTGGCCCTTCTTGCGCTCGTCTGTGCTTGCACGGACGCGGCCCGAGTGGGGTCGGCCGCCGAATCGCCGGCCACCGCGCGAGCCGTCGCTCCCTTGCTCGACGGCTCGCCCACCCCCTCCCTCGTCTCCCTCGACCACGGACAACGCCGGGCCATCGGCGCCTTTGAGCGCGACGGCGTCGTCCGGTGTACCGGCACTGTGGTCGCCTCGCGGCGCGTGCTGACAGCGGCTCACTGTTTCGCGCACGAGGCCGATCTCGGACCCTTCGACTTCATCGTTGGAGGTGGCGCGGATGTCGCGCTCCCCATACAGCGCGTCGACGCGCACGAGTCGCGGGACATCGCGGTGGTCACGCTCGGCGCCGACGCGCCGGCGACGATAATCCCCATTCGTTTCGATGACTTCCAGCAGGGCGTGACACCCGAGACCGTCGAAGCGGTTGGGGCCGGCCTCGGCTCGGGTGCCGGGATTGCCTTCGGCCTCTTCGAGGTCAAGGGCATCAGCGCAACCGAGCTCCGGCTCGAGAACGGCACTGGGAACGGCCTGTGTGGCGGCGACTCCGGTGGGCCCATCCTGGTTGAACACGGTGGCCGGGCCGAGATCGTTGGCGTCGCGAGCTCGAGCGCCCCCAACTGCGCTGCTCCAGCGATCGCCGTGAGGACCAGCGCCGCGGCGACGTGGCTGAAGACCGTGCTCGACGGCGCGTTACCCGAGCCCAGTGGCGCGTGCGACGAGCAGCAGGACCTTGGACGGTGTGTCGATGCGCTCGGCCTGTCCTGCCGCGCTGGCTGGTGGCGTTCGCACGACTGTGCCGCGTCGGGTCTCTTCTGCGGACCGCTCCCCGGCGGCGGCGACGGCTGTCTCCCCGCGCCGTGTGGCAGCGTCGACCGACATGGGCTGTGTGACGAGGGCGCCGCGCTCTGGTGCGACGACCGCGGGCTCGAACGACTCGACTGCGCCGCGCGCGGGCTCGGCTGTGGCTGGGATCCGGCGAGCGGCCCTGATGGCGGATTCCGTTGCGTGGCCTGCACCGCGTGCGACGGCCGGTGCGTCGACCACGCGACCGATGAGGACCATTGCGGGGAGTGCGGCGGCCGTTGCGAGGGCGAGTGCGAAGGCGGCCTATGTATCGCGGGACCGAGTACGGGCGAGCCGGTGCCATTGGACGCTGCGCTCGCCGCGGCGCCGCAGCCACCGCCCGGGTGTACGACGGCCCACGGCGCCGGTGCGCGAGCGACGTGGCTGGGTTTCTGGCTCGCGTGCGTCGGGTGCCTAAGGGCGCGCCGGCGTGATCGCCCTTTCTGGCAATCCTGACGGGAACGGGCGAGGAGTACGGCGCCATGAACGCGCCCCGCCCCGCCGAGACCGACCTCTACGCCCCCGTGAAAGCCTTCCTGACCGAACGCGGCTTCGACGTGAAGGGCGAGGTCCGAGGCTGCGACCTGGTCGCGCTCCACGGCCCGGGTGGCGAGCGCGTGGCGGTCGTCCTCCGGTACCACACACCACCCGATCGTAGCGATGCGGGCGTCGCTGCGCGCGAGCACCTCCTCGGTGCGGCCGTAGAAGCGGTCGGCCGGGACCAGGAGCCCGCCGAGCGCGTGATGGGTGCGATGATGGTTGTACCAGTGGAAATGCGGGCCGAGGCGTCGCCGAAGTTCGCCGACGTCGGCGAAGTGGGTGCGGTCGAAGAGCTCCTTCTGGAGGTTGGCATTGAACACCTCGACGTTCCAACCAGGATACGTCCTGGGTCGGCGTTCCTGACCGAGTAGTCGTCACGCTTCCGATCCATCCGATGGTAGGCCAGTCGTTGTCTGTTCACTGCCGCGTGCGCGGTTCCGACGACCGCGCCTACGTGGACGTGGAAGTTCCGGATGGACGTCGGCTCAGGCTGCCGGTCGAGTGAACCGACCTGGGTGTCGCCAGGCAACGCTTGCGGGAGGCCGAGGAAGTCGAGCGAGAGTATGAACGAGCGTGCCGGCGGCAGAAGGTGGTCCTCAGTGACCAGGATCGGCAGCACATCCTCAAGCTTGCCCGAGACCTCCCCGGGCTGTGGCGGGCGTCCTCGACAACCCAACAGCAGCGCAAGAACCTGCTCCGCATCCATCGGTGAACTCGGGCCCGTGCAGAGCCCAAACGCGCATTGCGCTGCTCAAGGCTTCGCGGAGCTCAGCCGAGGCGCTTGTCCCTGAGCTCGAACACCTCCTGCGCCGAGACGGGTCGAGAGAAAAGGTAGCCTTGGAAGTATTCACAACCTTCGTCGCACAAGAGCGCTGCTTGTTCTTCGGTCTCTACCCCTTCAGCGACGACGTGGAGTCGAAGGGCCTTGGCCATCGCGATGATCGCGCGCACGATTGCCGCCTGATCGGGGTCATTGGTGCAGTCCATGACGAAGGAACGGTCAATCTTGAGCGTGGAGATGGGCAGCTTTCGCAGATACGCGAGGCTGGAGTAGCCCGTGCCAAAGTCATCGATGGACACTGACACACCGCTTCTTCTCAGTGACGCGAGGACCTTGGCGCAACGGTCGATACTCGTCAACAGCACCCCCTCGGTCACCTCGAGGGCGAGGCGATTGAGGTTGCCCCCTTGCGCTCGACACAAGTGCAGCAACTTCTCCTCAAATCCTTGGCTCTGAAATTGACGGGCCGAGAGATTCACGGCGACGTGGATGTCGAAACCCCGTCTGGCCCACGCCGCTTGGGTGCGTAAGGCGTCGGTGAGCGCCAGATCGTCGACACTCTGGATGATGCCGGTCTCCTCGGCCAACGGGATGAACTCGGCTGGCGACACCACCCCCAGCTCGAGGGAGGTCCAACGTGACAAGGCTTCGACGCCGACGATGCGACGGCTCGAAGCGTCGACGATGGGTTGGTAGCACGTCCTCACGTCGCCAGCGGCGATCGCGGCTTTGAGCCCGTTATGGATCGCGAGCTTGCGCTTGGCGGCGGTCTCGATGTCGTGGGTGAAGAAGGCGACGGCGTCACGGCCTGCTGTTTTTGCCGCGTACAGCGCCCCATCGGCTTGGCTCATCAGCACCTCGACGCTGGAGCCGTGTTCAGGGTACAGCGCGATTCCCACGCTGGACGTGCCCAGCAAATTCATACCGGCAGACTCGACGGGGGCCCGAATCGCCGTGAGCGCGGATTCCGCGACACGCGCTGCTTCCAGATGACCGACGCGGGGCAAGACGACCAGGAACTCATCGCCCCCGGCTCGACACACGGTGCCCTTGTCGCCCACGCAGCCTTTGACGCGTTCACTGATCTCGACCAGATATCGGTCACCCACGGTGTGACCCAGCGAATCATTGATGGTCTTGAAATGGTCTAGATCGAAGAACAACAACGCGAACGGCTCGTGAGCCTGGATCTGCTGATCGAGCGCAGTCTTGAGCGTCGTTCGATTGCCCAAGCCCGTCAGCGAATCGTGGAGAGCCAGGAACCTGATCTGAAGCTCGTGCTGGCGTCGTTCCGTGATGTCCATGCACAGCCCCAAGATGCAAGGACTGTTGGCGTCGGGAAAGTAGAACGGGATCTTGGTGGTGTGCAGAAGGTGCGATTGGCCGTGCGTGTCGGTCATGACCTCCTCGACCACCCTGGGCTTGCCCGTGGACAGCACCGCCTGGTCGTCGCGTCGAAAGCCCTTTGTCTCATCAGGAGAATGCGAAAAGTCCGCGTCGGTCTTGCCTTCGAGTTCGAAGACGGTCGTGCCGTACGCGTTCGCCACGCACTCGTTCGCCAAGACGTAGACCCCCTCGGCGTTCTTGGCGAAAATGTAGTGCGGAATGAGATCAATGACCTGCCTCAGCAGGGCAGCCTCGACCTTGGGTTCGCCTTCGATATTGCTCGACATGGCGCAGATAGTAACAGCTCCGAGAAGGAACTTGCAATACCGCTTCGGGCCGATTTAATCTTCGATTGAATCCGATGGCAAGACCGAGCGAGTCCTGTGGCATGCCACAACGCGACAAAGCCTGTCCCAATATGGGACTACAGAGCACGGCGAAATGGATGCAGTTGATTCCCCGGAAGTGCAGCAATTTCAATCCGTCGCCTAATCGGTTCGACATCGCGATGTCGGCTGTTGATTCGTGGCATTGGCCTCGGCGCTTGCTGGCGTTCGACTTCATGCGTCCGAGCAGTCATGGCCGGCTTCGGTTCGACTGGGTCCCCCTAGGTCGACTAAGGAGAGGCCGATCGCGCCCTCGGCGGGCTTCACCATGGCCTCTACTCCGGTTACGGAGGATAGGTGCACCAGAAGCCCGTCACGCGCGGTGGCGACATCCAGCCGAAGGGATAGAGTGCGCAGTCGTTGGACAAGCACTCATCGTCGACGTCGCAGGCGGAGGCGGCAGGGCGGTCCTCGTCGCCGTATCAGACGTTACAGAGGTGTTTGCCGCTGTAGCCGCAGAGGCCCGACTCGCACTGCCAGCCGGCTTCGCTGGCGAAGTTCGTGCCGCTCGCGCCCTTGGCCGTGCAGACAATGCTGTAGCAGAGGCCGCTCGCGCACTCGTCGCTCGTGGAGAAGGCCTCGCCGTTGGTGCCCTTGCGGCAGGTTTGGCCGTAGCAGCCGAGACCAGCCGGGAGGTGGGCTATCCCGCAGCACCCGCGGCAGAGCGACCGTCTCGCTATCGGCGCCTTTGAACGCGACGGCGTCGTCCGGTGTACCGGCACCCTGGTCGCCTCGCGGCGCGTTCTGACGGCGGCTCACTGTATCGAGCACGAGGCCGATCTCGGACCCTTCGACGTCATCGTTGGAGGCGGCGCGGATGTCGCGCTCCCCATACAGCGCGTCGACGCGCACGAGTCCCAGGACATCGCGGTGGTCACGCTCGGCGCCGACGCGCCGGCGACGATAATCCCCATTCGTTTCGATGACTTCCAGCAGGGCGTGACACCCGAGACCGTCGAAGCGGTTGGGGCCGGCCTCGGCTCGGGTGCCGGGATTGCCTTCGGCCTCTTCGAGGTCAAGGGCATCAGCGCAACCGAGCTCCGGCTCGAGAACGGCACTGGGAACGGCCTGTGTGGCGGCGACTCCGGTGGGCCCATCCTGGTTGAACACGGTGGCCGGGCCGAGATCGTTGGCGTCGCGAGCTCGAGCGCCCCCAACTGCGCTGCTCCAGCGATCGCCGTGAGGACCAGCGCCGCGGCGACGTGGCTGAAGACCGTGCTCGACGGCGCGTTACCCGAGCCCAGTGGCGCGTGCGACGAGCAGCAGGACCTTGGACGGTGTGTCGATGCGCTCGGCCTGTCCTGCCGCGCTGGCTGGTGGCGTTCGCACGACTGTGCCGCGTCGGGTCTCTTCTGCGGACCGCTCCCCGGCGGCGGCGACGGCTGTCTCCCCGCGCCGTGTGGCAGCGTCGACCGACATGGGCTGTGTGACGAGGGCGCCGCGCTCTGGTGCGACGACCGCGGGCTCGAACGACTCGACTGCGCCGCGCGCGGGCTCGGCTGTGGCTGGGATCCGGCGAGCGGCCCTGATGGCGGATTCCGTTGCGTGGCCTGCACCGCGTGCGACGGCCGGTGCGTCGACCACGCGACCGATGAGGACCATTGCGGGGAGTGCGGCGGCCGTTGCGAGGGCGAGTGCGAAGGCGGCCTATGTATCGCGGGACCGAGTACGGGCGAGCCGGTGCCATTGGACGCTGCGCTCGCCGCGGCGCCGCAGCCACCGCCCGGGTGTACGACGGCCCACGGCGCCGGTGCGCGAGCGACGTGGCTGGGTTTCTGGCTCGCGTGCGTCGGGTGCCTAAGGGCGCGCCGGCGTGATCGCCCTTTCTGGCAATCCTGACGGGAACGGGCGAGGAGTACGGCGCCATGAACGCGCCCCGCCCCGCCGAGACCGACCTCTACGCCCCCGTGAAAGCCTTCCTGACCGAACGCGGCTTCGACGTGAAGGGCGAGGTCCGGGGCTGCGACCTGGTCGCGCTCCACGGCCCGGGCGGCGAGGGCGTCGCGGTCGTCGAGCTGAAGCTCGGCTTCAACCTCGAGCTCGTCTTGCAGGCCGTGGAACGCCTGTCGGTCGCCGATGAGGTGTGGCTGGCTATCCCCATCACGGGCGGTCGAGGCTCGCGAAGCCGTGACTCGCGGGTCCGCACGCTCTGCAGGCTCCTCGGGCTCGGCCTCCTCGGCGTTCACGCCACCACCGCCGTCGAGGTCCTGGTCGAGCCGGCACCTTATGCCCCCCGTCGCAACCGGAAAGAGCGCTCGCGCCTCGTGACCGAGCACCAACGGCGCCGCGGCGACCCCACGGCCGGAGGCAGCACGCGACAGCCGATCATGACGGCTTACCGCCAGTCCGCCCTGGCGTGCGCCGAGGGGCTCGCGGAGGGACCCGCACGGCCCCGCGATCTCGCCGCTCGGGTCCCCCAGGCGAGCGCGGTATTGCAGCGCAACGTGTACGGCTGGTTCGAGCGGGTGAGCCGCGGTCTCTATGCCCTCACCGAGACGGGACGGGCAGCCTTGCGGAAGTCGCTTTCGATGGCCATAACGACGTCTCCTCACGAGACCGAGGAGCGAAGGACGGACCATGAGTGACGACCGAGTGGCGATGCGACGGCGAGCGGGCCTCCGGCAAGAGCGCGTCCGCGCCTCCGCCCAGCACAAAGACGGCCTCTTCCAAAACCCCTCGGGCCTCGGCGCCGGCATTCAGGGCAACCCGCTGCCGGTGCTCGGAGAGTTCTTCTTCAAACGCGCCGGCCGTCGCCCGCCGGCGCCCCTCCCCATCGAGCGGCCCCACGAGACGTGGGTTCGTGGCGTCGACTCCGGCCTTCGGGTCACGTGGCTCGGCCACAGCACGGTGCTCCTCGAGATCGACGGCTACCGCGTCCTCACCGACCCGGTCTTCGCCGAGCGCGTCTCCCCCGTCACCTTCGCGGGACCGAAGC
>JADMJS010000592.1 GCA_018780435.1 Myxococcales bacterium
TCGAAGCTCGGCAAGCAGGGGCTCGCCGCGGACTATGCCATCGTGAAGCTGCTGCTCGGCGGCGGCGACGATGCCCCCGACTTCACTGAAGCGCGGGACACGGAGTCGACCCTCTACGGGATCCTCGCCACCCATGGCAGCCCGGTCGCCGTGGTCGGCCTCCTCGGCCGCCTGCACCGCAACGCCGGCGCGACCGAGCCCGATCCGTGGGCGACCTACGTGCTCGACGCGCTCGCTCAGATCACAGGCCACGACGCATACACCTACCTCCCGACCTACTACCTGAACGAGGACATCGCGTGGCACAAGGCGGCCGCCGAAGCCTGGCTCGGCTGGTGGGAAAAGAACCAAGGCCGAACCCAGGCCGAGTGGCGTGCCGATGGCCTCGCCGCCGCCCGGGCGACGCTCGCCGCCGCGGACAGCGCTCGCGATGCCAAGTACCTCGCGGCTCGTCGACTCCTCGAAGCCGATGGTGACAAGGCGCAAGCCCGCGTCGCGATCATGCGGCTCGTCGAGGACCCGGAGCTCCCTGCCGACGCGCTGTGGACCTACACCTCGCTCGCGTCCAAAGCGGGCGCACCGCAGGCCGAGGTCGCGGACGCGTTGAAAGTGCGCCGCAAGGCCCTCATCGCCCGGGGCGACGAGAACGCCAAGGAGGAAGAGGTTGCTGAGCAGCGCCGCGAGCGCTCCGTCACGCTGACCAACGCCTGCCAGGAGGCATTCTACGACCTGCGACTCGATGAGAGCCGCACGGCTTGTGAGGAGGCCATGACCCTCGACGAGAACAACTTCGCGGCCCGCCTGGGCTTCGGTTGGGCGCTCCTCGAGCTCGGTGAGACGGAGAAGGCCCGCGGAGTCGCCTTGGACGCCGTCGACCTCTCGTGGAACGAAGGGGTCGACGATGCGACCGACAAGGCCATCCACCTGCATGCCGCCGCTCTCACGGTGAACGGCGACCACGACACCGCCCGCGACACAATCCGAGAGCGGCTGACCGCCGCGTCGCGTTCGAACGAGCTGCGTGCTCGCCTCGCGCTCCTCGAAGGCCGCCCGGCGCCGCGCACCTGGGTCACCTACGTCGCGCCGCGTTACTTCTGCTGGAAGGCAAAGGGCGACGCCGACGCCAACGCCTACCTCCTCCGCCGCGGCTTCGTGAAGCCCGAGAGCTTCACCACGGGTTACGCCGCGCTCAGCGAGAAGCGCCGTACCCGCCTTGAGAAGAGCGGTCAGGATCACTGCCCGTGGAAAGAGGTCGTGTCCGAGGTCAAGTGAGCGGGAAGCCTCGGGGCTGGCCAAGGCCGGTGACCTTCCGACAGGCACCGCCGCTCGCCCCCATCGAAATCGCCCACTTCGCACTCCACGGCGGGTGGCGTAACGTCAGCCCATGGAGATTCGAGGGCACGTCGGTCGGTTCGTCTGCGCAGGGCTCGTCATCGCGTGCGCCGACGATGGCGGCGGGGTCTGGGCCGAGGCCTTCGATACGGGGGCATCGCTTGAGGACGCGGACCCAAGTCGGGTCGTCTTGCCCGACGTTGTCACGTCGGACGCGTTAGACACGGACGAGCCCGCCATCGGCGACGTCGCGTCCTCTCTGGACGTCGGTGGGGAGCTCCCCGCGCCGCTCGACACCGACGCGCCCACCGACGCGCCCACCGACGCGCCCGACCCGGCCGACTCCACGGGCCCGGGTGATGGCCCGGACCTGCCGGGGCCCGACGTCTCCGACGGCCCATGCCCCGTTGGCGTCGAGTGCATCACCGAGTTCCCGACCCGCATCGAGTCGACCACGACGGGCGCCGCAGCGACGCTCTCCGGCTACGCGTGCGCGCCGGGGACGGACGAGGGTGGGCCTGAACGCGTCTTCGCGGTCCTCGTCCCCACTGACGGTTTCCTCAGCGCGGCCGTCACCGATGGCGACGGGGTGGACGTCGACGTGCACCTGCTTTCGGCCCTCGACCCCGCTGCCTGCCTCTCGCGTGGCGACTGGCACGCGTGGGCCGACGTCAGCGCGGGCCTCGTCTACGTGGTCGTCGACTCCTGGGTGAACGCCGACGGCGACGTGCTCGACGGCGACTTCACGCTCGATATTGGCTTTCTGGCCCCGACCGCTGGCCCCTGCGAGATGGAGGTCGGCATTATGAAGCGCGTTGGCGACGGCGGCGACCACCTCGCCATGCCGGCGACCGGCCCCATGGTGCTCGAAGCCCACCTCGTGACCCAGGACGAGCCGCCGCCCTATCCCGCCACGGCCCAAGATGAGCTCGCCGAGCACTACGCGCTCTCGCAAGCGGCGACCGGCCTCGTGATGGCGCGCTCGCAAGACTGGGCGCCTCTCGAGGGCGGCGGTTTCTACGGCGCGGGGATCGGCTCGCCGTCCCTGCTCCCGACAGTCGAAGAAGGCTGGTACGTGAACATGTACTGGACCGCGGAGAGCCGTCCGCCGCGCGGCACGAAGATGATCGCTCGGCTACCCGGCACCGGCCGCGCCGTCGTGGTGGCCGCGGGGCATGAGACGGGCCCCGGCAACCTGACGCGCATCGGCGGCACGCCCGAAGAGACCCACTTCTACCTCGGCACCACCCACCTCTCCGAGATGACGCTCGGTATCGCGACGGACCAATCGCTTCCTTTCGGTCCCCGGCGATGTGAGTGAGGGCGCGGCTTCTACGTGACAAGCCCCGGCAAGAGCCCCGTCGCATAGTCGGTGTCGCCGAAGAGCTCCGTCGGCACGCCCACCGCCGTGAGCAGGCTGGCGTGGAGGTCGTTGTGGGCCTTTCCGGCGTAGGTCAGGTAGCGGCCGCCGGCGATGCCGAGGCCGGCGCCGCC
>JADMJS010000476.1 GCA_018780435.1 Myxococcales bacterium
GCGAATGGATTCCATGTCGTCCGCCCACGATACGAAGCCCATGTGGTCGATGAGGAGTGGGTTGGACAGCCGACAACTGTCGATGAAATCTCGCATGGTCTGAAGGAGAACGTCGAGAGAAGACGACTCGAGTGACCCGTCGTACACGTCGAGTACGGCTTCCAAGGCAGTGACATCGTCCGTGCAGCCGAGCTGATCGCTGCCGAATGAACCGCGTGGATTCCACGAGACGAAGTCGTAGAACTTCAATGATTCCGAAAAAACTTCTGAGACAAACTGCAAATTACGCAGCCCGTCTGCCCCGGGTCCACCGAAGTTGAAGAGAATCACACCTTTGGAGACGGGGCCGGTGCGCTTCACACGCCCGACCCGGAGGTCGAAGCGCGGCCCATCGGGCGCGGCATAGTCATACGGCACGCTGACCACGCCGACCTCGATGGCTCCTTCGGTCACCCACACGATCTCCGGAATCGATTCGACCGTCTCGGCCGCGTCGCCCGCGGAGGTGTCGTCGACTCCGGAATCGGGCTCGAGAACCTCGGGAGCGTCTTCGGCCTCGGTGGTGTCGAGGATGTCCTGTTCGCTGGTCGTGTCCGTTGATG
The DNA here is from genome assembly GCA_018780435.1 of Myxococcales bacterium. GTDB lineage: Bacteria > Myxococcota_A > UBA9042 > SXOO01. The sequence goes on from JADMJS010000476.1 coordinate 603, forward strand.
ATTCAACCGTGTCGGTGGTCACATCGGCCACGACGCTCGGGTTTTCTGAGGCACAGCTGGCGGCTAAACTGAAGGCAGCGGCCCAGGTGGCGGGGAGACGCAGGGTCGTCATGGTGGTTGATCCTTTCCAGGCACCGGTTGAGTCGTGAGCATGACCCTTACGATGCACCGTGGTCAAGTGACACTGGTTTGCCTCTCGTCCTCGGCCTTTCGCTTCTCCACCTCGGCACGGCGGTCCGCGTCGGCGGCAGCGCGTTCAGCGCGTGCCAACGCATTGGTCATGGTCTGCTGGAGCAGCTCCTTGTCGCGACGTGTGATGGTCGCGAGGCGGCCGAGCTCGACTTCGGAGAACTGACTTCGGAGAACTGACGGAGCACGGCCATGGCTTGCCTCAGACGGCGGAGGGGACGGCCGAAATCAATCGTCTGCGTCGACCCCGAGGCGTCGAAGCTTCTCCCGGAGCCGCGCGCTTTCGGCCTCGGCATCCTCGGCTCGCCGCTTCTCCTCTTCGGCACGGCGGTCCGCGTCGGCGGCAGCGCGTTCAGCGCGTGCCAACGCATTGGTCATGGTCTGCTGGAGCAGCTCCTTGTCGCGACGTGTGATGGTCGCGAGGCGGCCGAGCTCGACTTCGGAGAACTGGCGGAGGTGTGAGAGCACGATGTCATCGGCAGTGGTAGCGGCGCTCATGTATGCAGGGTGCAGCGACCGTGAGGCGTCAGCAAGCGACTCGACGCAGGTGGGAGGTCCCGCCGATGGAGTTCCTGGTCACCGTCCTTCATCCTTCGGGGGTCGCCACTGCTCACGGCTCTCGCTCGGCACCGATCTCCTCCCACCGCCGGCCTTCGTCCCGCGGAGGATCTCACTGACAGCAAGTCTCGGGAACGCACGGGACGCGCACCCCTTGGCAAGCGCCTCTGCGACTTCAGGCGGAACGTTGCGCTTCGATACCCCTCGGTCAACGCGGCCGCGCTTTCGGGACTCGGCTTCTCGGACGCCGAAGCGCGGACAACTACCATGCTGTGCGGCGATCTTGACGTGGATGGGCTCGCAGACGCCCTCTTCGTGGGGAGTACTGGATCGAGCGACGGGCCTTACCGATACTACGCTCCATGATGACCACCCAGCTCGTTCTCGCGTGCGTGCTCGGCGTCGCCGCCTGTGGCGTGTCTACTCGCATCGATGATTCCACAGGTCAGTCAAGCGACGTTGATCCCGCTTCGAGCTCCGGTGAAGTCCTGTCGGCAAGTCAAGATAGCTCAAGCGGAGGGCTCGACGACGACCTCGGGAGTGGCAACATTCCTCCAGATTCCGTCGTCAGCGCTCCCGACGCCGTCACTGATTCGGGAGCCACCGAACCTCCAGCCACCGTGACCGTCAAGGGACAGTTCTACGGAACGGCAGTGTGTACGCCGTGTCCCGGAGTTCGTCCCTACTGCCGTCGAACTTCTGGTATACACCTTGACGAGCCTTATTTCGGCAGCAAGGTGCAAGCAGCGACCGAGGTGGCGCAAGTGGAGGCGATTGACGAGTTCTGCAGTGATTTCGCCGCGGACGCCGGAACGTTGGACCTGGAGACGGAGACGATCCAATGGGTTCATGCCTACGAACGTTGCTCCCCTCAGCTGAACGTGCAAATTCGCTGGCTTGGAGCGTGTGTCGAGACTATCCCCGACCACGCTGGGACCTTTGAGTACACGCTTGTGCGAGCGAGTCTACTCTGCTGCGGATACCACGAAGAGAAGCCGGGTCTCGATGCGGGAGACGAGGGAATCACGTACTTCCGGGTACCCAAGACATGCGGGATCGCGGGCTACGCGCGCGCGACGCTCGACTACGTTGGCGATGGCAGCAGCTTTCTGTGTGACGACTGGCTGGGGAAGTATCCCCTTGAGAACGACGACATGTGGAGCGAAGCGCCGGTTGACTTTGAAGGCCACCGATAGAACTGACGGAGCACGGCCATGGCTTGCCTCAGACGGCGGAGGGGACGGCCGAAATCAATCGTCTGCGTCGACCCCGAGGCGTCGAAGCTTCTCCCGGAGCCGCGCGCTTTCGGCCTCGGCATCCTCGGCTCGCCGCTTCTCCTCGTGGGCCCTTCGCTTCTCGTCCTCGGCCTTTCGCTTCTCCACTTCGGCGCGCTGGTCCGCTTCGGGGGCAGCCCGGTCAGCGCGTGCCAGCGCGTTGGTCATGGTCTGCTGGAGCAGCTCCTTGTCGCGAC
>JADMJS010000111.1 GCA_018780435.1 Myxococcales bacterium
CCACGACGGTCCTCGTCATCGACCGCAACGACTTCCACGCGCTCACCCGCACCGATCCCGCCGTCGCCTGCAAGCTCCTCTGGTGCTTCGTGCTGAACCTCTCGGACCGCGTGCGCGACCTCACCGACAGCTTGGCCCAGCGCCTCCCCGGCGCGCTCGACGGCACGCCCCCTCGGTGACGCGCCTCACGCCGGAGCGAGCCGCTCTCCTCTACGGCGTCGTTCTCGTCGCACTGGCCGCCGTCGTCAGCGACCCCGAGACCGGCCTCGACCTCTTCCACGGCATCTTCATCCAGGACGCCGACGAGATCATCCGCGCTTGGTACGGCCGCTGCTCGTGGGAGAACCCCGCGATCATCCCCTTCAGCCATCTCTCGATGCCCGGCTGGACCGCCCTCCTCGCGCTCGGCGAAGGTCTAGCGCGCCTCACGGGCCTCCCGCTTACGCTCCTCGGTCGCTGGACGACCGCCGCCTTCGCGACCGTCGCGCTCCGCGCCGCCGCCGGCCTCGCCCGCCGAGTCGCGCCCCAGAACGCCGAGCGCGCCGCGTGGCTCGCGGTCCTGCTCCTCGGCGCGTCGCCGGCGTTCTTCCTGCTCTCGCTGACGGTCTACCCCGAGATCGCGCTCCTCGCGCTGATCTTGCTCGGCACCCAGTGGCTTCTGAACGGCCACCCCCTCCGCGCGATGCTCGCCTTCGGACCCATGCCGCTCGTCCGCTGGGAAGGCGCGTTGGTGCTCATCCCGGTCGTCCTTTACACCGTCTGGTCCGGGGCATCGTGGCGCGAGCGGCTCAAGAGCCTAGCGCTCCTCGTCGCGCCCTATTCGCTCTACCTCGCCGCCGTCGCCGTCCGCTGGGGCAACCCGTGGACGCCACTCGCCTGGCGCACGACCAAGGCCATGGGCGCATGGCGCCTCTGGAACCCCGAGGTCCCGACGGAGCTCCTGAACGCCGCCGCCAGCAGCCTCTTCACGCTCTACTCGCCCGGCGTCTGGCTCTTCGGGCTCGTCGCCGCCGTCAGCGCCGCGTGGGCGAGCCGCAATGCCGCCCATCGCGCCCTCATCGTGCCGGCGCTCGCGTTCTTCGGCCTCACGGCGCTCCTCTTCTCGGTGCAGCACGACTTCATGGTCTGGCCACTGCGAGTCTTCGTGGTCCCCGCTGGGCTCGCCGCCGTCCTCGTCGCAGCGCGTGTCGGCCCGGTGCTGCAGTCGCTCGCCGGAGCGGCCATCGCGCTCTCGGTCGGCATGACCGCCGGCGCCATCGCGGACGTGAAGCTCCCAGCGCCGGGCCGCTCGGTGGACCACCTCGGCTTCCACGCCACGGTCGGCTGGGCCGACGCCGGAGACGCGCTTGAGTGGACCCTCGCGCAGCCCCCGGAGTCGGGCTGGGTCCTCGTGAACCACATGAACGCCAACCTGCTGCGCGCCGATACGACCTGCCAGCTCTGGGACCGCGACCTCTGGATCGGCGGCCCCCAGCTCGCGCTCTCCCGCCGCTTCGAGCCCACCTTCGGCCTCCCGCCGGGCCCGGGCCTCGTGGTGTTCCACACCCTGCCCTTCGGCGCCGATCACTGCGCCCTCGCCGCGGAGCTCCCAAGCGGGCAGACCGTGATGCGGTGTCCACCGAAAGACGAATAGGGCGGCGCTCTGCCAGCCCTACGGGTTCCCCGCCTCTTCGGTCGGCACGCCGCAATCGGTTCGTCGACAGGTCGGGTCGCTAAAGCCGGGCCACGTCGGGTACTTCTCCGGGTGCTCCGTACACGCGATCGTTGCGTCTTGCGCCTTACGCGCCTCCGTCATGCGAGCCTCGGCGGTCGTCGCGATCTCGTCGAGTGTCAGCGTCGTCGAATCCCCCTGATGAACGAGGCCATCATCGACGGCGAAAGCGGCGATGACGATGTACCGGACCTCGCGTGGTACGTCGGCCTGCCACACCTGCGGATAGTAGTAAGCATCGAGGAGCAAGAGCACTTGGCCACCACTCGCGACCCCATTGGGCACGGCAGGTTCGGTCCAGCTTACGTCATTGCCGTGGACGGCGTGGGGAGCGCCGCTCGCGTCAATGACTTGTGTATTGCCCCACGAAACCGAGACTTTGGAGATGGTCGCGGCATCGCTCGTGCCTAGGATCGTGGGGTCCGTCAAACTGCACCGCGTGACGGCCAGCGATGGGAACGCAACGCTGACTTCTCGATCCGGGACGAAGCCATAGTCGGTGAAGCCAACCACGTCGAAGGCGTTCGTCATGTACTTCGGCCCCAGAGTTGACTCCGAGAACGAGCTGTCGCCGGTGAAGTGGCCCGTGATGACGTGCGACGCAAGCCAACCATCGAGGAAGACTTGGTCGGGGCGAACATAGCCCTCGTCACCACCGTCGCCAGCGTTGGCCGGGCTTTCGCTGGGACCTACCCGCTTTGCCTTGGGAATCGTACTTGCAACGCCTCCCTCGTCTGCGTCAATCGCGGTGCGTTGGTTGCCCTGCGCTGTAGGTCGCGACTCGGAGTGCGTGTCCGGAGAACAAGAGCCTCCGAGGACGAGCACAACGAGCAGAACCGGCGTCAGATTGGGTAGTACCATGAACGCATCCAAGGGCTGTCGCGTGCCTACATTACTCGGGCCGCCAAGCCGCGTCGACGCTCTTGACGAACCCAAGCCGGACCGTTCATCCTCCGAGCATGCGTCAAGCGTCTGGTTTGCTCTTGTTCTGGTTTACTGCGGTCGTAGTCGGTTGCGGGCCACCTCCGGGGCGTCTCGCTCCCCTCGAATCATTCGAGCAATGCAAAGAGGTCAAGTCCATCACCGACAAGTTCACGAAGGTCACCCTACGCGGCTCTACCTTCATGCTGGCGGACCTCATGGTGGTCGGATTCATGGAGCTCGATGGTGAGCCGATCGTGCTCGCGGACTTCGTCATTCCGATGACGGCGGCGCTCAACGCGATGCAGAACCCGACCGTCGGCGGAATGGTTCTTCTACTCGACGACTCGACCACGATCGAGCTCACCATGAGCCCCGAGAATGTCATCAATGAACCCGCGGTGGGTCCTGGATGGTCGGGTTGGCGCCGCCAAGGACTTCATCGACTCGACAAGGCACAGTGGGACCTGATTACAACGCGGCAGATCAACGCTGTGCGCGTTCACGCCAGTGGCTACGCACGCGACGCCGACCTCACCGAAAGCGCGCGGCCGCGGATCATGGCCACAATCAAGTGCCTCAAGGCCCCGAGTCCAACGACGACGCCGGTCGCCCCGGGCTCGAGGATATAGTGGCGGCCGACGTCGGCCTGATGCCTTGGGTTCGCCCCGAAACGGGGTTTACAGAGCGGCGCTGACCATATGAGCCGGACACCGCCACTGCACGACTGGGTCGAAGCCCACTTCGGGCTCTCGGCCGTCGCCATTGACGACGATCACCTCCCCAACTCGGCCTCGGAGTGAGAAGCTAGGGTCCCCGCGGTATACCCTGCCAGTAATACCCGCGACTCCAGCCCCCGAGCGGGTACCAGCCGAAGCGCCAGTCATAGTCACCGCCGAAGGGCGCGACCATCGCCCGGAGGTCGGCCTCGGTGTGGATGCGCATGGTGCTCACGAGGCCGTCCCAGACGGACGCGGCGAAGCCGAACGGCGTCGCCCAGAAGTAGAGCGCCTTCTCGAGGCGGCGCTGTCCTCTCAGCGGTGCGCCGAGGAGCGTTGGGATGCCCACGGGCGCGAACGCCGCGAAGCCGAGTGGATTTCTCCCAAAGCCCTCGGCGATGAAGATGGCCTCACCCGACCGTACGGCGTCTTCGAGGACTCGCGAGACGACTTCGGGCGGGAAGTGATGGAGAACATTGATGATGACGCGCGGCCGGCCGCATCCGAGGGCTTCCGGAACGGCCGTGGCGTCGACGGGTTCCTCGATGCTGCTGACCTGCCCCGGGAACGCCGCCTCGACTTCGCGCCAAGACCCTACGCGCGGGTGGAGGTCGGTGAGAACCAGCTTCGGCCGACGCCCTCGGCCGGCGAGCGCGCCGAGCAGCACCCTCGCGGGACCTCCCGCGCCCGAGCCGAGGTCGAGGACCACCATGTCATTCACATCACTGCCAGCGCTCGCCTGATGCAGGAAGTCCGTGAAGGGCTCCACGAGGCCATCGAGCAGGCGGCCGCGCTCGAGCGTCAGGCTGAGCGTCTCGATGATGCCTTCACGGAGCGCCGCCGGGGCCCACGGGGCGTCGTTGAACTCGAAGAGCTGCAATCGAGGTAACATGACAGCTCCACAGCGAGAATGATGGTATGGCCGACGTACCCACGGGCAGAGCAGGTCGAGTGCGCCGAGAGCGCGAGGGTCCGAGATTGACTCCACGAGCGGTAACCAGTCAACTGAGCGCGAACTCAGAATCGCCATCGAGTAGGGGGACCCCGTGGAGCGCCCACAAGTCGATACGCTCGCGAAGTTGCAGCAGCATCTCGACGAGCTCCCTGTTCTACCGGTGGTCCTGGTCGGCCTCCTTCGCGCCGACCCCAAGAGCGAAAGCTACTTCGAGGACGTTGAACGCCTCGTATTGAGCGATCCGGCGTTCACGACGCGCATTCTTCGCTACGCCAACTCGGCGGCATCGGCCCCTTCACGTCCAATCGTCCGGGTTCGGGAAGCCCTGTCGCGACTCGGGAGCGCCGGGGCCGTGAACCTGATACTGGCGTCGAGCGCAGCCAGAGTATTCGTTCCGCGGTACGAATGGTCCAAAGCGCTGTGGATACACGCGTTGGGTGTCGCTGCTCTCGCGCGCGCCCTCGCGCCCCTATCACGCCGGCAGCCTCGCATCGACGCCGAAGTCGCTTATGTCTGCGGCCTGTTACACGACATTGGACGGTTCATCCTCTATCTCGAATCACCGGAAGAGCTGCACCGAGTGGACGAGTCGGACTGGTCGACCCCGGCTGAGTTGATCGCGGCCGAACGTGCTCTTTGCGGATTCACTCACGCTGAGCTCGGCGGCCAGGCGGCTCTGAAGTGGGGTCTGCCGGAGGGCCTCGCGGAGCTGATCCTGCATCATCACGAAGCCCCCACGCCGTCGACACCCGCCCCTATGGCGCGGCTCATGGAGCTGATTCGGGCGGCCGATTGGCTCGATGTCTCCATCGCCAAGAGGGGCGGATGCGACGCACTGACGGATTCGGAGCTGCTCGAACTCATTGAAAAGACCGACGCGATGAGCGGCCATGACGTCGATGTGGCCTTGGTGAACGTGATCAGGAGGGTCCTCCGAGAGGCGACGCGGTTGCGCGGCGTGCTCGGACTCTGAATCGGAATGGGTGGCCCGAACTCAGGGGAGCTTCAGCCCCGCCGCACCCACTCCGCGAGCAGGTCGAGGCCGACGGAGCCGACGTTCAAGATACTGGCATGAAAGGGGCGGGGGTCGAAGGCCGGGCCGAGGGCGCCGCGACGTTCGTCCCGTAGGCCGAGGATGACGCGCTGGCCGATCTTGTAGGCGATGGCCTGCCCTGGCCAGCCGAGGTAACGCGTGACCTCCGAGCGTGCGTTGTCCGGCGTCATGAAGCCGCGCTCTTCGAGCACCCGGGTCGCTGCCTCGAAGGACCAAACCCCGCCCGCCCCGAACTCCGAAGCTACAGGCAGCTCGAGGTGGAGCCCGATGTCGACGACGACACGGAGCGCACGCATGAGCTGTCCCACGTACATGCCGAGCACGTACTCCGGCCTGTCGAGAAAGCCGAGCTCGTGCATGAGCTGTTCGGCGTAGAGCGCCCAACCTTCCGCGTGGCCGGTGTTGGACGCGATGAGGCGCTGAAAGCGACTGAGGCGGTCCGCCTGCGCGATCTGCGTCGCGATCTGCAGGTGGTGGCCGGGGAAGCCCTCGTGGAAAGCGGTCGAGATCTCGTCGAAGGTCGGGATCCCCGTGTCCTTCTCGAGCTGGTAATAGACCCCGCCCGGCCGCGAGAAGTCCGCACTCGGCGCGAGGTAGTAGGCTCCGATGGGGCCAGCACCGGGCGGCGCCCGCTTGATGAGGAGCTGGCGGGCGAGCGGCGGCACGTCGAAGTGGACGCCGTCCAGCCGTTCGAGCGCGCGAGCCTCGCAGCGCTCGATGAGCGCGATGAACTCATCGGCGGTCGCCGCGCAGTAGGCGGGTTCGGTCTGGAGTGCGTGGATGACCTCGGCGACGGTCGCGCCGGGGCGTATGTCGGCGGCGACCGCCCGCATCTGCGCCTCGATGCGAAGCACCTCGGCCACGCCCCACGCGTAGAGCTCTTCGGGCTCACCGCGCATGCCGAGGTGTCGCCGCATGGCGCGGAGGTAGCGCTCGCGGCCGACGGCGTCGTGGTCCGTCGCCGATGGGAGATAGGAACTCTCAAGGTAGTCCGCGAGCGCGCCAAAGGCCTGGCGCGCTGCCGTCACCGCTGCGGAGGTCCGCGCCGTGTCGGCATCGCTGAGCGGGCCGAAGCGCCCGGGGAGGCTCAGAAAGAACGAGGTCTCGCCCGCGTGCGCGCGACATTGTTCCATCGCGGCGAGCACTTGGCGGCGCGCGACGGCCCTTCCCAGCAGTCGGCCCGCTTCGAGCGACTCGCGATAGGCCTTGCAGGCCAGCCCAAGCCCTTCGAGGCGCGAGATCACCCGCTCGCGCTCGTCCGGCGTCGCCATCGGCATGACATCGAAGGCCATCACGAACATCTGCGCGGGCGACACGATCGAGTTGAGCTCGATGAGGTGATCCCCAGCCGCCCAGGCTTCGAGCTGTTCGTCGCAGTGGGCGAGGATGACCCGCTTCGCGAGCTCGTCGGCCTCATCCTGCGGGGTCAGGGCGTCCAGCGCGGCCTGGGTCTCCCGCCAGAGCGCGGCGCTCCGGTCGGCGCCGGCTGGACTGAGATCGTCCCAACGGTGGTCGTGGCCCGGGACCCCAATGAAGGTGCCGAGGAGGGGCGAGTTGGCCACCGCGGCGTCCACCAACCGGTCGGACAGGGCGAAGATGAGCGAAGGGACGTCTGAGTTCATGGTGCTCACTCCTCCGGGGTGAGCCCGAATAGGGTGGAGGCGGCGTCCGCGAGTTCATCGCCCGAGCGCGAACCCGCGGACGCTTTGAGCGCCTCAATCGGAGCGCGCGTGAGCCGAGATGCGATGACTTCGGCGAGCTTGCGGACCGTCTCCTGCCCCTTGGCGTCGAGCCCAGACAGGTGCTTCAGCGCCTTCTCGGCTTCGAGCGAGGCGGCCTCGAGCGCGTTCTCGCGGATGGCACGGATGGTCGGCGCTGCCAGTCGCTCGCGGCGCCACCGCTCGAAGGCCGCGACCTCCTCTTCGACCATGGTCTCGGCCGTATGTGCGGCCTCGACGCGCCCCGTGGCGTTGGAGCGGCTCACCTGTTCGAGGTCGTCGATGTTGTAGAGGTAGACGTCGTCGACGTCCCCGACGCTGGCTTCGATGTCGCGCGGGACGGCGATGTCGATGAGGAAGAGCGGGCGGAAGCGGCGTTTTCGGCTGGCGCGCTCCACGAGCTCGCGGGTGATGATCGGTCGCGGCGCGCCCGTGGAGCAGATGACGACGTCGACGGCCTGCAGCAAGATCGGGAGGTCGTCGTAGGCGCTCGCACTGAAGCCGTGTTGTTCGGCGAGCAGCCGGCCGCGCTCGAAGGTGCGGTTGGTCACGAGCACCTTCTGGGCGCCGTGCGAACGGAGATGGCGTGCCGCGAGCACCCCCATCTTGCCAGCGCCGACCAGAAGGACGCTGACCCCGGCGAGATCGCCGAAGATGGTCCTCGCGAGCTCGACGGCGACGTGCCCGACGCTCACGACCGACCGGGCGATCGGCGTGTCGGTGCGGACGCGCTTGGCGAGCCGGAACGCGCGCGACGTGCAGTGTTCGAGGACGGTGCCGACGGTGCCGGCTTCCCGCGCGATCCCGATGGCCTCCTTCACTTGGCCGAGGATCTGGGCCTCGCCGAGTACGAGGGAGTCGAGCGAGCTCGAGACGCGGAAGAGGTGCCGAAGGGCCGCGACGCCGTCGTGAACGTAGGACGCGGCGGCGGGCAGACTGAGCTGGCGCCGCACTTCGGTGACGGCAGCGTCGACGGTCGTGGACGGCGAAAAGTAACACTCCACTCGGTTGCAGGTGCTGACGAGCGCGGCCTCACTCACGGCGCCGCTCGCGACCAGAGAACGCAATAGTCCCGGGATGTTGTCAGCCGGGACGGCGGCGCGCTCACGGATGTCGACGGAGGCCGTGTGATGCGACAGGCCGACGACGACGAGACCCGAGGTGGATCCACTGTGTGGACCGCCGGAGCGGGGCAGCTCGGGCCGTACGGTGAGCATGGGGAGGGAGTCAGACAAGATCAACCCATGATACGGAGCGCCGAGAGGAGCACGACAAAAAGGGAGAGTCCGAAGGCCGCGAGGGTGAGGACCGCGGCGCGGCGGCCCTTGAGGCCGAAGACCAGACGGGCGTAGAGGAGCAGCGCAAAGACGACCCACGACGAGGAGGCCATGATGGCATGGCGGGTGACGGCGCCGGAATCGCCACGCGCGAACCACACGGCGCCGAGCGCCAGCCCGATCGAGTAGAGCGGAAAGGCGATGAGAAGCGCGATGTGGGAGATGCGCTCGATGCCGGCGAGGTTCCACGTCTGGCCGAGGGTGAAGCGTTTGGTCTTGAGTCGGTACTCCTGCAGCACTTCGAGCCCCGCGCATACGGCCGCGACGCCGAACGCGACGAAGCCCGCAAGCGAGGTGAGGACGTGGATGGGTGTGACGAGCGCAACTTCACCGGTACGGGCGATATCGGCTTCGCGATCGAAGACGTGAAGGCTGTAGGTCAACATGGTCGCTACGGGAGCCACGAACGCGCCGTAGAGCGGTGGCACGGCGCCGCGAATGAAGACGACGGCCGCCAGCGAGCCGGCCGCCGCGAGGGTCAAGAAGGTGAGTTCGAGCGCGCCCGACTGGGTCCCCTCAGCGAGGCGGGCCATCAGGCCTCCGGTGGTGAGGAGCCCGCCCAGCCCGAGCAGAGCGCGACCTGCGAGGCCGGACCGCTGCCCAAAGCGCCGAAGGTGAGCCCCGTAGACGAGCGTCGCCACCAGGAAGGTGAGGCTCGCGATGAGGATGAGGTGGGTGCTCACTGGGTTGGGCTCGCCTCTGTCAAATTGATCGTGGAGACCCTGGTCGTTTCGCCGGCCTTGATCGTGAACGTCGCCCCGTGACGGGTTCGGATGCAATCGCTGCACTCGACGACGAGCTCATGGTCGCCTGGCTTTAGCGACGCCGTGTACTTGTTGTTTCCGCTACCGATCCTCTTGCCGTCCACCGAGACGGTGGCTCTCGCCGGGAACACGCCGACCTGCATGTTCCCGAGCTGTTCGAGGCGCAAGGTCACGGTGGACTTGCTACTGAACGTGACCTTCGTCGACGCCGACGCGTACCCGTCGAGGCTCGCGGACACCTCGACCGCTTCACCCGGCTTCAGCTTGAGCCGGATGGACGCCTTCTCCGTCTTGCCCCGAGCGGACAGGGTGGCCTCCTTGGGCTCGACTTCGACCGTCACATTGCGATGTTCGGGCTCGGGAGGCGGGGTGGTCGACGCGACGTCGGGACTCCTTCGCTCCACGGATCGGGTCTCCGTGCTCTCGAAGGGCCGTGCCGACAGGCCCGTTCCGGGCGTCTCGGGGCTCGCGGGAGTCGTCTCGGGCCCCACGACGGACGGTCGGACCACGGAGTCCGTGGGCATCGGCGCCTGAGCCGGGCCGGGCACTGGTGACGCCGGGAGCGGGAGAATCGCTGGCGCGACGTAGCTCTCCCGGTCGCGCTCGTCGAGCTTGCTGAGCATGGTCAGGTTCATGGCCACCAGCACCGTGACCAGAAGCAGGACGCTCGCGATGAGGATACGATTCCGGCTCGAACGCGGCACCGGCGCGTCGGCTTCGAGGGTGCGGCCCGTCGTCGCCGTAGTCGGTCGTACGATGTCGACCGTCTCGGGAACGGCGCCGACCCGCGTCGCCGGCGAAGACCCGACCCTCCCCGGTGAACCGGCGCCGAGCAAGGCGTCGAACTGGTGATTGAGCGCGTCGTCGAGGGTCAGCGGGACCGGCGTCTTGGACGCGAGCAGCGGCCTCGTGAGCGCCGTCAAGTCGCCATGGGAGACGACCACACGCGCTTCGAGGAAGTAGCCGAGGATGGCGCGGTGGAGCTCATCGCCCGAGCGACATCGGCGATCGGGGACGGGATCGAGCAGACGCTCGACGATGTCGACGACCGCCGCCGGTAGGTCGCTCCGGTACGCGGTAATGGGCTTGTGCTTCGCCTCGCGGATGAGCTCAAGCGTCCGCAGGTCCGACTCACCTTCGAAGGGCCGAACCCCAGCGAGCAGCTCGTAGAGCACCACCCCGAGCGAGAAGAGGTCGCTCCGCGGGTCGAGGGGCCGTCCCGCCGCCTGCTCTGGCGACATGTAGACGAACTTGCCGTGGAGCGCGCCCGAGACGGACTCGACGCGTCGCTCGTGCGCCATCGCGATACCGAAGTCGAGGAGCTTGACCTCGCCGGACCGCGAGATGACGACGTTCGACGGCGAGACGTCGCGGTGGATGATGCCGAGGGACTTGCCGCTCTCGTTCGTGCGGGTGTGGGCGTAGTGCAGGCCCTTGGCGACCTCCCCGATCACGTGTAGCGCCACCTCGACCGGGCACGGCGTCTTGCGCTCGCGGAGCTGCCGGATCATCGAGCGGAGATCGAGCCCATCGACGTACTCGATGGCCATGAAGTACTGGCCATCGACCTCGCCCATGTCGAGGATCTGCGCGATATTGCTGTGGTTTAGCTGAACGACGAGCCGTCCCTCGTCGAGGAAGCGGTCGACGAACTCCTTCGACTCCGAGAGGTGCGGCAAGACGCGCTTGATGACGACGCGCTTCTCGAATCCACCGGCGCCGGCCATGCGGGCGAGATACACCTCGCCCATGCCGCCCGCGGCGATACGGCTCTCGAGCAAGTAGCGGCCAAAGGGCGTGCTCATCGCGGCGTGAACCCCGCGTCGCGAATGGCACTTCGGAGTGCGTCGACCGAGGCCGAGCCGACGACGGTCGCCTTCCCTTCGGGCGTCCGCACGACCTCGACGGAGACCACACCCGGCACCCCGGAGAGCTTCGACTCCAGGGTGCTCACGCAGCCGCCGCAGCTCATGCCGTCCACGCCGAGGACGGTGGGGGCGCCGAGCACGGTGGGAGCGCCGGTCTGCTCAGCGCGGAGACTACGGGTCACGAGGCGGGTGAACGCGGCGACGGGTGTTCGGAGGAGGAGTACGACGAGCGCGCCGGCCAACCCGATCTGCCAGGGCGACGCCGCGACCGTCCCCTCGGCGCCGTGCGTGCAACAAGCGGGAGTCGTGACGGGGATGAGGGAGTCGAACGCGATCCCGAGCCCGAGGCTCCCGACGAGGATGGTGCCGAGATAGATCGCGAAGGGCCTGCGACCGAGCCCGCGGTACACCGCTCCAATGGTGGCGGCGTTGGTCGCGGGGCCCGCCATCAGAAAGACGAGCGCCGCGCCGGTCGGAAATCCGGCCCCCACAAGGGCCGACGCGATGGGGACCGACGCTGTCGCACAGACGTAGAGCGGGACCGCGATGGCGAGGACGATGAGGTACGCGAGCGCGGTCCCCGGAGCGCCGAGCCCCGAGAGGACTTCGCGCGGCATGAACGTCGTGATCGCAGCCGAGACGAGGATGCCGATGACGAGCCAGCCGGCGATGGCGTCGAGGACCGACATGGCGTGAGCGACGGCTCCACGAAGGCTGCGGTCCGGCTCGGCCCCAAGGCGCGCGGGGGCGTCGTCGCTGGGTGTGCCACGTTCAGCCGCATGCGTGAGCAGGCCCCCGACGAGCCCCATCACGGTGGCCGATACCAGCTTAAAGATCGCAAAGGGCCAGCCGAGGAAGCCGTGGGTGACCAGGAGCGAGTCGACGCCGGTCTGGGGAGTGCTGATGAGGAATCCGACCGTGGCGCCGTCACTGGCGCCTTGCTTCTTGAGGCCGAGCCCGGCTGGGATCACGCCGCAGGAGCAAAGCGGGAGCGGCACGCCAAGCGCGACGGCGCGTACGACGCCCCACGGGCCGCGGAAGGTGCGGCTCACCCACCCCGGCGGCACGAGGACGACCATCGCGCCCGCGACGACGAGCCCGAGCAGCAGCCATGGGGCGAGCTCAAGCAGGACGTCGAAGGCGGCGGCGATGAATCGTTCCAGGGAGGTCACGCTACCCCTCGATGACGGCGGGAAGGCCAGCCCGCAAGGTTATCGCTGATGCGCCGCTCGGCAACTGAAAGGGACGCGCTACGGGCGAGCTGTCGAAATCAAGCTGGAGCGGCCCCCGAGATCGGGAGGTCTAGTCTCCGGCGTACTGGCTCTTGCGCTGGCGGATGATGAAGCGGATGGGGGTCCCTTCGAACGCGAAGGTGTCCCGCAGCCGGTTCTCAAGCATGCGCGAGTAGGAGACCGGGAACGCGTCGGACGGCATGTTCGACTGGAACACGAAGGTGGGGGGGCGCCCCTGTACCTGCGTGGCATAGTAGAGCTTGACGGCGCGATTTCGGTAGAGCGGCGGTGGGCGCTCGCGCAGCGTCTGCTCGAACCACCGATTCAGCTCGGCGGTTGGAATGCGGCGCTGCCAGTTGGCCTCGACCATGTCGATGATGTCGAGGAGCCGCGACGTTCGTTGCCCGGTCAAGGCCGACAGCGTCACGATGGGAGCGAACGCGAGGCTCGCCCGCTTGTCGCGAATCGACTTCGAGACTTGGTCAGCGGTCTTGCCGTCCTTCTCGACGGCGTCCCACTTGTTGAGCGCGATGATGAGCGCACGGCCGGCGTCGAGCGCGATGTTCGCGATCTTGGCGTCCTGGTCGGTGAGGCTGTCGAGCGCGTCGACGACGAGGACCACGACGTGGCTGCGTTCGATGCTCTGGACGGCTTTGATCACGCCGAACTTCTCGACGGCCCAGTGGATCTGGCCGCGGCGCCGGATCCCCGCCGTGTCGACGAGTGTGTAGCGCTGGGTTACTTCCGTGCCGTCTTCGAGCTCGAAGGTTCGGTCGAGCTGCGTGTCGATGGAGTCACGCGTCGTGCCGGGGATGTCGCTGGTCACGAGGCGTGGCTCGCCGAGGAGCCGGTTCACGAGCGTCGACTTGCCGGCGTTCGGGCGGCCGACGATGGCGATACGAATGCGGCGTGCGCCTTCTTCCTCCACCGGCGGCGCGTCCGGCATCGCGTCCGAGAGAGCCTCCATCAGGTCGCCGAGGCCGACGCCGTGTTCGGCGCTGATCGGGTAGATCCGGTCGACGCCGAGGGCGTGGAACTCAAGTCCCATCGGTGCGAGTCGCTCGGTGTCGAGCTTGTTGGCGACGACGAAGATCGGCTGCTCGGAACCGCGTAGCTCGGCGTGGACGACGGAGTCGGCTGGCATCAGGCCCGCGCGACCGTCGACGACGTGGAGGATGATGTCAGCCGAGGCGACCGCCAGCTTCGCCTGCTCGCGCATCGCGATCAGGAGGAGGTCTTCGGAGTCGGGATCGAAGCCGCCGGTGTCGATGAGATCGAAGGGCTTGCCGTAGGCCTCGGCTTTGCCGTAGTTGCGGTCGCGCGTCACGCCCGGCTCGTTGTGGACGAGCGCGCGGCGTTCCCCCACGAGGCGATTGAAGAGCGTGGACTTGCCCACGTTCGGGCGGCCGACGATAGCGACGACGGGGCGCCGCACCTCGACCGGATTGTGAAACTCGTCTGGGGCCTCGCCCTCGAAGTCGTCGTCACTCATTTTGCGTTGTATCCGAGCTTCTTGAGACCGCGTGCCGAACGGGTCCAGTTGGGTTCGACACGCACGTGCGTCTGCAGGAAGACCTGCTTGCCGATGAGCGCTTCCATGTTGGCGCGCGCCGCAGCCCCGACGGCCTTCAAGGTCTCGCCGCCGCGTCCAACGACGATCGGCTTCTGGGACTCACGCTCAACGTGGATGGTGCAGTCGACATCGACGATTCGGCCGTCGGGTCGCTCGTTGTAACGCATGATCTCGACCGCAACCGAGTAGGGCAGCTCTTCTCCGAGCGCGAGCATGAGCTGCTCACGCAGGAGCTCCGCGACCAAGAATCGGATGGGGCGGTCGGTGAGGGTGTCCGGGTCGAAGAGAAGCTCGGACTCCGGCATGGCGTGAAGGAGCGCGTGGACGATGCGGTCGAGCCCATCGCCACCGTGCCGGCCAGACGCGGTCTCGGGCGAGCCTTCCGCGCGGGCGCTCACGGGAATGATCGCCTTGAAGGTTGCGTGCCTCGACCACTGGTCCATCAGCGGGAGGAGCTTCAGCTTCTCGACCTGGTCGACCTTGTTGATGACCAGCACGATCGGCAGCTTCGCCGCGACGACGGCCTCAAGGAGGATCGCGTCCTCCGGTCCGGGCTGGCCGCGCATTCGCGTCGCGTCCATCACCAACAGCACGGCTTGGACGTCGTTCAGCGCGGCGAGCGCCACGTGCGACAAGTGCTTGTTGAGCGCGTGTTTGCCGCGATGAAAGCCGGGCGTGTCAACGAACGCGAGCTGGCCCGTGACGGGCCCCTCGATGGCGTTGACCGACGTCTCGGACGCTTCGAGGCGCGTGAGCACGCCCATGATGCGATCGCGCGTGGTTTGGGGTTTCGGGGTAACGATCGCGATCTTCTCGCCGAGAATCGCGTTCAGGAGCGTCGACTTGCCGACGTTCGGGCGACCGACGATGGCGACGTAACCGGCACGGGTAGGAGGCATGGCGGGGGGCTGATACCACGCCGTTTCCGGCGCGTCACTCACGAGTTTCAGGGAGTTGGGCCAGCGCGACGAGAGGACGTCGCTCGACCCAGGGCGAGCCACGGGGGTGGGCTTAAACGACGACGCGCCGGAAAGGCACGGACTTTCGTCCGCCCTCCCAGCG
>JADMJS010000444.1 GCA_018780435.1 Myxococcales bacterium
ATGTGTCATTTCTCCCCACGGTGTAGAGAAATTCACCACCCGGGAATTCGCCGCCGCGGCGGATTGGACAATTTGAGAGTGGCGCGGAACTTGCCCTGACTGCAGGTCATGCGCGTCCCCTTCGCCCTCTTCGTTCTCCTCTCGATGGCACTCGTCCCCGTTCGATCACGTGCGTCCTGCGACTCGCCCGGCGACCGGATTCATTGGCAGTTCCCTGCGGACGGCGCCACTGAGGTCCCGACCAACGTGTCGATCTGGATGATCCTCTTCTACACTCCCACTCTCCGTGTCACTCTCAACGATGTTCCCCTTGAGCCCGCGTCCACCCAAGATGCCGGCCGCTTTCGCTGGGCCGGGCACGGAGAACTCCTCCCGAATACGCTGTACGTGGTAAGCGTGGAGCGCGTCGACGGCAGCCCGGCGTGGTCGGCGTCCTGGACGTTCACGACGGGCGCCGGCCCGCTCGCAAGCGTGTCGCAGCCTCTCGGGGCGGTGAACGCAACGTTCGAGTCGCTCGGCCCCTATGGGGGAGAAGAGTGGCTGCCGCTGGAGTCGCGCTGCCGAGAGTTGGTGTTTGCGCAGGGGTGTTTCGACAACGGGAGGCTCGGCCGCATCACGGCGACCCCGCAGTCGATTGGCCCCGTCGCGCCATCGTTCTGGACGTATGAGGACGAAGGCTCCTGGGAGCGGAGCGGTGTGTGGCCGACGGACTGCGGCGCCCTGTCCATGGTGGACCAAGGCTCGAACCAGGGCGTCCCGGGGTCCTCCTGCCGCATCGTGAGCGCCATGGACGCCGCAGGTAACCCCATGAGCACGCAGACCGTGTGCGTCGCGACGCCAGGCGACGACGTCGGCACCTCGGAGGCGAGTAGCTCTGGGTGCAGCAGCGGGCGCCTCGGCGTCGGCGGTGTCGAGGCTGCCGGGGCACTCTGCATTTTGCTCGGCGCCTCACTGCGAATCAGGCGACGTCACGACCGATGCGGGTAAGATTGGAGGGCTGACGCGCAGGCCCGAGCCCCGACGCCAAGTCCCGAGAGGGTTCCCACGTGACGACGAACGACCTTCTCCTCGCACTCTACATCCTGGGGATCCCCCTCCTGGTGATCGTCCCTGTCGCCATCAAGATGCGAAAGCGCCGTCTCTATGCGTTCTTCCGGGTCATCGACGGCCAGACCAAGGAGCCACTCAAAGGAGCCAAGGTCTCTCGCGTCGCCGGGCGCCGTGGCCGGTTCGTTGGCTCACTCGACGAGAACGGTACCTTCCGCGGCATGTTCTGGCCGAACAGCGGCGCGTTCACCGTCGAAGCGCCCGGTCTCGTCAGCGGTCTCATCGGCACGGAGCTCGTGTCCTGGCACCTCCGTTTCCCGAGCCAGCCGTACGTCTGTGAGGTCCACTTTGGCGCCATCCGCCCCCCGGCCGAGCGGTCTCCGGTGTCCGCCGGTCTCAAGCCAGGACAGGTGGAGGAGGCAGCGACCGGGATCGTCAACCTCTACGAGAAGCCCGCACGGCATGAGGAGTGGATCTGCTGGCCTACGCTTGAAGAGGCCAAGGACAACAACCTCAACGGCGGATTCGCCCGGTATTGGAAGGTGACCGGAACGCGTCGTGGACCTGGGATTGGCGGCACGTCGTTCATGATCGCGGTCCAGACGGTCGAGCGGTGCAAACCTGATGTAGCAGCAGCAGATCCCGGCTGAGGCGCGTCACTCCGGGCGACGACACCCCTGGCCGCGCCGTCATCCCGCTCTGAAATTTGCGCCCGCCCCCCAGTGGAGTTCGCCTCGGCGGGACAATACAGTCGCAGCCTTCCATGAACGCGCTCCTCCGAATCGAACACCTCGAGCCGTGGCCAGACGTCACGACGGAGGACGAGGCGGCGTTCACGCACTATGCGCGCGAGTTGACCGTAGGTTACGCCGTGCGCGCGACGCTCGTGCTCGCCGCGTGCGTGCTCCTCTGGTGGCCAGTCGATCTGCTGGTGGCGCCCGACCCGCGCTATGGCCAGGTCTTCTCGGGGCTACGCACCGGCTTCTTCGCGATACAGGCTTGGGCCTTCGTCGCGTTCTCGGCTTCGGCCTTCGTCCGGACCCACGCCCTCGTCGCGGAAGTGTTCACCTACGCGCTGACCATGGGCTTTCTCGGCTACGCCCTCGGCCACCTGGGCGGACCGGAGCTGCCCTGGTTCGCCGACACCTTCGTGGGGCTCCTGCCCATCGCCCTCATCCCGCTCTCACTCCGGGCCCGCATCGTCGCGCTCGTCGTCGTGTCCGCCTCCCTGCTCTTGGGACACTTCCTGCCCTTCCCGGACCACATCGAGAGCGCCTACGCGGGCGGGCAAACCAGCTTCGTGGTCTTCACGGCGGTCGTGTCCGTCGTCGTGGGCGAACTCATCCACCGCACTGTTTGACGCAGCTTCTTTCAGGGCCGGTCGGTCGCGCGGGCTCGGGAAGCGCTCGCCACCGCCAACGAGGCCCTCACGAGCGTCAATCACGACCTCGCGCGTCGTGTCACTGAGCGGACGGACGAGCTGCGCCGGCTTGCGTCGCACCTCGATGACGCCCTCGTACAAGAGCGCGCTCGAACGTCGCGCGAGCTCCACGACGAACTCGGGCAGGAGGTGACCGCACTTCGATACTCGCTCGACCTCGCCATGACCCTCCACGACGACGCGCCCGACGGAATCGCGCCGCTGCTCGCCCGTCTCGACCTGCAGGTGGAGCGGACCGCCGCCGCCACCCGGGGCCTCGTGACCGCGTTGAGGCCGCAACTCCTCGAGACCCTGGGCCTGCCGGGCGCCATCGACGCTGTCCTCGC
>JADMJS010000642.1 GCA_018780435.1 Myxococcales bacterium
AATACGACGGCTGGGACGGCGGCTCGTTCAACGTCATCGGCGGCTACAGCTACTCGACCGTCGACCCGGCGCTCGCGGGCAACGGCGTGGCCCTGAACGAAGGCGTGTTCCCCATCCCCTTCGGCGACTTCCACGGCGGCTTCGTGAAGGCGCGCGCGGAGTTCTTCGACGTGGGCACGTCCGGTCTCGGTCTCACCTTCGAGTACTTCAACGTCGGCGAACACTTCGTGTCCATCTTCGGCGCCCGTCGCGAAGCCGACGTCCTCATTACCGACGGCTTCGTCGGTGGAGGACAGCTCCCGTCCCTCAATCTCGCCAATGAGTTCGTGGACTTCGATGACCTCTGGTACGAGAGCATCGTCGGTTGGCATGGCGCCACGGCGCTCCTCGAATACCAGGGCTCGGTGCTCGACCTCGCGTTCGAGCAGACCGCGCTCACCTACAACACCAACGCGCAATACCGCGATGTCGACGAGGTCTACCCGACCTTCCTCCACAGCGACGGCTTTACGGACACCGATCTCTACGACTACGCCAACGTACTCGACCGAGGTCGCGACCCGCGCAGCGTCTATCGCCGACATCAAGACCGTTGGTCATCCATCACCATGCTCCAAACCGTGTTTCACACCGGGGCGGGGCGCGGGCTCGACATCGGGCTCAAGGCGAAGTTCATCGTCGATTCGGACTCTCGTCAGGACGGCGTAGGCGACGACGACTATCTCGGGCTCATGACGCACGGCAAGCTGTGGCTCAGCTACCCCTTCGTCGATGGTCTCTCCTTTGCCATCGGCTCCGCCCTAGACTACTGGCTCGAGGACAACCGTCGCGGTACCCCCGAGCAGGGCTACGGCGACGACACGACGACCAAGGTCAAGCCCTACGTCGACCTGCGCTACGCCTACCAGGGCTTCGAGTTTCGCTACTACCTTGAGTACGTCTACAAGGACGCCGAGCGCGAGCGCGACGACGACCGCAACTTCCACGTGATCCGCTCCAAGGCGGAGCTGAAGGTGGCTTGGTGATGCGCCTCGCAGCGGTGGTTCCCACCTTGGTCCTCCCGTTCCTCTGCTGGTCGTGCGGTCTTGAGGAGTTGATCTTCACCGAGGCGACTCGGGGACAGCAGGTCGAGCTCCCACCCGCCGCCGACAACCTCCTCGAAGGGCGCACCGAAGCGGCACTCGCTGGCGCGTCCGTCGCGGTCTTCAGCGGCGCCGGTACTCGACTCGAGGATCTCGCCGCGACGGCCGGTCCAGGGGGCGAGTTCACCCTCGAGGCGCCGGGGAACACGGGCTTTGTGAACCTCGTCGTGGTGGCGACCCGCGGCGCGAAGAGCCGCTGGGGTTTCGTCCCCGAGGTGCCGCGTCAGGTGTCGGTGCTCGATCCGCCGCGGATCCTCCCGCTCTGGTCTCTTCAGCCCGGCATGGACGAGCTGAATCGCCAAACGACCCTCTCGACGCTCCTTCTCCTCGCCAAGGCTCGCGCGGCAGGCCAGACGCTCGGCGTCGTGGCGCCCGGCACCGCCAAGGCCGCCTTCTCGCAGCTCTCGTCGCTCGTGACGACGGACGCGCGGGTGACCACGCTCGACGAGATGCTCGCTCGCCTCGACGCCGCCTCCGGCGTCCCTCTACGGGTGGCTCCTGACGACGGCGCTTCGTTCCTCGACGCCCTCGCGCTCGGCCCACTCGGGCTCGACTACACCGGCGACGGTGTCCCCGAGCTCGGCACCGAGCCTTTCGACGCCGCGCTCGCCGCGGCCACGGCGGCCTTCGAATTCAACGCCTGCTACCCTCAGGACCGCCTCCGACTGGTCCTCATCGCGGACTTGAACTCGGGCATGCTCGACGGAAACTGCGCCCCCATCGAGCGCTTCCGGTGGGCCAAGGACGAGCCGGGCAAAGAGGTCTTCGTGACCGGCGCCATCCATGAGGACACGCCTCGCTGCGGCGAGGTGGCCCCTCCGTGCCTCGATGGTGCCGTCATCGACGCGGCCAATCAGCTCCTCGGTAACTGGACGCCGAACCTCATCCCGATGCGAGACGACGGGGCGCAGGGCGATGCGGTGGCGGGCGACGGGCTCTGGACCTTGGTCGTCGACCTCCCGTGGTTCGCGCCCCTCGGGGCCGACGCGCCCGCTGTACGCATTGGTTACAAGTACACCTTCGGGTTTCCGACCAAGGGCTGGACCGGCACCGAAGAGTGGCCCGGCAACAAACGTGTCCTAGAGCTACGCGACCAGAACGGGGATCGCCTCATCACGCGCTACGACCGCTTCGGCGATGAGACCTCGAACAAGGACAAGTCGAACTTGCTCTCGCCGGCCAAGGGCGGCTGCGGCGTCGTGGTGTTCCCGTCGGAAGGCCCCCGGGAAGGCTGCGCGAACGACGTGTTCGAGTCCATGATCGACACCGACGCTGACTGCGAGAAGGACGCCTGGCCGAGCCCGGGGACCGCCGGGCCGCTGATCATGGAGTGTCCCGGGACCTGAATGGCCCCGCCTCTCGCTTTCCAGTGCGACGTTTTCTGTCAGTTGTCTGGAAATTCCGACTCAAATTTGTCAACGTCGCGACCACGCTCGAATGCGAATCGTGATGCCCAGGGGATCTCACACTGTGGATCGTTCCTTGCAATAGCGCTTGCCTCCTGCGGACTCAATCGCGCGAGCACCTACTCCAGTTGTTCGGCCTTTCTCTCTGCCTGATCACGCCTGGAGTTCCTCATGCTCAACCGACTTCGTAATGCCAAGGGCTTCACCCTCATCGAGCTCATGATCGTCGTCGCGATCCTCGCGATCCTCGCGGTCGTCGCGG
>JADMJS010000573.1 GCA_018780435.1 Myxococcales bacterium
CGGTGAGCTGCATGAGACTGTCCTCCTGAAGAACGGGGACAGTCTAGGGGTGGGGACGGCGCTGTCAATCTCGGACCCTTATGGTCCGAGATTGACGGCACTTTACCCGACTTAGGGGGCGGGCGGGGGGATGACCTGAACCGTGAAGGTTCCGTTTTCCGACGGGCTGTAGGCCTCGACGGCGATGAAGGTCGTGACGCCCGCCGTCAGCTCGACCTCGATGGCGTTCTGCGAGAAGTAGAAGTCCTGGCCACCCAGGCACGCGCCGGGCTCCTCGCCACAGCCGGTATAGACCGTCACGAGGCTCGGCGTTTCGAACTCGACGTAGTCGACGATGTTCACGAGGTGGGCCCCCGAGACCGCCGGAACAAAGGAGAACACGATGTCGCCGTTATCCTCGTCGAGGGAGGTCTCCACGTCGCACTTATTCGCGTCGTCCGCGTACCCGGGCGACGTGGTGCCGGTGAAGGTCGTGATGCCGGTCATCCCGTCCAGCGTGCCTTGCGCCGCATCGCCGCACGCATCGCCGACGCAGCTCGTGCAGAACCCGCCGCAGCCGTCGCTCCCGCAGGTCAGGCCGTCGCAGCTTGGGATGCAGCACGACACTTCGAGGCCGGCGCCGGCCCACGGCTCTTGGCTCGACGCCTCGAAGGCCCACGACTCGATGGAGAGGTAGTAGTTCCGATTCGCCTCCGCATTGAACGAGTGCTCGATGACGCCATTCAGAATAGGGCCCGCGGCCGAGAGGCACTCCAGGTCACCGGCGACGCAGCCATTGCCCTTGTCTCCGAGAACGTGCAGATCGAGCCCGTTCGCGCCCGTCACGGCGACGTCGACAACGGTGTCGGTCTCGGTCACGAAGGTGTGAACCACCTCGGGGCCGCTGTAGTCGTCACCGAAGAGGGAGCACGAGTAGGCGTCGAAGGCGTCAGTCGCGTTTGCGTTCTCGCTCGAGAGCGCCGCCACGGACTGATTGCAGCCCAGCGTCGCGACCGGCGCACACGCCTCCGGGAGAGTCCCGCAGACGCCGCCCGTGCACTCAAGGCCGGCGTCGCAGGTGCCGCAGAAGCCCCCACAACCGTCGACGCCACAGGACTTGCCTTCACACGCAGGGACGCAGGGTGTCGCAACGCTGAGCGTGTAGGTGCCCGCTTCCGAGCTATTGTACCCATCGACGAGTGCGTAGATGGTCTGGCCCGCTTCGAGCGGGGCGGTAGCGACCTCGTCCACGCCCAAATCAGCTTCGTCGTCGTAGTCGAGGCACTCTTCGGCCGTCGTGGGCCCGCCACAGGTCGACACGAGCGCGAGGACCGAGTCGAAGTCTGGCTTGAGCGTGAAGGTGTATATGCCCGAGACCGGCGCCGTGAAGGCCCAGACATCGTCGTTCGCGCCTTCGCCGAAGCCCCCGAAGTAACAGGTGCCGGGCGGGATGGCGAAGTCGCTCGCGCTGGCGGTGGTGTCGCCCGGTGCCGGGCTGTCGATCTTCAGGGTCCCGACCGTCTCACAGCCGCCGCCGTCGGTACCGTCCGTGGTGTCGGTACCGTCAGTTCCGTCCGTGGTGTCGGTACCGTCAGTACCGTCCGTCGCGTCGGTCGTGTCCGAGCCGTCGGTCGCGTCGGTCGTGTCCGTGCCGTCGGTCGCGTCAGTCGTGTCCGTGCCGTCGGTCGCGTCGGTCGTGTCCGTGCCATCGGTCGTGTCCGTGCCGTCGGTGGCGTCGGTCGTGTCCGTGCCGTCGGTCGCGTCGGTCGTGTCCGAGCCGTCGGTCGTGTCCGTCGTATCCGTGCCGTCGGTCGCGTCCGTCGTGTCCGAGCCGTCCGTCGCGTCCGAGCCGTCCGTCGCGTCCGTCGTGTCCGAGCCGTCCGTCGTGTCCGAGCCGTCCGTCGCGTCGGTCACGTCCGAGCCGTCCGTCGCGTCGGTCACGTCCGAACCATCGGTCGCGTCCGTCACGTCGGAGCCATCGGTATCCGTCGCGTCGGTGCCGTCGGTGTCCGTCGCGTCGGTACCGTCCGTGTCCGTGGCGTCGGTGCCGTCGGACGTGTCGGTCGCGTCGCTGCCGTCGGTCGCGTCGACCGAGTCGGTCGAATCACCTCCCGTCGTGCCTTCGGTACCGCCGTCACCACATGCAACCGTCAGCGCCACTGCCGAGAGGCGCCAGAGTTGAGTCCATCGTTTCATCGTGTCTTCTCCCATTTCGTTCAGAGGCCAGGTGCATGCAAGCGCCGGCCTGAGGGCCCACCGTAAGTGGCGGAAACTAACGGCCACCTCCTCATCCCGCAAGTCCACGACGAAAATCGGCCCCCGAGACTCACCCCGCCCGGAACGGCGTCCTACCGAGAGAACGCCGTAGGGAGCGCCATCGCCCTGCGGCGAGGCGGCCTCGAGGTCACTCCGACTTCGCCTCGCGAGCCCATCGGAAGAGCCGGCGCACCAGCGCCGCGTCGGTGTCAGCCGGGAGGACCTCGATGAGCCCCCGCGCGGCCACTCTGAGGAGGTCGAGGTTGCCTGCCCGACGCGACGCGACGAGGAGCTCCTCAAGCAACGCTCGGCGTTCGCTCGGCGCCACGTCGTCGCGTTCAAGGAGCCCCGCGAACAGTGACGCAGCGTGGGCCGGCAGCCGGCGACGAAGCGCTGACCGCGCCAGGTTCCAGACCAGCGGCAGCTCGCCCTCGGGTCTCAGGAGGAGACCCGTCAGGTGTTCCGCGAGCGCGACCATCGAGAGCACGTCGGTTCGATTGTGACGGAGCACGGGGTCGAGGTGCGGTGCATGGCCGGTGCGGAGGTAGTGGAAATACAGCGCCGGGACCAGCGATCCCGGGACGTCGTCCACGCGGGCCTCGGGATCGAGCCCCAGCACAGACTTCTCGAGCGTCTGGAGTCGAGTGTCCGGGAAGAGCCCTTTGTAAGCCTGGCGGCTCACATGGAGAAGATCGAAGTGCGGCCGCAGCTTGATGCTGGCTTCAGTGCGGCCGAGGAGCCGCGTCACGACGAGCCGGGACTCGAGGACCGAGAGATCGTAGCTCTTGCCGTTGAAGCTGACGAGGAAGGGCCGGGAGTCGAGGATGGCCATGAAGTGATGGAGGACCGCCATCTCGGTCGTAGGGTCCTGCATGAAGATCTGCTCGACGACGATGACCTCTCCCTCAAACCACGCGCATCCGATGAGGAACGCGTGGGTGCCGGCGCCGTGGGAGAGGCCGGTCGCTTCGATGTCGAGGAAGAGCGCGTCGGCGACGCTGAACCCATGGAGGCGGGGATCACCGAGGAGCGCCTCGAGTGAAGGGGCCGAGGCCTCTCGACGTATCGGCGCTGTGCGGCGGGTCCGGTAGAGAGAGAGTCCGTCGCCAAAGTCGAAGACTTCGCGGAGGGAGAGTTCCTCTCGAAACACGTGCGCTCGCCCGTGCGGGGTCTCCACCATGCGCCAAGGACGCAGGGCTTCGAGCGACCCCGGTTCGAGCGGCGTCCAGGGTGAAGGCGAGTCCGGAAGGTCGACGTGAGGCAGGTCGGGCTCGGGCTCGGCCGGACGGGTCTTGAGCTGCTGCAGGCGCCCAGTCAGCCGGCGGATCTCGGTCATGGCCCCCCCACTCGAGGACTGAATCCCCCGTCGCCGTGACCCGCCATGGGCGTCAATGGACCGTCCCCCGATCCGGCAGCGGCGCGCCCACGTCCCGTAAGATCGCGGCGATCAGCGACACCGGCGTGAGCTTGCCCCCGTCGTCCGGATTCCGGGCCGCACCGAGACAGCTCGGGCAACCGTCGTCGCAGCCACAATCGGTGATGAGCGACCGAGCCGACGCTAGGAGCGGCACTGCCAGTTCGAAGAGGCGCGGCGCGAAGCCGACCCCACCCGGCAAGTTGTCATACAGATAGAGACGAGGACCGGTCTCTTCCACGTCGTCGACGGCCTGTCCGAGGTCCATACCGGCGCACATCATGCGGAGCACGGAGACGGTGTGGAGCGCCTGCCCGACGCCACGGAGGGCGTCCACCACCCGATCGCGTCCAAACTCGGCCAGAATCGTCTCGGGGACCGTCAGCCACATGGCCGAGGTGTGCATCTCGATCTCCGGCAAGAAGACCTCGCCGTAGCCGACGTTCTCATGCGTGTCGAAACGAACCTTCTTGAACCCCACGACCTTGTCGCTGACGAGCACCTCGCCATGGGCGATGGCCCCGTGCCCGGGCGCATCGGCGCCGCCCAACTGCCCGTCCTCGGCGATGACCGAGACCTTCAGCTTGCTGTGGGCGTACGTGAAGTAGTCCGGGTCGACGCGGCGAACGAAGGCTTTGTGGTTGTCGTAGTCGAGGCGCTCGACTTGGTACTGGTCACCGTCGAGGTTGTAGATGGCGTGTTCGTGCAGCGTCGTATGGGCGCTCTTGAAGTCGACCTCCGCGATGATTCGGTTCTGGCCGAGCGGCGCGCGCCCATCTTTCGGATCGACCTCGATGACGGTGAAGTTCTCGGACTCCACGGCGCGCAGGCTCACGTGGTTGGCTGGATAACTTCGGTCCATCCAGTGCCACTGCGGGCCGGCTTTGTGGAGAATCCGGTGGGACGCGAGGTGGTCGAGGACCTCCGCCGTCTGCTCCACGGCCAGCCGGCCGTAGCGCTCCCCCTCCGTGAAGGGCAGCTCAAAGGCGGCGCACTTCACGTGGTCGACCACGATGACCAGGTTGTCGGGGTCGATTCGAGCTTCCTCCGGCGTCTGCCCGAAGAAGTAGTCGGGGTTCTGCACGACGTACTGATCGAGGGCGAGCGAACGCGCGACGTAGACCGCCAACGACTCGCCGTGACGCCGACCCGCTCGGCCGGCCTGCTGCCAGACGCTCGCAATGCTGCCCGGGTAACCGGCGATGATGCAGGCCGTGAGGTCGCCGATATCGATGCCGAGCTCGAGGGCGTTGGTCGCGACGACGCCGAGCACGGCACCAGAACGAAGCCCTTGTTCGATGCGACGCCGATGGGTAGGCAGATAACCGCCGCGGTAGCCTTGGACGAGCTCCGGATCGTGGTGATTGCGAACGAGATCCTCCCGCAGGTACTTGACGAGCAGCTCCACGTTGAGTCGCGACTGCACGAAGGTGATGGTCGGCACGCCCTGCTGCACCAGATCCGACGCGAAGCGACGTGCTACGTGGAGGTAGCTACGCCGGATGCCGAGCTGCTTGTTCACGACCGGCGGATTGACGAAGACAACGTCTCGCGACGATCGCGGGGCGCCACTGCGGTCGATGATGGTGACCTTCTCCTCGAGGAGGCGTTCGGCGTGTTCACGCGGGTTGGCGATGGTGGCGGACGCGGCGATAAAGGTCGGATTCGACCCGTGAAACGCGGCGATCCGCTTGAGTCGCCGAATGACGTTCGCAAGGTGGGACCCAAAGACCCCCTTGTAGGCGTGTAGCTCGTCGAGGACGACCCAGCGCAGGTTCCGAAACAACTTCAACCACTTGGTGTGATGCGGCAGGATCCCGGCGTGCAGCATGTCGGGGTTGGTCAGCACGATCTGACCCAGCTCCCGCACCTGCAGGCGCGCATCAGCCGGGGTGTCTCCATCGAAGGTGAAGGTGCGGATGTCGGCGCCCGTGCGTTCGATGGTCTCGTGAAGCCCCGAGTACTGGTCTTGCGTGAGCGCCTTGGTCGGGTAGAGGAAGAGCGCGCGACCATGCGAGTTGTGAAGCAAGTCGGACAGGACCGGCGCGTGAAAGCAGAGCGACTTGCCGCTCGCCGTCGGCGTCACCAGTACGGTGTGCTGGCCCGCGCAGGCGCTCTCGATGGCCTCGGCCTGATGGCTGTAGACCCGCTCGATCCCGGACGCGCGCAGCGCCGTCGTGAGGACAGGGTGTAAACACCCCGGAAAGTCGGCGTAGGTGCCCTCACTCGGGTCGACTCGGCGTACGGCCGTGATCGTCTCGGCGATGTCGGGGGTGTCGAGCCAACGGCCGACGAGCTGCGTGATGGTCGGGGTCTTCTCGAACACAGGCCTCTCCGGGCCCCGTGCGTCAAGGACGCGGCGCCGGGGGACTGACCATACTTTCAGGTGTGGACCGTGTCAAAAGGCCGTCGCGACGATTAGAAGAACGCCTGCGTCGCGACGTGCGCTCGGAATCGAACATAGACGTCTAGGGTCGGCTTGCGGCCGAGCGTCCAGACGCCGAAGTTGCCGATCGTCGCGCGTCCGTGGACACGAAGTTCGAGCGCGAGAGCACGGCTGAAGGCCAGCTCGAGCGAGTCGGTCCCGGTACCAATGTCGAGGAGGAAGGCGTGTGGAGACGCGACGTCGCCCGGTTCCGGGAGCCCGCCCTCCGTCGGCGCTTCGGACAAGAATCGCTCCAGCGCGGGGCTCGCGACGAAGTCGAGCTGGCGGCGAGCCACCACGGCCATGGTGCTACCGCGGCCAGGGCGTATCTCTTGAGTGCCACGCGCGGCGCCGAGCTCGAAGTGGCCGGCCGGCCCGCACGACACGGCGGCAGCACCGCGCAAGCGGCGTAGGACATTGCCCAGCCACTCCAGCAGCCCGTCCACGGAGGCGGCGGGCTCGAGCCCGACCGCCGTCCGGATGAGGTCGCCGGTCGCGACGAAGGACCTCGGCGCGCCGGTGGGACCCGTGCCGCTCAGAAGGTGTACTCTTCTTCGCGTTGAAGCCGCGGCTTCACGAAACCCTTCTCGACCTGCTCTTGCTCTTCTTTGCAGACGATGCAGAGGGTCGCCTCGGGTCGGGCTTGGAGGCGCTTCTTGGCGATGATGGAGCCGCAGGACTCACACTCGTCATAGACGCCTTCTTCCATGCGCTCGAGGGCCTTGTCGATCTTCTTCAGGAGGTACTTCTCCCGATCGCGGAGCCGATTCTCGAAGGCCGCCTCGTACTCGGCGGACGCGAGGTCCACTTCGTCCGGGAGCTTCTCCTGATCCTCGTCGATGGTCTTCTTGGTGTCTTCGGAGCCCGACAGGAGCTGCTTCCGCTTGTCGTGGAGCTGCACCTTGAACTCCGCGATCTCTTCGGGAGTGAGCGGGGGATTGTCTTCGCCCGTTTCGCGCTGTCGAACGCGGCCTTTGGTCGCCATGTCGGTCTCCTTCGGTCCGGCCCCGAGGCCGTGAGCCAGTCTGCTTGCCCATGCAGGTCGCGCGAAGCCTCTGAATCCTGGTCGCTCTGGGCTAAAGAGCCCCTCACCCCAGAAACGTTCGGTTCGCCCGCCGTTACCACTGCCGATAGCAGCAGAGTCGAGAGCGGCAGATAGTAGGGCCTTGTTTCGGCTTTTCAAGCGCCCGGCTGAAGGTTTTTCTCGAAGGTGCTGCTGTTGCGCGACGCCAGGGTTTCAACCGGACCCGGCGATGAGCTCCATGCCGACCGCGACGCCGACGTGGAGCGCCGCTCCGGGCCAGATGGATCGCGTGTTCAAGGCCACCGCCGCCATCAAGAGGCCGGCCGGGAGCGACGCCAGCGCTTCGAGGGGCGGCTTCTGAAAGTGGGTCATCGCATAGGGGAGCGCGCCGATGAGAATGGCGCCACTGCCGTAGCGGGCTTCAAAAGGGAAGAGGAGGACGCCACGGAAGAAGAACTCGATGCCAACGAAGTGAGCGGCATAGACGAACAGCCACAGCGGCCCGTGCCCGATGGGGTAGATCCTGCGAAACTCGGGCGTCCCACTGACGAGAAGCACCAGCCCGAGGAGCAGCGCGAGCGTGCCGACGAGGCGAGCCTGGTCCCGGAGCGAGGATCGTGACGGCGCGCCCATACCGCAGTCGCTCAGCCGCCCACCGAGGCCGAGTCGCACCCACAACGCGGCGGGGATGAAGAAGAGGAGCCCGGACGATGCCGCCCAGAGCACCGGACGCCACAGCGCGTCCGCGTCAGGGGTCGTGATGCCGACGAGGTCGAGGAGCGCCGTCTCGACGTGCCGGCTGGCGACACCGTAGTGCCAGGCCGCGAGCACCAGCCC
Organism: Myxococcales bacterium; assembly: GCA_018780435.1. Classification (GTDB taxonomy): domain Bacteria; phylum Myxococcota_A; class UBA9042; genus SXOO01. The sequence continues at coordinate 7,936 of JADMJS010000573.1, forward strand.
CGCGACGAGGACCGTACCGAGCTCCTGCCACGGGATGGCGCGGCCCGGCGAGAGCGGCGGCCGAGGGGCCTCGGGAGCGGGGCTGCTCACCTGCGGTTCACGAAATCACGCCCCGCGTGACCAGCGGCGACGTGGAGCGCGACGACCGCGTGAATAAGGTTCCGGTGTCGCCGTCGAAACCACCGCTGACCCGGCGGGCTCGCCCCGTGACTCGCCGGCTCGGCACACCCTGATTGAGATGACACGAACCACGACGGCCGGCTGGCTGGCCCAGCGATGCCTCGCGCAACGAGGAAGGAATCGCCATGAACCAGAGACTTCAGAAGCTCCTCTTCGCCGCGGGCGCCATGACCGCGTTGGTCGCCGCCGTGCACCCGGACGTCGCCAGTGCGGCCTACCCTCCTTACGTGCGCGTGGTTCGGCCCCGCCCGGTCGTCATCGTGCGCCCTGCCCCGCCGCCGCCCGTCTACGTCGTCGAGCAGCCGCCGCAGCGCACGGTCGTCGTCCGCGAAGAGCCTCGTTATGAGCCGCCCGCCGAACGTTCGAACCTGCTCGGGGTCGGCTTCCGTTTCAACACGATGGCGCTCGAAGGCACCAAGCTGAACGTCACCGAGCTCGAGAACTCGGCGATGCCGGGCTTCGGCATCCAACTCCAGAGCAAGATCTCGCGTCACTGGGGAATCGAGCTCTCTGTGGACTACATCCAGACGGCCGACGGGGACTCGTCGTTCGCGCAGCACACCGTCCCGGTCATGCTGAGCCCCATCTTCTACCTGTTCCCCGACTCCGCCATCAACCCGTACGCTCTCTTCGGCGTCGGCGTTCACTTCACGACGCTGGAGTACATGGACGGCCTCTTCAGCCACACGCTCTTCGAGATCGCCGGGCAAGCCGGCTTCGGCGTGCAGGTCAAGCTCGGCGACAGCTTCGCGGTGAGCGCCGACATGCGCTTCCTCACGATCTTCAAGAACATCGGAGAGCGCAGTGAGATCTCGAGCGAGTGCTACACGAGCCAAGCCGGGGGCGCCTACGGATTCTGCGATGGCCTCGCGAACCTCGACTCCGAGGACAAGATGAACTTCGGCATGCAGTTCCAAGTGGGAGCGACCTACTTCTTCTGAGAACGCGTGCGCAGCAGCGCTCGCCCACCGCTTCGGCCTTGCAGGGCCCCCGTCCTTGCGGCAACGTCGCGCCTCCCGGCGGCACCGCGCGCCGGAGTGACGTCGCAAGACCTGGGACCTGCGTTGAACATCCACCTCTGTGATCCCGCGTTCGAATCGTCCCTACTCGAGGAGCTCGGGGCCGGCGCGCGCCGCGTCTCAGCCGGCGTGGTGATGTCCAAAGACGCACCGGCTGCGGAGTCCGACTTCATCTTCTCGCGCCACGTCCTCCTCGGCGCTCGGTGGGTGCAGGCGTCGTCCGTCCGCGCATTGGCCAAGGCCGTCATTGACGGGCTCTGGCCGGCGCTCAAAGCACAGATGGCCTTTCGGCTCGACGTCTTCACGTCGGATGCGCCGGAGTCGAGCGGCGACGGCCCCCTCGAGACGCGCGCCGCTCTCCTCCGGGAGGTCCTCACTGACGAGATTCGCACTCGCCGTCGGGCGCTCTTTCGCGCGATGACGGAGGACCCGACGACGCCCCGCTTGCAGGTGCTCCTCGTCGAGCGTGATCGCGCGCTCGTGAGCTTCGCGTCGGCCGGCACCCTCCCAAGCGGCGATCGCGTGCCCTCGGACTTCGTCGCAGGCCGAGTCGTGCTCCCTGCCGAACCCGACGCCCCGTCGCGAGCGTACTTGAAGCTGCGGGAGGCGCTTTGTTGGCTCGGGGTCGGCCCGTCGGCGGGCGACCGCGTGGTCGATCTCGGCGCGTCCCCCGGCGGGTGGTCGTGGGTCGCACTCGAGTCCGGCGCCACGGTCATCGGCGTCGACAAAGGCGACATGCACGAACGCGTGCTCTCGCACCCAGGCTTCACTCACGCGCGGACCGACGGGTTCAAGTGGGCCCCCGAGGCCGGGACCATCCCCGTCGACTGGCTGCTCTGCGACATCATCGCCGAACCCGATCGGAGCCTCGCGCTCCTGCAACGGTGGGCCGACGCGCGCTGGTTCCGGAACGCCGTCTTCCACTTGAAGTTGCGCTCGGACTCGCCCCTGTCACTCGCACGCACGGCGCTCGCCTCGGTGCGTGCGGCGGGCTACGCCGACGTCCGGGTCAAGCACCTCCTCTACGACAAGAGCGAGGTCACGGTCCTGGTGCGTGGGGGCGCCTCCCCGGCTGAAGGCGCCATCGTGGCGGTGTCGGCGTGAGGATCTTCGGGACCGATCCCTTCGAGAACGGCGCCGCGCTCGCGTTCCTCGTCGAGATCGAAGCGCTGGCAGACTCGGGGACGGACGACGTCGAGCGCCTCCTCGACGCGATCCGGCTCCCGATTCGGATCGGTCTGGACATCGAGCGAGACGAAGTCGACGATGCGACCGCCATCGCGGCCTGCGCCCTCGTCTCGGAACCCGAACGACTGCGCTCTGCGCTGGGGACCCCACCCGCCCCCGGGCTCGCCGGGCTCGAAAGCCTGCGGCAGGATGCCAAGACGGTAGTGACGAGGATCGCTCGGCGGGGCGCTCTTCGGGATCGCATGCGCGCCCGCCTGGAGCTCACGACATGGATAGAGAAGATGGACGCGCTCGCCGCCCGGCTCGGCTGAACCGAGACGAGGTCAAGATCAGCGGCTTTCACGCGGTGCTGGCCGTCTTCGACCGGCGCGAAGAAGACATCGTGAAGGTCTATGTGACGCAGGAGCGGGTCTACCCCTTCAGCGACCCGCTACGGCGGCTGGCGGCGACCCGGCGCGCCTATCACATCGTGGAGCCCGACGAGCTCGAGCGCGTGTCGGGCACCGAACACCATGAAGGTGTGTGTGCGATCGTGCGCCGTCGCCCGAAGATGTCGCCGAGCGAGCTCCTCGCGCGGCTTCAGGACACGCGCGGCCCCATCGACCTCCTCGTGCTCGATGGCGTGGAGAACCCGCACAACATCGGAGCCGTGATGCGGGTGGCCGCTCACTTCGGCTCTCCGGCGATCCTCGTGGACCACCTCGCGGGCGAAGCGGGGATGCCACCCGCCCTCTACCGCACGGCCGAAGGTGGCGCGGAGTACGTGGAGCTCGTCGAAGTCGGCAACATTCGAGAGGCGCTGCTCCACCTGAAGCGCGCGGGCTTCCTCATCGTCGCGACGTCGAGCCACGTCGAACAGGATCTCTATCAGGGGGCGTGGCCGTCCCGCGTGGCTTGGGTGCTCGGTGGCGAGCACGACGGGATCTCGGAGGAGGTCGCCGAGATCGTCGACACGGCCGTCGCCATCCCCGGCACGGGCCGCATCGAGAGCCTCAACGTAGCGACGGCGACGGCCATCGTGCTGGCGGAGGCACGGCGCTCGCGGTTGCGCTGATCCGCGCCGCGCCCCGGTCGCGTCAGCGCTGGTTGTCGAACGCGATCCCGGCGTTCACTTCCGAGATGGCGCTCTTCGTGAGCTCGATCGCCTTCACGCGGTGTCCACCCTTGTCGGCGGTCGCCTTCTGGAGCTGATCGAGCGCCTGATTCAGGTGGTTCAGAGCGCCGCGCATGTGCGGCTGCTTCTCTTCCGTGCGGTCCGTCGCGCCAGTGAGGAGGGTGGCGCCGAGCGCGACTGCGAGAGCGAGAGAGACGAGCTTCCAGGGGTTGTTCACGAGGTTCTCCGTAGAGTGGTTGGTGCCTGTGCCGGTGGGGACGCCCCCAGCACGCCGGGTCCGCTGGCCTCCCGAGTGAGTGGGCCTTCGGCGCCGGGCTTGGACGAGATGCGCGAGAGGCTATTCCGCATTCGTCGCGGGTACAAACTCGTATTCGAAGTCGAGGGACTCGGCGTCGACCCGAGTGATGATCCCGCGCGCCCAGCCGTTCGAGATGAAGCCCTCGATGACGAAGCCGTTGCCCACCTTCGGGTTGTTGAGCGAAGCGGTGTCGGCCGCCGCCGGCTTCTCAAGCGGCACGTCGGCAAGCATGACGAAGGTCTGCGCGATGCCACCGGCGCCCTTGAACCAGTTTGCGGGCGCGTTCTCGACGGCCGTGGCGCCGCCCGTGACGAGCTTCGGGGTGCTCCCACCCACGTAGATCAGCACGTCCACCTCATTGAACTTGTCGTCGTCGATGATCTCGCCGGTCTCGAAGACGATCCCCTCGCCGATCTGCAAGGTCTTGAACTGAATGCCCTTCACCGTGTTCGAACCGCCGCCACCGCCGCCACCGCTGGCGCACGCGGACAGAGTGAAGAGGACGGCCACCACGAGGGCGCGGGAGAGGCTGAAAATGGACGTGGACTGACGCATGGGCGGAGCCTAACCGAAGGTGGCGTCGAGTGCACCCGGCGACGCTCGACGATTTGGCCTCGGAACGCACCTCAGGTCTGGTGACGCGCCTTCCACTCATCGTAGGGCATACCGTACACCCGCTCGCGGGCCTCCCCGTCCGAGACGGCGAGGCCACGTTCGTCCGCCGCCGCGCGATACCACTTGGCGAGGCAGTTCCGGCAGAAGCCCGAGAGGTTCATCAGGTCGATGTTTTGGACGTCGGTGCGGGTCTGAAGGTGTGCGACGAGGCGGCGAAACGCGGCGGCGTCGAGCTCAAGCTGCTCTTGGGCGGTCATGGGGCCTCCAGGTCGGGTTCAGGGCGGCCGGTTCACGCGGCGGCGGGCGTCGCGGCGCGCCGGGTCGCCGGGGTCGATCGGTCGAGCAGCTCGGCCGCGTGGGCGCGCGCCATGTCCGTCACTTCGACGCCAGCGAGCAGCTTGGCCAGCTCTTCAAGGCGGCCGGCGTGATCGAGCTGCGCGATCCGAGTCACCGTGCGCCCTTGGTCGACGCCCTTGTAGACGCGGAGGTGGTTGTCCGCCTGACAAGCGACCTGCGGCAAGTGTGTGATGCACAACGCTTGGCGCTGCTGGGCCGTGCCGTGGAGCTTCTGGCCGATACGCTCGGCGACGCCGCCACTCACGCCGGTGTCGACCTCGTCGAAGACGTAGAGCTGCACGGTGTCGGCTTCGGCCAGGACGTGCTTGAGCGCGAGCATGATGCGCGAGAGCTCGCCACCGCTGGCGATCTTCGCAAGCGGCAAGAGCGCTTCGCCGACGTTCGAGCTGAAGAGCAGCTCGACGCGGTCGATGCCGTGGGGACCGAGCGTGGACTCCGGTAGCACCGAAACGTCAAGGCGGGCGGAGCTCATGCCGAGGTCCCGCAGCTCCCCTTCGAGTCGCTCCGAGACGCGGCGTCCGACGCGGCGGCGCGTCTCGCTGAGGCGGTGAGCGGTCTCCATCGCCGCCTGCTGCGTCTTCCGCTGGACGGCCTCGAGCTCGGCGACGCGGTCGTCAAACGCCTCCAGCGTCGCCTGCTCGAGGGCGAGCTCCGTGCGACGCGCGATGACGGCGTCACAGCTACTCCCGAAGCGTCGGAAGAGCTTCTCGAGCTGGGTGAGGCGCTCTTCGGCCTGGTCGAGTCGACCGGGGTCGACGTCGATTCGGGACCGGTAGGACCGCACCTCGGCGCCGATGTCTTCGAGCTCGATCCGGGCGCTCTCGAGGCGGGCGACCAGCGGTGAGAGCGACGGATCCTTGTGGGCGGCGCCGCCGAGGACCCGCTCGAGCTCCGCGAGCTGGTCGGTCACGGCCCCGCGCCGAGAGTAGAGCTTGTCCTCGACCGTCTGAGTCGCCGACCGGAGCTCGGTCGCGTGCCGGAGGACGACGAGCTCCGATTCGAGCGTCACGTCTTCACCCGGCTTGGGCGCGACCGCGTCGATCTCCGAGAGCTGAAAACGAATGAGATCGAGGCGTTCGACGCGGCCCTGCTCAGCCTTGCGGAGCGCGGCGAGCGCCTGGTCGGCCTCCCGGCTCGCTTGGAAGCGGACGGCATACTCCGCGAGCACCTCCGACAGGCCACCGAAGCGGTCGAGCACCTCGCGGTGCGTCGACACGTCGAGGAGCGAGGTGTGGGCATGTTGGCTGGAGATGTCGATGAGCGGGCCGACGACGCGCTTCAGCTCGGTGAGTGTCGCGAGGCGCCCATTCAAGTACGCGCGGCTCTTGCCGGCGCGGGTAATGACCCGGCGAGCGACCAACTGGCCGCCGGCCATGTCGTCGACGCCTGCGGCGAGGAGATGCGCTGACGCGGGGCTACCGTCGGTCAGATCGAAGAGCGCCTCGACGCTGCCTTCGTCATGCCCTTGCCGGATGAGCTCCGGGCTCTGCCGGTCGCCGAGGATGAGGGACACCGCGCCGACGATGATCGACTTCCCGGCGCCGGTCTCGCCCGTGAGGATGGTGAGGCCCGGTCCAAGCGCGATCTCGAGGTCATCGATGAGAGCCAGATTCTGGATTCGAAGCGATGAGAGCATCGCGCCCCGAATTAGCGCACGGATCGTCCCACCGCAAGGAAGGCGCGAAGAAAGACCTCGGGGCGGCGGGGCGACCCATGGCTGACCGTGTTCGGTCGCCGGATAGGAACTTGGCAAAGGGCCCGCGCGCGGCATATAGGAGCCCACTTGGAAGCGCCTAGGAGGCCCCCACGTGAACGAGCATACCGAGACCACGACGTCGAAAGACGGCACTCAGATCTTCGTGCGCATGATGGCCCACCCCGAGGCGTCGGCCACCCTGCTCTTCGTCCACGGTTACGGCGAACACAGCGGCCGATACCATCACGTCCTCGAACACTTCCACGCGAAGGGTTACGACGTCGCGGCACTCGACTACCGTGGCCACGGAAAGGCGCAAGGACCTCGCGGCCACGTCGAGCGCTTCAATCAATACTCTGAAGACGTCGACGCCTTCATTCGGCTCGTCACGGCCCGCGCGACCGGCGACCGCCGCACCTACCTCATCGGACATTCGCTCGGGGGCCTCATCGTGGCCAACTACCTCCTCGAGCACCCCGA
>JADMJS010000373.1 GCA_018780435.1 Myxococcales bacterium
CATGCCGAACGAGTTGGCGTGTCCCTGCGAGGTGAAGCTGTAGATGCGTGCCCAGAGGATCTCGTAGGAGAGGGCGATCCAGCCGGTGAGCGCCGACGCGAGGAGGGCGAAGCCGAAGTTCATCGGGCGGCCTCCTGCCCGGCGCGTCGTTCGTAGATGAGCATCGACAGGCCGATGACGCCGTTGACGGCCGCTGCGCACCAGACAGAGCCCGAGAGGCCGAAGCGACCCAGGAGGAGCTGTACCGACGCCAGCGCGCCCGCGGCGGCACCGAGCGTGTTGACGAAGTAGAGGAGGCCGACCGAGCGGCCGACGTCGGACGTGCGGCGGACGAGGTGGGCGACGAGGAGCGGCAAGGTCGCGCCCATGAGCAGCGTCGGGATGAGCACCAGACCGAAGGCGAGGAGCCCGGCGCCGACGAGGCTCACGCCGATGGTCCGCTGACCGACGAAGTCGATGAGGGGGATGGAGATTGCCCCGTAGAGGCCGATTCCGAGCTCGACGAAGCCGAAGATGCGCAGGATGGGGCGCTTCGGGTCGCGTGAGAGTGCGCCGCCGAGCGCGCTGCCGACGCCGAGGCCGAGCATGAACGCGGTGACGACGACCGTAATGGCTTCGATGTTCGTGCCGTAGATCGTGAACAGCTTGCGCTGCCATATGACCTGATAGAGCAGCGACGCAAAGCCGGACGCCCAGAACACGAGAGAGAGGAAGAGGATGGGCACGCGGCCAGATGACATGGGCGCCGTTCCTAACCCGGCGACGGAGACGGCGCAACCCCGGTCGGAGCCACGTCGCGAGTTTCTACGGATTCGATACGAACTCCTTGAATTCCCGATCTTTGTCTGGTAGCACGCCGCCATCGGAGACAGGGCCGAGCCCGGCATTTTCGGGGTGACCCAGACCGCAACCCTGCGAGGTTTCGTCATGTCGAGTTCAACTTCAGAGACCCTTCAGTCCACGGCCGACATCGCGGAGGGCCTGTCGCGGGCCGACGTCGAGATCGGCGTGGCCATCGACTCCTTCAAGCGCGCGTATCGCTTCAACCTTCGGGATCTCTTCCGCAAAGACGACGACATGGTCCGCGAGGAGGTCCATGTCAGCCACGGTCTGTCGGCGCTCCTGAACGCCGAGCGGCACGTGTCGGCGGTCGCGGCCGGCATCGATGCGCTCCCATGGAGTGACCGGGCCCGTGGACAGCTTGGGCCTCGTGTGCGTATGCTCAACGCGGCCGTGCGCTCGGTCATGACCGAGCTCAGCGCCCGCCCCGACCCGTCTCGCGTCGTGAGCCAACTGAAGGCTGCGCGGCGTGCGATTCCGTCAGGGCTCGGCCGGCTGTCCTGAGACCGAGGAGCCGGTCCCCTTGCCTTTGGGGGCCGGTTCGAGAGCAGTGTTGGAGGCGGGTCGCGTGAGCAGCATCAAGGGTATTTTCGTCCGAGCCATGTCGCTCGCCACGGTCGTCCTGGGCGTTTCAGCGACGGGCTGCACCTACGACGACACCTTCAGCGCCTGCCCCTTCAGCACTCGAATGAAAGAGGAGTGCGCTGGCGAAGATGGCGCCGCCTTCTCGTGCGTGGTCCGCGAGCACCCGCAGTGTTCTCAAGACGTTTGCCTGTCCTGGAAGGGCGGCGAAGCACGCTGCACGCTGACGTGTACGCCTGATGGCGGGCAGTGCCCGGGTGGCTCGACCTGCACCGCCTACGTGGCGGGGCACTCGTCGACCGCGGGCGCCGAGCACTTCTGCGTTCAGGACGAGTTCCTCGACGAGCAGTTCGTCACCGGTAGCGGGTCCTGATGTCGACCCTCCCCGAGGCCGACGCGGCGCCTGAGTCCTTCGAGGCTCTCCTCACGGCGCTCGAGCGTGAGGTCGAGCGCCTCGAACGCGGCGAACTCCCGCTTGAGCAAGCGCTCGCCGCCTTCGAGCGCGGCATGTCGCTCTCGCAACGCGGCGAGTCGATGCTCGCGGAGGCCGAGCGAAAGGTCGAGCTGCTCCTCGACGTCAAAGGCGGGGCTGCCGTGACCCAGCCCTTTGGCGACACCCGCGGCGGCTGAACGCGCTGCTTGTCGGAACCTCGAAGCCCACAGAAGCCTGGAAAGTGCCGTCTCGACCAGCGTCTGGTCGACTTGGGGCTGGCGTCGTCGCGCGAGCGTGCCAAAGCGCTCGTGATGGCCGATCGCGTCCTGGTCGCCGACTCGCCCGCGAAGAAACCCGGTGACGTGATCGCGCTCGACGCGCCGGTGCGCTTGCGTGGGGGAGTCCCCGAAGACGACTACGCCAGCCGCGGCGCGTTGAAGCTGGCACCGGCGCTCGACACCTTCGGCGTCGACGTCACGGGCGCCGTCTGCATCGATGTCGGCGCCTCGACCGGGGGCTTCACCGATGTCCTTTTGAGGCGGGGGGCGGCGCGGGTCTACGCCGTCGACGTCGGCTATGGCCAGCTCGACCAGCGGCTCTCACAAGACACCCGGGTGGTGGTGCTCGATCGAGTGAACGCGCGCCAGCTCGGGGCCGAGCACGTGCCCGAGCTCGCCGACCTGGCGGTCATCGACGTCTCGTTCATCAGCCTCACGTTGGTCCTCGGCGCTGTCGCGAGCCGGCTCCGGCCGGGCGCGTCGCTCTTGGCCATGGTGAAGCCGCAGTTCGAGGTCGGGAAAGGGCGGCTCGGCAAAGGAGGCGTCGTCCGGGATGAAGCCGTTCGTCAGGAGGCCATCACTCGGGTCACGGACTTCGCGCGGGAGATCGGGCTCGAGGTCGCGGGACTTCGGGACAACGACATCCGCGGTCCCAAGGGCAATCTCGAGTGTTT
>JADMJS010000522.1 GCA_018780435.1 Myxococcales bacterium
ACCGACGACAACATGCTGACGGAGTGGTGATGCGCGTCATCTCCTGGAACGTGAATGGCATTCGTGCCGCCTGCAAGAAGGGCTTCGCTGCGTGGCTCGACGCCTCCGGCGCCGACGTCGTGGGCATTCAGGAGTCGCGCGCTGACGAGCTCCCGGACGAGGTGAGGCTCCCAGGCTGGCACTCGGTCCTCACCGCGGGACAGCGAAAGGGCTACAGCGGCGTCGCGCTCTTCAGCCGGCGGCCGTGGTCGTCCTTAGAGACCGAGCTCGCCCCCGAGTTCGACGTCGAAGGGCGCCTCCAGATCGCGACCTTCCAGAAGGCCGTCGATGGCGGCACGCGCGATCTCGTCGTCGCCAACGGCTATTTCCCGAACGGCAACGGGCTCGAACGCGACAACTCGCGAATCCCGTACAAGCTCGCGTTCTACAACGCGGTCTTCGACCGACTCGAAGCACGACGGCAGGGCGGCGCCGCTATCCTGGTGATGGGCGACTTCAACACGGCGCACGAGGCCATCGACCTCGCCCGCCCGAAGGACAACGTCAAGACGTCGGGCTTCACCCCGGAGGAGCGCGCCGAGCTCGACCGATGGCTGAAGAACGGCTGGGTCGACACCTTCCGAGCGGCGCACCCGGGGCAGCCGGGGCACTACTCGTGGTGGAGCCAGCGCGGTGGCGCCCGCGCCAAGAACGTGGGCTGGAGGATCGACTACGTGCTCGCCTCGGAGGCGGCTGCTCGCTGCGTCGAACGCGCCTTCATCGACAACGACGTGCTCGGGTCGGACCACTGCCCCATCGGGGTCGAGCTTCGCTGACGAGCCCGCGCGTCGCGAGCGTGGCGACGATCAGGTCGATGGTGTTAAGGTCGCACGATGCGACGACTGGCCACCCTCGGTTCATCCCTCTTCGCGCTCGCGCTCTCGGGCTGCTCGAGCGACGCCATCGAGGCCGCGCCGGATACTGCGCAGGTCCCCGAGACCGTCTCCTCCGATGCTCCGGCAGACGACACGGCGACGCCGGACACCCGCACCGACGAGCCCGACGTGAGCGACACCATCGAGACGGATACGAGCGGTCCCACCCTGCCCTTCACCATCGGTGACGGCGACTGGGTCGGCGTCGCGGTCGTGGACGCCACGCCCGAGGGCTTCGAGACCTTCACCGATCTGAACGGGAACCACGTCTTCGATGGCTGCCGCCACGAGCCCGCGGGTGGAACGCCCGAGTGCCCGGAGCCCTACGACGATCTCGACGGAGACAAGGACTTCGACGGGGTCTTCCTCGCCGGCTTCTCCGAGCTCCGCGCGGCGCTGACCGTCCACGATCCGATCGAAGTGCGCGCCATCGTGTTTGCGCGCGGCCAGGAGTACGTCGCCATCGTGTCAGTGGATGTCATTGGCCTCGCCGGCGACCGTATCGAACGCGCCCAGACGCGCCTCGGTGAGCTGGGCTGGGACCCGAAGCGCGTCATCGTCACGTCGACCCACACGCACCAGGGCCCCGACACGCGCGGCCTCTGGGGGAGTCCCTTCGACAGTAGCGGCGTCTGGTCGGGCGCCCGCCCGGAGTACAACGCGCTGCTCACGGACCGGATCGTCGAAGCCGTCGACCTCGCAGCCAAGGCGATGGGGCCCGTGACCTTGAAGGTCGGTGCGACGCGGATGCGCGACCGCAGCGAGTGGTTCAGCGGCGAGCCCTTCGGCGGCAAGAGCCCATCGCGGCGCATGCAAGGCCTCCTGAACGACATCCGCGACCCGATCATCGTCGCCGATCAGCTCTTGGCTATTCAGGCCGTGGGAGCGGACGACCAGACGGTCGCGACCCTGCTGAGCTTTGCAGGCCACCCCGAGCTCGTCGGCGATCAGAACAACGCGCTGTCGGCCGACTACGTCTTCTTCCTGAGGGAGCTGATGGAGGCCCGCCTGGGCGGCCGCGCGGTCTTCGTCCCCGAGTCCCTTGGCGGCATGCAGAGCACGCTCGGCGGGTCCATTCCGATGGTGAAAGCCGACGGCACGTGGGCCATGACCACACCGGACGGCGGGGGCGAGCCGGTCCCGGTACTGTCGAAGGAGGAGGGCCTCGAACACGCACGCGCGGCGGCGACCCACCTCGCCGACGCGGCAGCCGACGTACTCGCCTCGGGAGACTCGTTCACGCTAGAGCCCTTCGTCGTGAGGCACACCGATGTCCACCTCCCGACCGACAATGGCTCGTTTCAATTGCTCTTTTCACTCGGGCTCTTCGACGTGGACCCCGCGCTCGCGGTGAAAGATCCGGCGCTGTGCCCGTGGATCACGGGGGGCGGTCCTATTCACCCCGGCTGCGTCCCCACGACGCTGTGGCGCGTCCGGCTCGGCGCCGTCGAGTTCTTGACGGCCCCGGGTGAGCTGACGCCTGAGCTCTTCTGGGGACTCCCGGACGATCCGCGCTTCGTGGCGGAGTCCGAGGATCCGACGAAGCGCGGCACGGGCGAAGGACGTATCGGCGTCTACTTTCCGGCGCACCCGCCAGCGTGTGACACGACGCCGTACGACCAATGCGCGAACGAGCTCACGGCCGGCGCTTGCGACTGCACCGACTTCCATGTCTGGCCCTACGTGACTCGCGTCACGGGCCAGGCGGCGCCCGTGACCCGGCTCGAGGCCAAGTATCGCTTCGTGCTCTCGATGGCCGACGATCACCTCGGCTACATCCTGCCGGAGCCAGACTTCAACCGACGAGTCTCCGCCCTCGATGGCGAGACGGGAGACCACTATGAAGACACGAACTCCCTCACCTTCCGCTTCTCCACCTTGCTCG
>JADMJS010000751.1 GCA_018780435.1 Myxococcales bacterium
TCGCGGGACTTCGGGACAACGACATCCGCGGTCCCAAGGGCAATCTCGAGTGTTTCTTCCATGGGGTCACGCGCCGTCTTGACAGCCCGACGAGCCTTGCGTAAAACGCTCAGCACTTCCGCTGGCGCCATAGCCAAGTGGTAAGGCAGAGGTCTGCAAAACCTCCACTCCCCAGTTCAAATCTGGGTGGCGCCTCCAGAGCCCCTCGGGGCTTCAGCAGAGTCGAAGAGCCGCCGGTCGTGAGATCGGCGGCTTTTTTCGTTTTGGCAGCCGTGTGCGGACGGAGACGTTTTCGCGCGCAGGCGCAGAGGCGCCGTCAGTGCGCTTGCCCCGTGAGCGTCAGTCGCGCTGCGGCTCTCTGTGATGTCGGGGGATTGGGGGCGGGCAGCTACTTGCCCGGGTTCGGGCGGCCGGAGACGTTCCCCAGGGCGTGCCGAATCGCGGCTGACGCCTGGTTGATGTTCTCTTCGTTTCCGGCGAGCTGCAGGCGGCCAAAGGCGCCGAAGTACTGGAGATCCACGACCCGGATGGTGGCGGCCTTCTCGGCTTCGTTGCACGCGTAGGCAGCGTAGCCCGCCGGGTGGCATTCGAGCACGTAGAGGGTCTCATTGGCCACGATCATCGAGCCGTAGCGGAGGCGGCTGATGATGATGGACTGGTGGTTGTCGAGGCCCGTGATGATCTGCTCGCTGACGATGCGCGGGGCGAGCCGGTCTTCTTCTTTGATGCCGTAGTAGCCGAGGATGGCGTCCCGGGCGGCCTGAACCATGCCCTGGTCTTCGGCGTGGACTTCGAGCGAGCCGTAGTCGCGCTCGACGATCTGGGCGCCGGGAGCGACGTCGGTCTGCTTGAGCACCACGTCGGTGACGACGTTGATGGACATGCCCGGAGACACTTCGACGATGAGGCTCGCTTGGCCTTCGAGCGGCATGAAGCCGCGCGAACCGGTGGCGAGCATCGCGGTGGTCTCGGGCTGAAGCCGGTCGAGGTAGACCAGCGCGCGGAGTTCGATCGTGGGGGCGCTCATGCGGCTCCTGGAAGTGCCTTGCACGGCTCACGCTGGATCTTCTCCTGAAGGCGCATGAGGCCGTCGAGGATTTGCTCCGGGCGGGGTGGGCAGCCGGGGATGTAGACGTCGACCGGGATGAGACGGTCGATGCCCGGCACCGTCGCATAGTTGTCGTAGAAGCCGCCCGTCGACGCGCACACGCCGAAGGCGATGACCCACTTGGGCTCGGCCATCTGCTCGTAGATCTTCACGAGGACGGGTGCCTGCTTCTGCGTGATCGTACCGACGACCCACATGAGGTCGGCCTGGCGCGGCGAGAAACGGGGCACCTCGGCGCCGAAACGCGCGATGTCATGGTGGCTGGCGGCCACGGAGAAGAACTCCATGCCGCAGCACGCCGTCACGAAGGGGTACTGGAAGAGCGAGAACTTCTGGGCCCACTTGATGGCTTCGCCGAGCTGCGTCGTGAAGACGCTGCCCTGGAGCGAATCCGGCAGGTCGGGGTTGGTCGAAAGCTTTCGCTGAAGGAATCCCATCACGTTCTCCAAAAAGGGGCCCCGCCCGTGCTTCCGGGGCGATGACTCGCCGAGCCGCGCGTCTCTACTCGCGGTGCGGGCAAAATGCCGTAATATGCGCCCCCGGGCAAGACCAAGTACGGTCGACGACGCCCGACCCCGCCAGCAAGTTCGCATGCGCTGGACCCATCGGCGGCCAAGACGGCTCCGCACGCGTAAGGCGGCGGGGCGAGCGCACCTTCACGAGGACACCATGAAGTTCGATACCGCCTGCGTTCGCGCGGGGATCAGCCCCGACCCGACGACCGGCGCCATCATCCCGCCCATCTATCAGACCGCCACCTACGTCCTCGACGAAGTCGGTGTGACCAAGGGCTTCGACTACACGCGCGCCAGCAACCCGACGCGTCAGACGCTCGAGAACGCGCTCGCCGGTGTGGAAGGGGCGAAACACGGCGCCACCTTCGCGTCCGGGATGGCCGCGGTGGACGCGGTCCTGCGCACCTTCGACGCCGGGACTCACGTCATTTGCTCCGACGACGTCTACGGCGGCGTCTCGCGCCTCTTCAACACCATCCTGGCCCGCCACGGTTTCGAGTTCACCTACGTGGACACGAGCTACCCCGAGCGCGTCGCGGCGGCAGTGAAGCCGAACACGCGCCTCATCTGGATGGAGACGCCCACGAACCCGCTGCTGAAGGTCTCGGACGTCGAGGCCATCGCCGCCATCGGCAAGAAGCACGACCTCGTGGTCGCGGTCGACTCGACCTTCTGCACGCCGGCCATCCTCCGTCCGCTCGAGCTGGGCGCGACCTTGGCGATGCACTCGACCACGAAGTACCTCTCGGGCCACAACCAGATCATCGGCGGCGTCGTGCTGACGAACGACGACGCCTGGTACGAGAAGCTCCGCTACCAGCAGAAGGCCATCGGCGGCATCCCGAGCCCCTTCGACTGCTGGCTGGTGATGATGGGCCTGAAGACCCTGCACCTTCGCATGCAGCGCCACTCGGAGAACGGCATGATCGTCGCCGAGTTCCTGGCCGCGCACCCAAAGGTCAGCAAGGTGAACTACCCCGGGCTGGCCACGCACCCCTTCCACGAGGTCGCAAAGCGCACCATGAAGGGCTACTCGGGCATGATCAGCTTTGAGCTGACCGGCGGCATCGAGGCCGGGCGCACTCTCATGAACTCGGTCGAGATGTGTTCGCTCGCGGAGAGCCTCGGCGCGGTCGAGACGATGGTCACGCACCCGGC
>JADMJS010000324.1 GCA_018780435.1 Myxococcales bacterium
GGATGCGGGTGCGCACCTTGTCGCCCTCGAGCGCCGTGACGAGCGCCTCGTGAACGGCCTTCTGGCTCTTCTCGTGGGCCATGTCGATGAAGTCGATGACGATGATGCCGCCGATGTTACGCAGGCGGAGCTGGTAGGCGATCTCGCGCACGGCCTCGAGGTTGATCTTGAGGACCGTGTCTTCGAAGTTCGTCTTGCCGACGTAACGGCCCGTGTTGACGTCGATGGCGGTGAGCGCTTCGGTCTGGTCGATGACGATGGACCCGCCGGACTTCAGCCACACCTTCCGCTCGAGCGCCCGGCTGATGTCGTGCTCGACGCCGTAGCGGGTGAAGATCGGGGGATCGCCGTCGTCGAGCGCGAGGAGCGGTCTACAGGCCGGCATGAAGGTGTCGAGGAACTGGGCCAGCCGGTCGTGTTCGACCGCGGAGTCGACGATGAGCGCCTCGAAGTCGGGCCGCAGCAGGTCGCGCGTCGCCATCAGCGTGATGTCGAGGTCCTTGTGCAGGAGGGCCGGCGCTTTGCTCTTGGCGCCCCGGGCGAGGATGTCGTCCCAGAGCGCGCTGAGGAAGCGCAGGTCTTCGGCGAGCGAGGCCTCGTCACAGCCCTCAGCCGCCGTTCGCACGATGAGCCCGCCGCGAGTCGGGGCGTGGCGCTCGGCCAAGACCCGGAGCCGCTCGCGCTCGCCTTCGTCTTCGATGCGCCGCGAGACGCCGATGTGGTCGACCGTCGGCATGTAGACGACGAAGCGGCCCGGCAGCGTGATCTGGCTCGTGATGCGGGCGCCCTTGGTGCCGAGGGGCTCCTTGGCGACCTGCACGAGCAAGTCCTGGCCTTCGGTGAGACGCTCCGCGATCGGGGCGACCTTGCGGGTCCCGTCGTCGCCGAGGTCGACGTCGTCGCGCGGCAAGTCGCCCGCGTACAGGAACGCCGCGCGGTCGAGGCCGACCTCCACGAAGGCCGACTGCATGCCCGGGAGCACGCGCACCACGCGACCCTTGTAGATGTTGCCGACGAGCCGTTCGTGGCCCGCCGATTCACGCATGATCTCGGTGGTGACGCCGTCTTCGATGAGCGCGACGCGACGCTCCGGCCCGACGGCCGAGATGAGCAGGATGGACCCCATCACTCGCGCTCGATGTCGAACTCTCCGGCTTCGAGCGGCACCGTCGTGGCGCCGCCGTCGTTCGTGATGGTCCCGCTGAACGTCCCCTTCACCCGGCCGCCCTTTGCCTGGAAGTCCTCGAGGACGGCGTCGTAGGTGACGGACTGATAGTGGAAGTCGGCGCCCGGAGGGAGCGGCGTACCGTCGTTGTAGGTGATTCGCACGCTGACCTCACTCTCTTCGGTGTCCTTGAACTGGCCCGTCTGGAACTCCTCGATCGCCTCGAAGCGAATCTCGAGCTTCTTCAGCCCCGACGTCATGGTGATGAGCAGCGTCTGCGGTGTGTTGCCCGCCGCCGCGACCAGGAAGGCGCCGAGCGACGACTTGAACTCGACGAGCTCGCCGCCGACGGTCACCTTCGCGACCTCTTTCGGCTTCAGTCCGATGTCGCCGATCGGCTTGATGTCCGGCTCCACCGAGATGTCTTCCTCGACGTCGCTGACGATGACGTCGGCGAGCCCATCGGCCCCATCCGACCCGTCGGTGCCCGGGCTCGTGCAGACGGCGGGCAGGCACGAGAGGCTCTCCGAGTCGCAGGTCTGGTTCGCCGGGCAGACCGTGTCCACCCACGCCGTGCCGTCCGCGTTGCACTTCGTGAGGGTCGTGCCGTCTTTGCACTTCACGAGGTTCGGCTGGCAGGTCTGCGGCGTACAGGCGCCGTCGATGCAGATCTCCGTGTCGGAACACGCCGTCGTCGACCACGCCGTGCCGTCGGGCTCGCAGGTCGCGAACGAGCGGAAGCCACACACCACCTCACCCGGCTTGCAGGGCAGGGGACGACAGGCGTCGGCTTTGCAGGTCTCCGTGTTCTCCACGCAGGTCGTCGAGTCGAGCGCCGTGCCGTCGGCGCTGCAGGTCTCGAGAGTGCGCGTGTCCTTGCAGCGGGTCTGGCCCGCGAAGCTGCACGCCAGCGGCCGGCACACGTTCTCGTCGCAGTACTCCGCCGCGCTGCAGGCCTGGTAGGTGTAGCTCTTGCCGTCCGACGAACACGACGCCACGCCGTGCCCGAGGCAGGCCTTCTTTCCGGCGTCACAGGCGGACTCGACGCAGGTCGGCGCGGCGGCCTCCTCTTCTTTACAGCCGATGGCCAGCAGGCCCGCGAGCGCGAGGAGCCAAGTCGACATGTTACGACGGAGCGAGGGAGCAAGGCCGGGCGTGGACATCATGAGGGCTCTTTCCTAGGTCGGGGCGTGCCGGGTCTCGTTTACGGTAGGCGCGCGGCGCCGCGTGCGTCTGACGCTGCGAACCCTCCACCCTACCGGCAAACGCGGGCCGCTGCAATCGAAAGCGTCGGCCTCACTTCGTGTTCAAGTCCCGAACATCAAACGTGAAAGACTTGCCGGCGACCTCGCAGGTCGCCTTGCTGCCGTTCAAGGCGCAACTGATGCTGCCGCCATCACCGGTCACCGTGATCCGTTCGGGGAGCGACCCGAGGTCGATGACATAGGTCCCCTGCGGGGTCTCGGTCAGGACCTGCACCACGTTCTTGTTCAGGCGTATCGGCTGGTCGAGGGTCACGTCGCCGATGCCGTCCACGATCGCCCCGACCTTCAGGGTCGCCACCATGCCCTTCGACGTGTCGTAGTAGGCCGAGCTCTTCCCGGTGAGCGTCAC
>JADMJS010000146.1 GCA_018780435.1 Myxococcales bacterium
TACACGTCGCTCCGCATCGCGCTCATCACCGCGACCGACTTCACACGCTTCGTCCTCGGCAGCGGCGGGGGCGCCTCCGCGCTCGCCGAGGCTGTTCAGCTCGGTCACGACGCGCCCGTCGTCGTCGAGTTCGGTGGGGCATCGCCCGCCGATGTGGCGGCTATTCCGATCGAAGCCCCGCCGGTGGTCTCGCTCCTCGACCACATCCTCGCGACGGCGCTCCGGCGCGACGCCTCGGAGATCCACATCGAGCCCTACGACGGCGTCACGCGAGTCCGCCTGAGGGTCGATGGCCAGCTCCTGACCCTCATCAGCGCACCGCGGCGTCTCCACGAGCCGCTCCTCGCGCGCCTGCGGGCCACCGCCGGCGACCTCGCCGAAGCGACGATCCGGCTCTCCGCCGAAGGCCGAGAAGGTCGATATAGCCTCATCCCACTCGAGACCACCCGCGGCCAGAAGCTCGTCCTGAAGCGCGCTCTACACGAAGCGCGTGGCCTCGCCGATCTCGGACTCTCGTCCAAAGTCCGTGCGCGACTCTCCAAGTGCTTCGCCCCGCCCGAAGGCCTCATCCTCGTGACCGGCCCACGCGACTCCGGCCGGACCACCGCCGTCAGCGCTCTCGCCGCCTTCGCCAACCACCCGATGCGACAGGTGATCTTCGCGAGCCGACACGGTCACGCCACCGTCCCCGGCGCCATCTCCCTGCCGCTCACCGGCACGCCGACCGACGCCCGGCTCATCGAACGCGCTCTGTCGCACAACCCCGATGTGCTGGTCCTCGACGGCATCGAGCTCAACGCCGACGACCGCCGAAACGACGGTCCGGATCTGGCCGCCGTCGCCGTCCGGGCGGCGCTCGACGGCCACCTGGTCATCGCGTCGGTCTCGGCGCCACGTGCGGCCGACGCCATCGTCCGGCTCGTCGGCTCGGGCGTCCCGGCGTGGCAGATCGCCGCGTCCTTACAAGCCGTCGTGGCGCAGCGCCTCGTGCGGGCGGTCCATGAGCCCTGTTCGGCAGCGGTCGAGCTGAGCCCAGCGGAGATCGACGAGCTGAAGCTGCCCCGAGACGCGCTCGACAAGGCCCGTCTCCGCGGCGCTCGCGGCTGCGGGGCTTGTTACGGCACGGGCTTCCTCGGGCGAACAGCCGTCTCGGAAGTCCTGTTCGGTGCCCCTGCCCTGCGCGAAGCCATTCGGCTCGGCAGGCCGACCGAAGCACAGCTAATCGACGCCGGCCGGGCCGACGGATTCGCCTCCCTCTGGGAGGACAGCATCGTGAAGTTACTCTCGGGCAAGACGACGCTCGACGAGCTGCGGGCGGTGCTGGCAGAGTGAGACTAGTCGGGCACGAGACTTGCTAGGCCGGACGACTGCCCCCACCTCCGTTGCAACGAACATTGGTTCGACGCTACGAAGCGGGGCTTTCTGGGGCGTCCCGCTGGGACCCGTGTACCCCAGAGACGTAGACGAGAGACCCCAGCGCAGGAGCCGGTGATGGACGCCTTCATTCCGCCCTCAAGGCCCGTTCAGCAATACTACGGCGTGTACCCAGGCATCGTGGTCGACAACGCCGACCCCGAGAAGCGCTACCGGGTCAAGGTCAAGTTTCCTTGGATGATGGAGTCCGACGCGAAATACGTCGACGCGGACACGCCGGACAAGGAGGCCATGCCCACGACCTGGTGCCGCATCTCGAACTCGCTCGCGGGGACCGTCGCGCACGGTGGGTCGCCGACCGACCAGCTCCGAGGCGACTTCTTCCTCCCGGAGAAGGACGACGAGGTCCTGGTCGTGTTCATGTTCGGCTCGTTCCGCGAGCCCATCGTGATCGGCCAGATGTACAACGGCATGGACCTGCCCTTCTGGCAGAACTTGGAAGCCAAAGGCGTCCAGAAAGCGAAGGACAACAACCTCCGCGGTTGGCGCTCGCGCTCCGGCCACATGATCGCCTTCGTGGACAAGGGCACCGGCGACGCCGACCGCATCGTCCTTCAGACCAAGGTCAAAGACGACAACGTCTACGACCAACCGGCGATCCCGACCAACGTCTCGGTCGCTAAGGCCCTCGGGGGCACGGTCGACGTCAAGGTCCCGAACGGCTCTACCGGCGGCCACGTCCTGAACCTCGATCAGACGCAGGGTAAGGAGAACATCCTTCTCGCCGACAAGTCCGGCAAGCTGCTGCTGAAGTTCGACACGGTCACCGAGACGATCGTCCTCTACTCGTCGAAGGACATCGTCATCAACGCCAAGAAGACCCTCACGATGAAGTGCGAGACGTTGAAGGTCGAGTCCGACAAGGACAGCAGCTTCAAAGCGGGCACCACGTGGAAGCAGGAGTCGGGATCCACCATGGATCTCAAGGCCGGCGCGACCATGACCCTCAAGGGTGGCCCCGACATTCAGCTCAACCCCTGATCCCCAAAGCGCCTCTCTCATCCGTTCAGGCGCTCGGCGCGCTTTCTCCTTGGCTCGCCCGCTGGCAGCACGTGTGGCGCCCCCGTGCCTTCTATGGGCTCCCACTCCCATGGGAGGGCGACCATTCGGAGGTCGTTTCCTTCCTCGACTCACTCCCGGGCGATCTGACCGCCGCTCCTGCCGCCGCTCACGACGGCTTCGATGACACAGGGAACCTCGACGAGGGACACTGGACCTCGGGAGGACCAGCCATCCTTCGCGGGTGGGCCGAGGACGGAGCACGCCTCGGCGCGCTCCCGGCGCTGACACGGCAGGTCGACCACGGGGCCTCAGCGGCGCTCCCGG
>JADMJS010000575.1 GCA_018780435.1 Myxococcales bacterium
CGATCTTCCCGAAGAGGTTCGACCAGGTCGGCCGTGTCTCGAAGATGACCGGCGCGCCTTTCACGTCCGAATTGTCGACGAGGACGTTGACCTCGTACTCCTTGAGCGGGCGCTTCAGGGCCTCGCGGGCCTCCGACGGGTCGGACTCGTCGGGCAGGAACTTGCCGAGGTTCTCCAGGATGTCGGCGTAGATCTGATCGAGGTACTGCACGACCCCCGCGTTCTTCGCATAGGTGGTCTTCAGCTCGCCGAAACCCGTCCCCGAGACCGTCTCGCCGAGGAGGCGCTGTATGTCCTGAATCTGCTTGTGTGTGTCGAGCTCGATGTCGCGCGTGCGCTGCAGGAAGGCCGAGATGTGCGGGTCGAGGAGCTTTCGCGCCTCCTCGATGCGGCGACGCTCCTCGTCCGACAGGTGCGCGTAGTCCTTGTTCGAGATGACCTTGTCGTCAACCTTCGGGATGGTGACGATGCCCGTCTTGGTCGACTTGACGGTGAAGCCGATCTTCTCAGCCTCTTTGCTGAGCGCGACGAAACACTCGTTCTCGCGGTCGAGGCCCTGGTTCAGGATGCCCTGCACCTTCTCCTGGTGTTCCTTCGCGTGGAAGGTCTTGGGAACCTGTTCTCGGAGCTGCGTGATGAGCTGCGCCAGGGCGTTCTTGAACGGCGTGGCGGTCCCGGCGGCCATCGGGAGCGCACGCGGCTCCGTCGGATCCTTGAAGTTGTGGATGCAGATCCAGTCGTCCGGCGTCTTCCGCTTGGGCGCGAGCCGAGACAGGAGCGTGCGCACCATCGTGGTCTTGCCGGTCCCGCTCTCACCCGCGACATAGACGTTGTAGTTGCGCCGGTCGAGCGAGAGCCCGAGCTCGAGCGCGTCGATGGCCCGCTCTTGCTCGATGACGCCTTCGAGGACCTCGAGGTCGAGCGTCGTCTCGAAGGCCAGTGGCGCGAGGTTCGCGACGCGGTAGCCGGCCGCCGACTTCAGCGTCTTGGGCTTACGCGCGGGTCGAAACGGCACCGGGGCTGGCGTGGTGGTCTTGGTCTTCGGAGTCGGAGCGGTCATTTAGGCGGGTCCTTTCAGGCGAGCCGGCTACAGACCATGGCGCGGGCCACGGGTCAAGACCACGTTCGGCGGGTTTCTTTTAGTCCGCCTCGAGCCGCGACTGGACGTCGAGCTCCGAGACGTCGGCGTCACTGTCGTCCTCGAGCACGTACACGTCGCCACCCGCGCCGTCCGGCGCGTCGAGTTCGTCGACGGTGTCGAGGCCGAGCGTCCCATCGAGCTCGTCCGCCACGTCCCAGTCCGCCACGTCCCAGTCGGCCACGTCCCAGTCGACAGTGTCACCCGGGCCGCCGTCCACCGCGTCACCACCCGAGGTGTCCTCCCCGACCTGGACGTCCAAATCGGGGGCCGAGACGTCCGGGAACGTGGCCGTGTCGGCGACCCCGGCCATGATGTCCTGCCGGCCTGGCAATACGACGTCAGGGCCGCCCGGCATCGGGTAGGGCGACGGATTCGGCTCCAGCGAGCAGCTCGCCAACAGCAGAACGAACGCGAGTGCCTGGCGCCAAGGTGTCGTCATGGACCGCCCTCGAGGACGAGGCGGTCCGCGGTCTGGACCGAGGCGCGCAGGGCGATCTTGCATCCGACGCCCGGCAAGCAGCTCGTGGACTCGACCCAGACCGTGCAGAGGCCCCCGTTTTCGGAGCAGAGATGCCCTGCGAGCTCGGGGAGTGACTCCGGTGTCACGTTGCCACAGAGCCAGGCCGAGTCCGCGTCGCGAACCACGATGGCGGCACCGAGCTCGAGGCGCCACGTCCCGACCGGCGCTGGCACCGCGACGATGGCCGGGCCGGTCGAGAGCCCTGGCGCGAGTTCGACCGGCACGTAGGCGTCGATGAGCCCGTAGTCACAGGGCGACTCGGCCGCGTCCGCAGAGGCGGTGTACTGACACCCGACCGCCGGCCCGTCGATGAGGTCGGGCTCGCTGCACGTCGGCGAGGCGCTCGTCACGGCATAGACGCGACTCGGTGCCGCAAGTGAACTCACCAGCGCGACCCGGCCATACCCGGACTCGGGGCCGAGCGTAATCGGCTCCACGCTCCCGAGGCTCGCTCGAAGGTCCGCGAGGCGTTCGTTGATGCTCCCACTGCCGAGGAAGGTGGCGCAGGCCAGAGGAAGGTCCGCGGGAGCGGGGACCGAGAGATCCGCCAGGATCTCGATCACGTCGGCGGGTGCCTGCGCGAGCGGTCCCGGCGGCGGCGGCACCGGACAGAGTCCGTCGGTCCCGTCGTTGCCATCGGTCCCATCCGTGACGTCATCGCCGTCCGTCGCGTCGGTCGCATCCCAGCCATCGGTCGCGTCGGTCGCGTCGACGTCGTCGTAACCGTCGTTTCCGTCCGATCCGTCGACGGCGTCCGAGCCATCGACGGCATCCGATCCGTCGACGGCGTCCGCGCCGTCCGCGCCGTCGGTCCAGTCGACCGACCCGTCCGTGCCATCCGTCGTGTCCGCGTAACCATCGCCACCTTCAGGACCATCGGTCCCGGGCCACCCGCCGTCCGTGGCGTCGGACGCGTCGCTCCAGCCGTCGCTAGGCTCCGTAATCGGCGACGGGTTGGGCTCGAGGCCACACCCCACCAGCGTCATCACGAGGAACGCGAGACTCCATTCTGCTCGTGCTTCCGTACGCCGCATGCCCGTTCACCCGCTCCGTGGTCGCGCAGGCGCTCCAGCACGGTTCGTGCCAACGGCCGCGATGCCCGTGGAGACGGTATTCTAGCCCGTCGAGAGGCGCGGCGGCAGTGGCCCGCCGACCTGGAAGGTGGGGAATTTCGCCACGCTGTGTAGAGAATCTCTACATAGGGCTCTCGGGGGCTCACGGCGGCTCGAACTTCACCACGTAGCGGATACTGAAGGGGATTGGAGTGCCGCCGCGGCTGGCCGGCGTGAACCGGGTGGCTTTGGCGACGCGAACGGCTTCGGCGTCGAAGAAGGTTCCGGCGATCGGAGGCTTCGAGATGACACTGGCGGCGGTGACGGTCCCCGTCCCATCGATCTCGAGCTTGAGGGTGAGTGCGATGGGCCTCCCGGTGCGGGGAGCCGCGGTCGGGTACTCGCCGTAGACCCGCTTCATCACCTTCGGCGCGACGGTCTTCGCGAGCTCGCCTCCGACGCCGTCCCCCGTACCGCCCGGCCCGTTCCCCGTGGGGGCCGTCCCGGTGCTGTCCGGCGGGCCGTCGCCCACGGGGCGCTCCGGCTCTTCAGTCTCGTCACGCGGCGGCGCCGTCGGTGAACCGAACGAGTCGCTCGCGCCTTCGTAGACCCGCACGTTGCCGGTGGTCCCGACATTCGAGAGCTGTACGGACTTCGGCCCGCTCGGCGGCGGCTTGGTCGCGGGTTTAGTGGACTTGGGCTTCGGACCTTTGGGTCGCGCGGGGGCCGCGGCCGGGGCGGGCGCGGAGGCCACCTCCGCCGGCGGCGGCGCCACGACCGGCGGCGGCGGCGGCGTCACGACGGGCGGTGGCGGCGGCGGCGGCGTGGGCGCCGGTTTCGGCGGCGGCGGCTTTCGGAGCGTGACGGTCTGATCGAAGGTCCGCACCGACGTGCGCGTCGACTCGGGCACGACCCACGGCTCGGGTTCGGGCGCGCGCCACACGGCGACGCCCGCCGCCGAGTGCGCCACGAACGTGATGAGCGCCGCGACCACGAGCCGGCCGCGCCGGTCCTCGCGGAGCGAGTCGAGTAGGGCCGCCACGGCGCCGCGCCCGGTGTCGCCGCGGCCACCGCTCACTCGATGGCCTGCTTCTTCGTGTTGATGGCGATCTCCGACACGTTCTGGCCCTTCAGGAAGTCCATCAGCGTCACCACGGTGCCGTGGTCCACCCGCTCGTCCGCCGAGAGCAACGCTTGGGGGGTGATCTTCCGTTCTTTGAGCTCGGCGATCCGGAGAGACAAGACCGCGTACGTCGTCTCGTCTTGACCGAGGTAGAGCTTCCCTTGGCGGTCGATGGTGAGTGGCAGGAGCCCTTGGGAGAGCATCTCCTCCGCGCTCGCAGACGCCGGGAGCTGGACGGCCAGGGCCTTCGGGCGCTCCTCTTCGTGGATGACCTCGGTGGTCACCATGAAGATGACGAGCAGCACCAGCACGACGTCGACGAGCGGCGTCACGTTGATCGCGGTAATCGGTTCGTCGTCGCCGTCCTGAATCCCGCCGGCCACGTCAGAGGTCCTCCGGTCGGAGCTTCGGTGAGGGGATCGGCTCCGAGCTCCAGGCCTCCCAGTCCGGGTCGTCTTCGAGGCGAGCGCGTGGAGACGTCGAGGGCTGGGCCACGGGCGCCGGTGTAGGCTCGAGCGCCGCCTCGACGGGCGCCGCACCGTCGGACGCCGTACCGGCGGACGCCGCCATCAGCGGCTCGACGTGGAAGGGTGTCGGGGCCTGCTCTGGCGCGATCTCGGGCGCCGACGACGGCACGGGCTCGGGTGCGACGAGCGGACTCATTGCAGCGATGGGAGCCGCTACCGGTCCTATGGTGACAATGGGCCGCGGCGGCACGGAGCCTCTCGGTGGGGGGGCGCCGACGGGAGGTCGCCGCTTCACGGCGCCGTCCGGCGCCGCGCTCACGTACGCCGTCGTCGGGACGGGCGCCTGCGATGCGCCGACCTCAGCCGCGGGAGGCGCCGAGACGGGCGGGCTCGAACGGGGCGGCAGGACGATCTGCTTACGGGGTGCGGACGAATCGTCGCGATCCCCCTTGTAGCTCGCGAGGTGCGCGAGCAGCTCGTGGAGGAGCGCTTCCGAACAGGCGATGCGCTCCTTGATGAGGGTCTTGAACTGATTGAACGCGACGACCGCCGGGATCGCGACGAGGAGGCCGATCGCCGTCGCGACGAGCGCCTCCGAGATGCTGCCCATCATCGCATTCGCCCGGTCCGAGCCCTGGCCGGCGCCCGAGAGCTTTCCAAAGGCGCCGACGATGCCGAGGACCGTGCCGAAGAGGCCGATGAAGGGCGCGTTATTGCCCAAGGTGCCGAGGAAGCTGAGGTAGCGGTCGTAGGAGAGGCGCTCGACGATGATGGCGCTCTTCACGATCTCCTCGACGGCGACCGGCCCCCGGTCGAGCGCTTCGAGGCCTTGGAGGAGCACCCGGCCTTCGAAGCCTTGGGTCGATCGCGCGAGATCGGCCGCACGACGCCGATCGCCGACGGCGAGCGCCGATCGCACGGCGACGACGAGGCGCTTCACATCGACGCGGCTGCTCCGGAAGAAGAGCGCGCGTTCGATGGCCACGAAGAGCGCGAGAATCCCGAGCGCGATCAGGAGCCACATCACCCATTCGGCGCCGAGCCAGTCGAAGAGGTGGGAGAGCTTTTCGGTCAACATGGGGGCCTCGGCGTCAAGGGCGGGTGGGGAGGGCGGACGGGGTGCCCACGAGCGGTCGCTCGTCGCTGCTAGCAGGGACCAGCAGTTCGTCGATGACGTTCAAAGTAGAGTGACACCACGCCGCGCCACCACGGCCATCGCGGACGACGACCCAGAGCGGGATGGTCGCGGGCGCGTCCGAGGGGATCTCCCAGCTCGCCTTCGCCGAGCCGCGCGACTTGAACACGCGTTCCGAGAAGGACCCGTGGGTTGAGAACACCGAGTAGAAGTAGGTCTCGTCACGCTCTTGGATTCCGAAGGGCGAGGACGGGTCGGTGCTCCCCAGCAGGACTTGGTATTTCTCGAACTCGTCCGGGATGTTGAGCGCGCGTAAGACCCAGGTCGCGTCGCGGTCGACGGTGACGGGCGCATCCGGCGGCTCCCCGAAGCAGGTGCGCCGCCTCGACGCCTCGCCCGTGAGTGGGGCGGTCTCGTCGTTGTCCTCCGGACTGCCGCTCCGAGAGAGATGAAAGAGGAGGCCTGTCGGGTTCATGTTCTTCGGCGTCGCCGTGGACACGTTCACGCGCTTGAAGGACTCCACGACGTCGGCGGGCGCCCCCTCGATGGCGTCGACTTCGACCCTGAGGCCCACCGTGAGGTTCAGCCCTGCGACGCTCGACAGGATCGCCAGCGCTGGCGGAGAGAGCCTCTCGGCCGGGATCCCGTAAGCGCCCCCGAGCTTCTCCGGGTCGGTTACGAAGTTCGTCGGGACCGTGAGGCGCACCGACTCGTCCGAGCCCAGCTCGAGGATGTCGCCGAGTGGGTAGTCGAAGCCGGTGAGCACTTCGGCTTCCAGCAGGTTGAAGCAGGAGCCCGGGTCGTCGACCGAGTAGCCCTGACCGCCGCTGAAGCCGACGTTCGAGGCGCCCGAGAAGAAACCCTGGCCGCGTTCGGGCTTCAGGCACGCGAGCCAGGTCCGCTTGATCTCGCGCTTCGGGCCGCCGGCCGCGGCGACGGCGTCCCCGAGGCCGTCGATGACGAGCGCGCTCAGCGTGACCGACGCGCCTTCGGCTGCTTCGGGTGGCTCCGCCGTGATCGCGACCACGCGTAACCCCTCGATCATCGCCGGGTCCGGCAGGGGATCGAGGCATCCGGCGATGAGCAAGGCCAACAGTGG
Organism: Myxococcales bacterium; assembly: GCA_018780435.1. Lineage (GTDB taxonomy): Bacteria > Myxococcota_A > UBA9042 > SXOO01. The sequence goes on from JADMJS010000575.1 coordinate 6,538, forward strand.
GAACAGCCGGCCACGCCGGGTATTGGGTCGCATCATCAGAACACCCCGCGGACGCCGATAGTGGGGAGGATGGGGATCCCCGCGCCTTCGGTCTTCAAGCGGTAGTCGTAGCTGTAGCGCTGTGTCTCGGGATTCGACGCGTTGTAGACGTTTTGGATGTCGAGATAGACCTCCATCATCCACGTGTCGAAGCGCCACCGCTTGTCGAGACGCAGGTCGAGGCGGTGATAAACATCGAAGCGCTCCGACTCGAGCGCGTAGATGGGCTCGTAGCTGTCGCGGTCGGCGTCATAACGGGCGCCGACGATGGGCTGGTAGAAATTGCCGGAGGTGAGCGTGAAGCGCGCGCCGACCGACCAGTCGCGACCGAGGATGACGGACCACGCGACGTTCAAATTGTGGGTCTGATCGCCTTCGTAGAGCACCCAGTCCGTGGGAGGGCGAAGGCGCTCGGCTCGGGCGAGCGTGTAACTCACCCAACCGTAATGCCGGCCACCGAACTCCTTCCGGATGAACACTTCGAGGCCGTACCCACGGCCCTGCATGTCCGATGCCCAGAACCCCTGGTCAACGTTACCGTCGTCGCCAACGCTGTTGCTGCCGGCGGGGCGCACCATGTTGAAGAGGTGATTGTAGTACCCCTCGATCTTCACGAGCCAGCCGTCACCCGGCATCCACTCGAAGCCGAAGCTGCCCTGAGCACCCCGCGTCAGAGGGATCTCGGGGTCGCCATAAGGTTCGAGGTATTGGAACGGTGCCGGCACCTCGTGGCTCAGCGCCCCCATCGCCGTCATGGTCCAGCCGGGGACGAACTCCCAGCGGATGGACATCCGCGGGTCGGGTGCGGCCTTCAGGCCGTCTCCGTACCAGGCGAGCGTCGCGCGCATGCCGGGGATGACCCTCAAGCCCGGCGCGACCTCCCAGTCCAGCGAGATCCACGGGTCGGCGGAGTTGAAGGGGCCGGACAGCCGCGACGAGACGATGATGGGGTCGAAGATGGGCGGGCGCGGGTCGCCGACCGGCGAGAACGACGGGATGCGGAGGCTCGCGCCGAGGTCCGAGAAGAAGGAGTCGACGCCGCCGGAGAGGAGCAGGGTCTTCGATGGGCGCCAGTTCACTTCGTTGCGCCACGAGAAGAAGTAGCCCGCGAAGTCGGCCGTGATGGTGTCGTCGTCTTCGGAGGTGCGCTCGACGTTGTTCCGATCGTGCTCCCAGAGGAGGCTCGACTCGACGTCGAGTCCGGGCTGAATCGTCCACTCCACTTCGGTCAGGAGGCGGTGGAAGCCGAGGACGAAGTCCGAGCTGCGCTCCTCGCCCGTGTCTTCGTTCGCGCCCGATTGCCCGAAGCGATCCTCCGCCCCGAGGGCGATGAAGCGGAACTTCACGTCCGGGGTGATCGCGTAGGTCACTCGCGCCTGGTAGTCGAGGTAGCTGAGGCTCACGTCCGGGTTCACGAGGGGAAGGATGAGCTCGTAGTAAGAGCGCCGAAACGACACGGTCGCGATGCCGCGCCCGCCCTGGAAGGGGATGGAGAAGACGCCCGTCGCCTTCAGGAGGTCGATCTCCACGTCCGCGTGCCATCGGTCGTCCGGCGGATCTTTCGTGGTCACCACAACGGCGCCGGTCGCGAAGCGGCCGTACTTCACCGGATAACCGCCGGGATAGAAGTCGAGCTGACCGACGAGGTCCGGCGCGAGGATGCCGGGGCCGCCGAGGAGGTGGTAGAGGAAGAGGGCAGGGTGGCCGTCGATGAAGAAGCCCGTGTTTTCAAAGGACGATCCGCGCACGGCGTAGAAGCCGAGCCCGAAGGGCGACCGCGCAACACCGGGCAGCGTCTGCACGACGCGGGTCGGGTCGCCGAAGGTGCCGGGGGTGCGCCGTAGCTCGTCTTCACGGAGCGTCACTTGAGAGGCCACGGCCGGGGGAGGTCGGTCCTTGACGACGGTGAGGTACTCGGCGGCGCCCACCGGATCGAGGTAGACGGCCGGCGATGGCTCGGTAGCGGCGAGGCTGGGCTTCACGGACGTGGATACGGGCTCGTGTTCGCCCGTGACGATCTCGAGCTGTAGCGGCGTCGTGGGGAGCCCCTCGAAGATGAAGCGGCCTTCGCTGTCCGTCACGGCCTGACGGCGTGCCTGCGTCTTCGGATCGATGAGCTCGACCGTGATCGCGTCGAGCGGCGTTCGAGTGCCCTTCTCGAGGACGAGCCCTTCATAACGTGCGCCTGGGGTCGCTTCGGTCCGACGTCGCTCGAAGCGGGTGGTCGCGAAGGGGCCACGCCGCGGCATCGGGCGGAAGCGGTAGGTGAAGGGGACGCGGACCGCCACGGGGACGCCATCTTCGAGCGCGGGCTCGAACACGAACTGCTGCGCCGCTTCGAGGGCGATCTGATCCCACGGGTCGCCGCCCGACCGGTCGATGGTGATCTCACCGGGCAGCCCGCTCTCGAGGATGGTGATCTGAAGGACGACGTCCACCTCCGCGTCCTCGAAGCCCGAGGGATTGCTGACCTCGACGAACTTCGAGAGGCGCGGCGGTGTCAGCTCGGCGGCAGAGCCCGCCGCACTGACGAGCAGTCCCAGCGCCAGCGCCCACCACACCCGATCGCGAGCGTGACGAGCGCTCACGGTCGAGCGCGACACGGCGGTGCCTGAAAGGGGGCGATCGTCTCGCGTGGGTCTCACGGGTGGAGGAGCTCGCTACGAAGGTCGGTTATCGGGGATCACGGCGGAGGTGAGGGCCCTCGGAGGATGCCGAGACGCCTTCGCCGATTCGAAGAACACGCTCGCACGCGGCTGGGCCCAGCGCGGCGCCGTCAACCTATAGTCCGTCCCTTGTGCGGTCAACCGCGCAGAGAAGTCAGAAACGACAGGGAAACATTTGGACGGGAGGGGAGTGAAGCACGCTGGCGGTGCCGACGCGGTGTCCATCGAGGGGCGCCCATCGGAGCGGGGCTCCGATGGGGCGTCGGATTACGACCGAGCCCTTACTGAGCGCTCGACCGGAAGAACATCGACAGCGAGTAGTGCTTCGAGTCCATCGCCAGGGCCGGGAGCGCGATCACCGCGAACGAGGCTTTCGAGAACGACGCCTGGAACGCCGGGATCGGCATGGTCGGCGGCGGGGCGCCGTCGGTGCCATCGGTGCCGTCCATCGCGTCCATGCCGTCCGTCATGTCCGTGGCGTCGGTGCCATCGGTGGCGTCGGTGCCGTCGGTGGCGTCGGTGCCATCGGTGGCATCCGTGGAGTCGAATTGGCCCTCGGCCGGCTCATACGCCTTGTTGGCTTGGCAGGCTGCGATGATCGGCTGGCACTGGCCTTCCGGCATCTGCGAGGACTGGACACACGCCGGCTGCGGCTGTGCGCCGCACTCGTCGATGACGCACTCCTGAAGCGTGTTGTAGGTGTCCGCAGCGAGCTCGGACGCTTCCGTCAAACAATCGAGCTGGCAGGCGGCGGCCTCCTGCTGGTTGGGCTTGCTCGCGCACGGGTTCAGGCAGACTACGAGCTCGGAGCAGGTCGCGTCACCGGTGCCCACCGCCCCGCCGAAGCAGGTCTCGAAGGGTTCGGCGCACTTCTCCTGGGCGCAGGCTTCGAGCGCCGCGTCCTTGAGACCCGCACAGTTGGCCTGAGCGCACTCGGTGACGGCGTAGAAGGCATCGACCGCTGGCTGGCTTCCTTCTTCGAGGCAGGCGAGCTGGCACGCCGCCGCTTCGGCTTGGTCCGACATCGCAGCGCAGGGCTGAAGGCAGCTGAAGAGCTGAGGGCAGGTCTTCTCACCGAGGCCGATGCCATCGTTCTGGCAGGCCATCGCCTCGTCGATGCACTTCTCAGTGACGCATTTGGTGCCGGCATCGCCAGAGAGACCCTGACAGTTGGTAATCTGACACTGGAAGAACTCGCTGAACGCCGTCGCCGACTCGTCCGATCCCTGGGACCGGCAGTCCTCGAGGCAGAACAGGAACTCCTCCTGGTTGGTCTGCGGGCAGCCATTGACGCACTGCAGGATGCCGAGGCACTTCAGCTCCTCCGGCTCACCGTCGGTCCCATCCGAGCCGTCCGGAGCGATGATGATGTCGGGCCCGTCGTCGCCGTCGGTCGAATCACTGCTGCCGTCGGTCCCGTCGGTCCCGTCGGTCGTGTCGGTGCTGCCGTCGGTGCCGTCGCCGGCCTCGGTGCCGTCCGCCGCGTCCGTCGCGTCCGCTGCGGTGGTGCCGTCGGTGCCATCGGCGGCGTCGGTAGCGTCCGCCGCGTCGTTGCCGCCCGAGCTGGACTTGGACGACTCGCACGCCGAGAAGGCGAAGGCGATGAGGCTCGCCGAGAGAAGGTATCGCAGATTCATCGGACCGCTCCCTGTGCGGACCTCGCGGCCCCTCTGGGCCTATGACGATATCCGCGTCGTTGTTGTGTAAGGTCTGACCCTGATGGTCACGGTACCCTGGGCGGCTTCCACACGCCCCGGGCATCGAAGCGGCGAACTCTATGGGCTGGCCGCCGGGTGGGTCAAGCGTGGCGTGACGTCTGTGGCCCTGTTAGAGTCTGCCTCTATGCAACACGAACCACTTCGATTCGAACCGGGCAATCTCTATTCGGACCAGGTCGGTGCGAACGGCCTCTCGCCGAGCTGCCTGAAGGCGCTCGGGCCCTCGCTCACCACCGCCCACTCGGCGATCCACACGCGGGTCGCGAGTGGCGAGCTGCCCTTCCTGCGCTTGCACGAAGACCGCGCCACTCTCGAACGTGTCCTCGAGGCAGCGACGGCGGCGCAGTCCCGCTTCGACGACCTCGTGGTGCTCGGGATCGGCGGGTCGTCGCTCGGCGGGCGTGCGCTCATCGCCGCCCTCGGTGGCGCCGGCCTCCGCGTCCACTTCCCGGACAACCTCGACCCCGATCGGTTCGGGGCCCTTATCGACGGCCTCGATCTCGATCGGACGCAGTGGAACGCCATCTCGAAGAGCGGCGGCACCCTCGAGACGATCGCACAGCTCCTCGTGGTCCGGGAGCAGGCCGCCGCGCGGCTCGGCAGCTACGGTGCACTCGCGTCCCGGCTCGTGGTGACGACGGACCCGAACAAGGGCTTCCTCCGGCGCCTCGCGCGCCGCGACGGCCTGCCGAGCTTCGAGGTCCCGCCGGGGGTCGGTGGCCGCTTCAGCGTCTTCACGCCAGTCGGCCTCTACCCCGCCGCGGCGGCCGGTGTCGACCTCGAAGGGGTCTTCCGCGGCATGGCGTGGGCCGCCGAGCGCCTCGCGTCACCGGATCCGGCCGAGAACCCGGCGCTCGCCGCGGCCGGATTGCTCTATTCACTCGACGCCGAAAAAGGCCGCCCGGTGATCGCGACGGTCCCTTATGCCGACTCGCTGCGCGCCACCGCGGAGTGGTTCGCTCAGCTCTGGGCGGAGAGCCTCGGAAAAGCGGGGCGCGGTCCGGTTCCCGTCACTGCGGTCGGCGCCACCGACCAACACAGCCAATTGCAGCTCTGGATGGAGGGGCCGCCGAACATGGTGGTCGCCTTCATCGAAGTCGATCGCTTCGAGCGGTCCATGCCGATCCCGCCCGCTGATCTGGGCGACGACCCCGACGTCGCGTGGATGGTCGGCCACGACATGGGCCACATCCTCCGAATGGAGAAGCGCGGTACGGCCGAGGCGCTGACCCAAGCGGGGCGGCCGAACCTCACGTGGCGCATGCCCGCCGTGACTCCAGAGTCTCTCGGGGCGTGGATGCTCATCACGCAGGCCATGACGGCCTACGCGGGTGGACTCTACGGGGTCGATCCCTTCGACCAGCCGGGCGTCGAAGCGGGGAAGGTCATCGCGCGGCGGCTGCTGTCGGCACGCTGATCACGCTACCGGGCGGCGACCCGCGCGACGCAGCGGCCGAGCGGGTCTTTGTCGTAGCCGTCCTGACAGACGGGCTCCGCCTTCAGCAGCACGAACCAGTAGTTCTCGTTGTGTTCGAGGGTGACGGCGTATTCCTTGATGCCCTTGAAGTCGCGCCCACTCTGTAGCTTCTTCAGCATGGTGTCGGCCCGGCTCTTGAAGCCACGGGCGCGCGTCCGCTCGATGTGGACGTAGAAGCGGGCGCCCTTGTTGAACTCCTGCAAGTAGGGTTCGAACTGTGTCGCGTCCTTCTGGATGGGACGGATGGTGTTGTCCGAGTAGAAGGTCTCGCCGCGCCACGTGAGCAGCCAGGAGATGACCTCGTCTTGGCAATTGCGCTTGCCGCGGGGCTCGAAGAAAGACACGAGCGACTCATCGTCGGCGATTAGTGGTCGGAATGCCTCGTCGACGTCCACCGGATTTCGGGCTGGTATGCAGACGTCGAAGTAGCGATCGAAGAGGTACTTCTGGCTCCAGTGAGGGGCGATCATGGGCATGTAGTAGTTCAGGACCCACGCCGCCATTGCGGTGCTCGTGAGCCCGAGGAGCGCGAGGCCTGCGGTCCGAACCCCGAGGTGGCCGAACGCGAGCAGCATGAAGGCGATGGCGGCGCTGATGGCGACCGCGGGGATCCACGTCTCGAATCGTAGCGGGGTCGCCGCCAGGATGGTGTGGAGCGACTCGGGCGTGTGTTTGTAGAAGTCGGACTCCGCCCACGTGCGGTCCGGCTCCCATGCGGTCTTCACGTCCTTCTCAAAGCGGATCTCCCCGTTCGGGTCGTGCGGACGCTGTGCTTCGGAAGGCCACTCGCGGTCGTACTTGTAGGTGAACTGGTTTCGGAGGTGCTGCGGGTTGTGGAAGAGATCCCACGCCAGCAGACTCGCGATCCCGACGCCCGCGATGACCAGCGCGCGGCGCGTCAGGCTGCGGTCGGTGAAGGTGTCAGCGAGGCCGAGCCCGATGAGCACGGCGAGGGGCGGCAGCGCTGGGAAGATGTAGTGGTGGAACTTCGTGCTCGACGCCGAGAAGAGCATGTAGGCCAGGAAGGCCCAGAGGTAGAGGAAGAGCCGGAGCCGGGAGCGGCCGTCGTGGTCGCGGAGCTTCAACGTTGCGAGTCCGGCCAGCCCGACGAGGATGAGCCCCGACCAGGGCCACATGCCGAAGCCGAGCCACTTGAGGAAGTGCTCGAAGCTCCCGTCGTCGATCGAGTGCACGCCACTGCCGAGGCGGTTGAAGTGGTCGTGGATGAAGAAGCGGGTCCAGAACGCGTTGCCGTCCGGCCCCGAAAGGAGCGCCACGTACCAGGGGAAGCCGATGCAGATGAACAGGCCGATGCCGCGGAGGAGCTCCGCTCGGCCGCGAAGGCCGCCCCGGCCGTTCGGGGCTAGCGAGGCAGGGACCCGCTGCACGAGCACACCCCACTCGTTGGTGAGGAGCAGGTAGACGAAGATGACCGCGCCCGGGAGCATGAAGCCGAGCAGGCCCTTGCCCATGAGGCTGAGCGCGCAAAAACCGTAGAAGATCCACAGGTAACACTTGCGGCGCCAGTCTTCCTTGAAGCGGTCGCTGAGGCCGCCGGCCGCCAGCTCGCGGGCGATGGGCGCGATGATCGAGAGCAAGAAGGCCCCGAAGATCATCAGATAGGTGGCGGCCTGCATCCAGCCGGTGACGCGCCACTGATCGAAGGCGCCCGGCGGACGGCCGTCGGCGCGGGGCAGGGGGGCGTGGTTGACGTCGGCCGTGATGATGCCGAGCTGTGGGATGAAGAGCACCAGGATGAAGACGAGCGTGCCACCGAGCAGCACCCAGAAACGTCGGTCGCTGGTCGGCTCTCGCGGTCCGAACATCGCGAGCGCGAAGAACATCATCGCGGCTGTGAGCGTGCCGACGAAGGGCATGTCGGTCTGGGACTGTCGTGCGAGGAAATACCAAAGGGGGCAGGTCGCGAGGACGAGGGACGCCAGCAAGGCGCGCCGTCTCCCGACCATCTTCGATAACGCGTAGTAGGTCGCGAAGATCGCGATGATGGCGATGAGCGCCACCGGGAAGCGGATCGAGGTCTCGGAGAGCCCGATGGCCTTGATCGTCGCCGCTTCCATCCAGAAGAGCAGGATCGGCTTCGAGTGGAACTGCTCGCCGGGCCCGTTCTCCGTGCCGATCTTCTCGCCCTTGTAGCCCCACCACGGGTGGACCCAGTCCCCCGT